>DSDU01000153.1 GCA_011056835.1 Deltaproteobacteria bacterium
AATATGTACTGCGAGGGAATATATGGCTAAAAAAACAGTCTCTTACAAGGATGCCGGTGTAGATATCGATAAGGCCGCCAGCTTTGTAGAGCAGATAAAACCACTCATCAAGGCGACATCCCGTAAAGAGGTTCTGGGAAACATCGGAAACTACGGCGGGTTATTCCATCTCGACACTGAAAAGTATAAAAGTCCCGTTCTCGTGTCGGCAACGGATGGCGTCGGAACAAAGCTGAAAATTGCCCAGCTTATGGATAAACACGACACGGTCGGTATCGACCTCGTTGCCATGAACACGAATGATCTGATCGTTCAGGGAGCTGAACCGCTTTTCTTTCTTGATTACATAGCCACAGGAAAGCTCGATGTAGAAAAAAGCGTTAAGATCATTGAAGGCATCGCCCAGGGATGCACAGAATCGGGGTGCGCGCTCATCGGCGGTGAGACCGCTGAGATGCCGGGATTCTATGATGAAAACGAATATGATCTGGCTGGATTCTGTGTCGGTATCGTTGAAAGGGAGAAAGTGATCGACGGTTCCGAAATAAGGGTCGGCGATCAGATCATTGGTATGGCTTCCAACGGTATACACAGCAATGGCTTCTCTCTCGCACGAAAAGTTTTATTCGATCTTGAAAAACTCACGGTGAACGATATGGTCGAGGGTCTCGATCATTCTATCGGAGAGGAATTGCTTCGTCCCACTCGAATCTATGTCAAGAGTATTCTCAATCTCATAAAAAACTTTACCATCAAGGGAATCATACACATAACGGGAGGCGGTTTTATCGACAATATCCCTCGCATCATACCGGAACCGTGCCAGGCGGTGATCAAGATCCACAGCTGGGAGATACCACCGATATTTACAATTATCCAGGAACGGGGAAACATTGATGATATGGAAATGGTCCGTGTTTTTAATATGGGCATCGGTATGATGATCGTCGTATCCGAAAAGGACAGCGAAGAAATCATGGAACGCCTTGAGATGCTTGGTGAAAAAGCATATCTCATCGGTTCTGTCGGCAAGCGGGACAATCATCAACCATCCGTCATTTTTGTGTGAGTCTCATGAAGAAAAAGGTGGCTATCGGTGTATTGGTATCGGGCAGCGGTTCCAACCTTCAATCGATCATCGATCAGATTGAAGCGGGCAATCTCGATGCGGTCATTTATGTCGTTATCAGTAATGTTGCCAGTGCTTTTGCTCTTGAACGGGCACAAAAACATAATATCCCTGCGGTATTAATCGACCACAGAGACTTCGAAACAAGAGAAGATTTCGAACAGAAATTAATTGATGTGCTCAATTCATATTCTGTCGAGCTTGTAGTCATGGCCGGATTCATGAGAGTACTCACGCCTCTTTTTATCAAGACTTTCCACCATCGTATCATGAACATACACCCCGCCCTTCTGCCTTCATTTCAGGGGATTCATGCCCAGGAACGGGCGTTTGCGTATGGAGTCAAATTTTCAGGATGTACCGTCCATTTTGCTGATGACGGTGTCGACACGGGACCGATTATCATACAGTCGGTCGTTCCCGTCTTCGATGACGATACGGCTGATACGCTCCAGCAGAGGATTCTTAGAGAAGAACACAGGATATTTCCTCAGGCAATCCAATTCTATGCGGAAGGTAAACTTGAAATCGTCGATCGAAAGGTTCGAATACGAGATCATACGAGTATAGACGATACGCCTATTCACAATCCTCCACTGACAAGATACTGAATTCGAACATGATACTTGTGAGTGCATGCCTATTGGGAATCGAGTGCAGGTATGACGGACGGAGCGTTCGCAACGATTATCTGCTTGCGTTGGCACATAAAGCTGTTTTTATCCCGATATGTCCGGAACAGCTGGGTGGCCTGCCTACCCCGCGGTTGCCTGCTGAAATTGTTAATGGTGACGGATTTGATGTCCTGACGGGTCATGCTGTCGTGGTCGATTCGCAAGGTAAAAATGTTACGGCGGAATTCGTGAAGGGGGCAGACGAAGTTATCAAGCTCGCAACTATAATGAACATAGATATGGCGATCATGAAGGAAAGAAGCCCCTCCTGCGGTGTCACCTGTGTTAAAAGAGACCATATTTTAGTACAAGGCATGGGTGTAACATCAGCCCGTTTAACGGAACAAGGAATCCGGGTTATCACTTCAGATAAGATTTGCGAGGAATATGTTCGACACTATCGTCATTGGAAATGATCTCAGTTCTCTCATTGCCGCGGTAACAAGTGGTTTGAGTGGGAAACGAACGGCGCTGTTACGAGAGGGGCATATCCCCTCTTTTTATTCCGAATCGGGCTATACCTTCGATATAGATCCGTTTCCCTGGACCGGATTCGGACAGAACGAATTCGTCAGACAATTCTTGACCGCAGTTGACAGTGCTCTTATAGAGGAACACCTCATTCACCCTCTCGATCCTTCTTTGCAGGTATTATTTCCCAACCACAGGATTAATATAACGAACACGAAGGAAGGCTGTCTGAAGGAATTCAAAAGAGAATTTGGAGATGAGATCGGTGCCATAGAATCACTCTACGAAACCCTGGAACAAAAAAATGACGTTTTATCGAACATACTGAATAAAGGATTTTATCACCGTCCAAACTCCGTCCGCGATATTGCACGGTTCACAGGGTACGCCCCGGCTCTCGTATGGCACAGGCTGTCGTTGTCCCGGAGCTTCAAGACTTTCCACAAAAACATAAAGATGCAAAGATTCATTGATGCACTGACACTTTTGTTTTCAAACATAAGCGTCGATACGGCAAATGCCTTCGTTCGTGCGTATGCCTTAACACCACTCTTTCGAGAGCAGTTCTATTTTACCGGCGGCCGTCATACGTTAACCGACAAACTTACAAGCATATTTTCCGAGTCGGGCGGGTTCCTCTTTGAAGGCTGCTCTATCGTACGGCTTCAGGTGGAAGAAACCGTTACAATCGAACTTGCGATGAAGGATGAGAACCGAACCATGAACAGTCGCAGTGTTATCGTAAGCGAAAAGTGGGAAAAATTGAAAACGCTGCTTTTCACCGATAAACGATTTTCAAGAATGAACAGACGTTACAATGCCATCGGGAAACCGCTTCATCCCTTTACACTTCACGTGGGAGTCAGCGACAAAGGTCTTCCTGAGCAAATGGGGGAACATGTCATTATAGTTTCGGAAGAAGACAAAACAATGACGAACGGTAACCTTCTCTTTGTCGAGATGAGTTCTCGTTCAGATCCTTTTCGCGCTCCATTGGGTAAACGGGCGGCAAGCATATCGGTCTTTCTTGATGAGTCACCATTACGTTTGAGCAATGCCGAACTTCAAGAAATGTCATACGGGATGCTGGAGAACATTCAGAGTCACATTCCCTTTTTCAAGGAAAATATCGATCACCTAAATATTGAAAAGTCTATTGATATATCGAGACAGTACCAGGAAGTTATCTGCCGTAAATATTCAAACAACCGATCAAGTATTCTCGGAATATCCCCGCTTTCCTCTGCAACTCCGGTCCATAATGTTTTTCTAACGGGCGGCATGGTGTTTGCAGGCCTTGGATTTATCGGAGAGATTCTCTCCGGTATCGACGCAGCAAAGTTTGTGATTGGAGGATAGTGCCATGACAGATTCGAAGTACGACTTTTCGATAAGGTCCCTCGGACCCTGTAAAATACCGTCTCCCCATCTTGCTGGCTATTTTACCGACGACAAAAAGCAGGTTCTCTTTAACATCGATAGAGGCGAGTTTGATAAATTAAGAGGAGGGTTGGGCGAACCGCTTTCCGTGGAGGTAGCCGGGCCGAGAGAAAAGATTTATTTTGATCCGGCAAAAACGAAAGCCGCTATCGTAACCTGCGGAGGTCTCTGTCCTGGTCTCAACGATGTCATACGGGCGGTTGTCATGCAGCTTTATTATCGTTATCACGTGAAAAATATATTGGGAATCCGTTATGGTTTTCAAGGTTTCATCGCGAAATACGGGCATGACGTCATCGAATTGACTCCCGACTTTGTCAAAGACATCCATACACTCGGCGGCAGTATTCTCTCTTCATCACGTGGTAATCAGGACATAGAAGAAATCGTCGATTCAATCTACCAGCTCAATATCAATATTCTTTTCTGCATCGGCGGCGACGGGACGATGAGGGCTGCCGAACTGATCACTGAAGAAATTACCAAGAGGCACCTCAATATAAGTATCATCGGCATACCGAAAACAATCGATAACGATTTGAATGTCATTGATAAGACATTCGGCTTTGATACGGCGATCGCCGAAGCGGTGAAAGTTATTGATTGCGCCCATGTTGAAGCGAAGGGGGCGCCGAACGGTGTCGGGCTGGTAAAAATCATGGGACGGCAGTCGGGACACATCGCCGTCAGTGCCGCCCTTGCCCAGAACGATGTCAATTTCGTGTTGATTCCCGAAGTGCAGTTTGATTTGGATGGTGAAAAGGGATTTTTTAAGGCACTTGACAATCGGCTCAGGAATCGCCATCATGCAGTCGTCCTGGTGGCTGAAGGCGCCGGCCAGGATCTGTTTGACCGATCAGCTCCCCTCCGTCGCGATGCTTCCGGAAACATAAAGCTTGATGACATAGGGGTTCTGTTGAAAGGGCATATCGAGAAATATTTTTCCGGCACCGATATGGAGATCAACCTTAAATATATCGACCCCAGCTATACGATACGCAGCGTGTCGTCAAATGCGAGCGACAGCCTGTATTGCGCCGTATTGGGGCAATGTGCCGTTCATGCCGGCATGGCGGGCAAAACGGGAATGGTAGTCGGATTGTATAAAAATGAATACGTCCACTTACCGATTCGCACTGTCACGACCCGCAAGAAAGTCAATCCGAAAGGCAATGTGTGGATGCGCGTCCTGGAAGCGACAGGACAGCCGCCGTCAATGAAGAATGATTGATGGGGGATTCTGTTCATCATGCACCGCACGGGAATCTCGGGTGAAAAAGTTCTGATGTGAGCAGTCAAAACTCAGCACAATGAAACCGATTGCGGCTGCCGTTTGTGTTGTTTGGACTTTAAGAGGAGAATGGTGTATGCGGCAAAACATATTTTATGAAGCAATAGTAGGTATCAAGAGGAACAATTTTAAAAAATTACTTGCAAAATCGGCATTTATGAGTTAGACAGCAGTTCAATTTTCCGAAGGAGTTTGAATATGGCCCGAGTATGTGAGGTGTGTGGAAAAAGACCGTCAGTTGGAAACAAGGTTAGTCATGCGAACAACAAAACGAAGCGCGTATGGTATCCGAATCTTCAGAGAATGCGTGTTATTGATGATAAGACAGGGGCGGTAAAGCGGAAGAAAGTCTGCACGCGATGTCTCCGTTCCGGTTTCGTGCGGAAAGCTGTGTGATTCACTCAACGCTTCATCTGATGTTTTTGATATGGCGGGGGAATGCAGATTCCCCCTTTTTTTAATCCCGCTCCGTGAATACCATTTTTTTGAGATCACCCAATTTTATCTGGAAGGTTCCATACCTGGTTTTGCCATATGCTTTCTGATCTCCCTTGAGAACAAGTATCATTTCAATTCCGTCTTTTAATGTCACGTGTCCCTCCAGCGTTCCATTCCGCATGAGAAAGATGACACTCGTAACGTTCTGAAAGGGTATCGCATAGGTTCCCTCTCCCCTTTTGCCTTCTATGAATGACTTGCCCTGAATTGAAACATTGGTACACTCAGTCGTCACATTGAACTGATCAATGTAAACGGCATTAAATTTTTCATCCGGGAGCGGAATTTTATCCGGAGAATCTTCACCCAATATGCCGCCCATTCCCATTAAAAGAGGAATAATGCTCACTACGGCCAATGCCGTAAGGAATTTTTTCATTGTACGTCCTTTCTGTTGTATTTATCCCACTTCCTCAAATTCAATTTCATCCTTTAACGCTTCAAGAATCAGTCCGGCGTCTGCTGCAAAATCCGGCATTATCGTAACTTCAACAATCGCCTTGTATCTGTCCACTGTCGTCATGGTTCCAATACCGTCATATCCTTCAAGGAAGAACTTCAAAGACGCTATATCGGATCTGTCTAACTGTATGTATTTCTTTATTATATTTATCGTCATGGCATTGACTTCACGAAGAAGTAACATGTAACATTCGTATTTTAAAAGATCAAGCAGTAATTCTCTTCTTGACATGTCGCCATGCCTTGATAATATGTCTCCCAAATCAAAGTTGTCATTGAAATGAACATCACGCAAAGAAGAGCTTAGAATGCTTCCACGGACGATATGGAAACTACCCGATAAGGATATTCAGACACACCATGATCTGGCCCGGGAATTCGGTCTCAAACCCATTGTATCCCGGATACTGATTAATCGTAATATTACGGATCCCGGTGATGCGCACCACTTCCTGTATCCCTCGTTGAAAGATCTCCATAACCCTTTTCTCATGAAAGATATAGAGAAAGGGGTGGAGCGGCTGATAGAGGCGATCTACAAGGGTGAACGAATCGCCGTTTACGGCGATTATGATGCTGACGGGATAACATCCATCGTTGTTCTCGTGAAGTTCCTGCAAGATATTAAGCAACGCGTAACGTATTACATCCCTGATCGTATTAAAGAAGGATACGGATTAAACAAAAACGCCATCGATGCGATCAGAAATGACGGCGTATCCCTCATCATCACCGTTGACTGTGGTATCACCGACACGAATGAAGTCGCGTATGCGACGTTACAGGGTATCGATACGATTATCCTGGACCACCATGAAGTCCCCGACACATTGCCCAATGCAGTTGCTGCCATCAACCCGAACCGCACTGACTGCTCATACCCGTTTAAACACCTTGCCGGGGTCGGCATAGCCTTTAATTTTCTGATAGCATTGCGGGGCACTCTTCGCAATATGGGGTTCTGGAAGGATAAACCATACCCCAATTTGAAGGAATATCTCGATCTCGTAGCCCTCGGAACAATCGGAGATATTTCACCACTTATTGATGAAAACAGAATCTTTGCCAAAATCGGGCTGGACATCATCAACGAGGGACGGAGAATCGGCATACAAGCTCTGAAAGAAATAAGCGGCATGGAACTTAATGCCGTCGGTGCACAGGACGCATCATTCAAGCTGATACCACGCATCAATGCAGCGGGGAGAGTCGGATCGCCGCAGGATGCCGTCAAATTGCTACTGACTGAGGACCCGGAGGAAGCTCAGCGACTGGCATCGATTCTCGACACATACAATCGAGAGCGTCAGGAAATAGAAAAAACAATATTGAACGAAATACTTGAGCAAATAAGAGCGCGATACGGCGGAGAAGACATAAAATCAATCGTTCTTGCATCTTCACAATGGCATCCGGGAGTTATCGGTATTGTGGCGTCAAAGCTGGTAGATCGATACTATCGACCTGCCATCTTAATCAGCATCAAAGACGGCGTCGGCAAGGGCTCGGGGAGAAGCATCGCTGAATTCAACCTCTATCAGGGATTGAAGGAAAAGTGTGACCCCTTCCTTATTTCATACGGAGGACATCGTTATGCCGCGGGAATATCAATTAAAGAAGAGAATATCGAAGAGTTTTCCTTTGCCCTCGATGATGCTATTGTGACCGATCTTGATCTGCCCAATCTTTCGCCTCAGACACTCGTGGATGCCTACTGCAGTCTCAACGATATCAATCACGACCTGATTTCACAAATTGAAATGCTTGCGCCGTTCGGCAATATGAATCCCGAACCGATACTGTGTGTCGAAAATATCAGGATCACATCACTGACAACGGTAGGCACAAATCATCTTCGAATGGTTCTTAATGACAGCACCGTCTATCAAAATTCGATCTGGTTCGGCATGGCTCACCTGTCGGATCGTCTCTATAATTCAAGAGTCAATGCACTGTTTACGCCGCAGATCAACAATTGGAACGGCATGAGTAACATACAGCTGCGTATGAAGGATGTTTCTCCATCGTAGTACGTGCAGCGGCGATGACCTTATTTCCATTCTCTCCTGTCAATGATCAAACTGTTATCCCCTTCCAGTTCCGCCGTGGTTGTCACCTCGATGTCATCGGGTCGTATCGTGCATGTTTCCTGAAAAACCCGATCGAAAAGAGCAATCTCCTTCGATGTTATTTCATCGGTCGATGCCATGCGGACTGTCAGACGATCTCTAAAGTCTTCCCTCGTGATCACAAGTTGGATCAAATAATTTCTAAAGTTTTCCTTTAACTTATTCAGTTGGCTGGGCGCTATGAAAAGACCTCGTACTTTTACCGCATCACCTACCCTGCCGGCAATGCCGTCAAGCCTGCATGACGTTCTCCCACAGGGACAGGGCTCTTCAATTATACGGGAAAGATCTCCCGTTCCGAAGCGAAACAGGAAAAACTTATTATTCAGCCTGGTGACGACAACTTCTCCCAGTTGCCCTGACGGGACCTTCATCCCCGTTGCCGGATCAATAATTTCAACAATGACATCCTCACAGAGATGCCACCCGTTTTTTATGTGGCATTCATATGCGATATCCCCCACCTCCGTGGCGCCGTACATTTGATAGGTGTCGATGCCGTACTCGTCTTCAAATCGCCGTCGCAGCGATGGCTGAAGCGGTTCGGCCACAAAGCTCGCCCTGCGAAGGTTGAAGTCATTCCTGAAATCAAACCCAAGTTCTCCGGCTTTGGCTATAATCGCCATAAGGAAGCTGGGTGTGCCGGTATATCCCGTCACCTTCAAGTCGCGGATGAGTTGCACCTGCGTTTCCGTTCCTGATGTCCCCGAAGGAACCACTGTTGCGCCGACTGATCTGAGTCCTTCATGAAACGTCAGTCCCGCCGCTACCATATGATACGAAAATGTATTAAGAACGATATCTCCCGGTTTGAACCCCGCGGCGCAATACCCTCTGTGCCACAGCTCATGTTCCGATAAATGTGGTTCATAAACCGGCCCCGGCGACGTGAAGATCCTGTCCGTTACGAGGGTCGGATGAGTCAGGCCGCCGTAAGGCGGTCTGACCGTTTCCAGGGAAACCAATTTCTCCCGTGAAATCACCGGCAGTGCTTCAAGATCGTCAACAGACTTTATGGCGTTCGCCGTCAGACCACGTTCATCAATCACTTTTTTGACATACGGTGATGCGTCATAACCGATTCGAATCATCTCTGCCAGTCGCTCATTCTGTTCCCGTAATCTCTCCCGAGATGGCCTCGTTTCCTTTTCATCATAACATGGTGCCATAGATGGTTCCTCTCGTCCGCCTTTCATTGTATTCCCGCCAATCACCCGTTACTTTTCAGTAACATACAATCAGAGCCATCGTTTGCGCCGTTTATACGACTTTATGTTTCTATATGATTTGACGGTTCCGGATGCCCCCATGCCGAGATAAAATTCCCGCACGTCGGGATTTTCTCTGAGTTCCTCAGCTTTGCCTTCCATGACGATTTTTCCATTTTCCATGACATATCCGTAATGGGCGATCTGAAGCGCCATGTTGGCATTCTGCTCAACAAGGATAATCGTTGTGGCCTGCTCTTCATTGATCCGCTTGATGATTCGAAATATCTCTTTCACAACCAGCGGAGCAAGTCCCAATGACGGCTCGTCAAGGAGCAGGAGTTTAGGGTGAGCAAGGAGTGCCCTTCCGATAACCAGCATCTGCAGTTCCCCGCCGCTGCAGTAACCGGCCAGACTTTTCCTTCGTTTTATCAGTGATGGGAAGTATTCGTAGATCATATCCATGTCCTGCTTGTACGGCTTACCCCATCGAGTCGCCGTTCCGACACGGAGATTCTCTTCGATTGTCAGATACTTGAAGGGCTGACGTCCCTCAAGGACCTGAATGATCCCCATACGGGTAATATCTTCGGGAGCCGAGTTCTGAACCGATTTAGTATCAAACATGATCGTTCCGTCGGTGACTCTTCCGTTTTCCGGTTTAAGGAGCCCCGAGATTGCCTTGAGTGTGGTTGTCTTGCCCGCCCCATTGCTTCCGAGCAGTGAAACGATCGTGTTTTTTTCGACGGTCAGCGATACTCCCTTGAGAACCTGAATGACATCGGAGTATACGACGCTGATGTTGTTGATCTGAAGTAAGGGGGTAGTGCTCATGGTTTACCTCTGTAATATCCTCTTTCAAAAATCCGACCTGCCGTGCAGCTCAGACAATCAGCTGTTCCCGTTCCGATAACATGACGATCAGTCCATATGCTTCGGTCTTCCTTAATATGAAAACGGCCACAGCCTGAAACTTGACCGGATAATGCGCCACACTTCGGCGAGGCCTCTCGGTTCGAACAGGATGAATAGAACGATTGCCGCTCCGAAGACCAACTCGCGCAGCGGGGCTACATTCAATTGGAATCCTTCCAGTATTCCCGCGTTCATCAGGAAATCCGTCAGCCACCGCAGCACCTCGTTCAATACCGTTATGAATGTCGCCCCGAATACCGATCCCGCGATATTTCCCATACCGCCGATAATGACCATGGCAAGGTATTCAACCGACAGTCCGAGATTAAAAGGCTCCGTCGAGATGCTTATCAAATAAAACGCCAGCAGTGCACCGGCGACTCCGGCATAAAAAGAGCTGACACCGAAGGCGAGAAGTTTATATCGGAAGATGGGGATGCCCATTCCTTCCGCTGCACGATCGTTGTCCCTGATTGCAATGAATGCCCTGCCGTATCGTGTTCTCATAATATTGGAAGCGATATACGTCATGGCGATCAGAGAAATAAATATGACGAAGAAGAAACTGCGGTCACCTTCAATAGTAATGCCGAGAATTGATGCCGACGGCAGTATAATGCCCATTGTCCCCCTGGTAAGGCTTTCCCAGTGAACAAGAATATACTCGATGATAAACTGGCCGGCAAGCGTCGCAATAGTGAGATAGAGCCCTTTCAGCCGTACCGACGGCATACCGAATACCATCCCGACCAGTGCGGTAACCAGACCGGCAACGGGCACGGCAATCCAGAACGGAAAGGATAAGGACGTTGCCATGATCGCGGCCGCGTAGGCACCGACGCCGACGAAAGCGCCGTGTCCCAGAGATATCTGACCGGTAAATCCGACGAGTATGTTGAGACCGATGGCGGCAATGGAGGTTATCCCGATGATGTTGATAACATAGAGCACATAGGGACCGGTCATGAACGGAACAAGTGTAAAAAGAACAACCATTCCCAGCAGCGCAGCTGCACGGCCGAAGTCGGTCTCAAAGATCGTGATCTCCTGCTCGTATCGATTACTGAAATTTCCGCATGGATGGAACCATAGTTTTCTCATGAATATACACCGTTATATATTTTCAACAACAATACAAAAGCTCATCCGTGGCATGCGAATCATATTTTCTAAACCCGTTCGATTTCCACCAGGCCGAACAGGCCGTATGGTTTCACCATGAGAATGAAGACAAGCGCGATATAGGGAATCACATCTCTCAGTGACGGGTCCAGATAGCCCCCGGTGAACGTTTCAAGAAGACCGATGATAAGCCCCCCGATAATGGCCCCACCGATGCTGTCGAGCCCGCCCAGTATGACAACCGGAAAAACCTTGAGGCCCACCGATGAGAGATCATGCACATTGATTCCGTTTATAATGCCAAGGACGATTCCACTCATTCCCGCTACCAGCGCCGCTATTGCCCAGGACAATGCGAAAACCCTTCTGACGTTGACTCCCAGTGACAGGGATGCCGTTTGATTGTCGGCAACGGATCTCATATAAATACCCTGTGAGGAATATTTGAAGAACAGACCGAAAAGCGTCAGAAAGAAGAGTCCGATAATGATCGCAACCACATATACCGGGGGAATGTGTATATTCCCCCACTGAATGGAAAGATTTGATGGAAGAAAATCCGGATAGATATAGAGATTACCTCCCCAGATGAGAAGCATCAGTCCTTTAAAGATAGATGCAAGTCCGACTGTGAGCATGATGACGTAGATCAGCGGTTCTCCGATCAACGGACGGAGAAACAGGCGCTCCACGATGAATCCCAAGATAAAGCTGCCTGCCAGAGTCACGAGAAACGCGAAAAACACCGGCACTTTAGCCCATGTGACGAGGGTCAGAAAGATGAAGGCCCCGGCAGCCAGCAACTCTCCGTGAGCAAAATTCAAGACACTGGACGACTTGAAAATCATGACAAATCCCATGGCAGCCAGACCGTAAAGAAATCCGATGCTTATCCCGTTAACCAGCAGTTGTATGAAAAATTCCATAAATCCTCCCATGAATCATATACCAAAGTTTCCCTGCCCGTCTGCCGCTCGGTTTTTCCGGTAAACGGCAGAATCATCAACCCCATCACGACCGGTCAATTGAGTTCCAGCACATTCACCGTTGTTTCAATCGTGTTGATCTGTCCGTCTCGATATCGAACCTTGCTCTTGACCGCCACTTCGCTTACATTCGAATACATGGCCTCGATGAGCTTGATGTAGACACCGTATACAAAACGCCGTCGTACTTTTCCCGTCCGAGTCAATTCTTCATCATCGGCATCAAGTAATTTGTACAGCAGAATCATTTTTTTTATCTTCATGTAATCGGGGAGCCGTTCGTTCACCGACCCTACTTCCTGAAGAACAAGTTCTTCTACCGGCCGCTGCTGCGAGAGATCGGTATAGGTTGTATAGGGAATCATTCGCTCCTCAGCCCAGTTGCCAACATTACCCATATCGATGTTGACAAGTGCGGTGATATACGGACGTCCTTCCCCGAAGGTAACCGCTTCCTTGATGTAGGGACTGAACTTGATGCGTGTTTCAATAAAATCAGGCGAGAAGGCATGTCCCTCCTTATTACGTATGATTTCCTCTTTTCGGCCGATAATAACGAGGTGTCCGTCGTCATCAAAATAACCCGCGTCGCCCGTCCTGAGCCAGCCGTTGTTAAATGCGGCATCCGTTGCCTGGTAATCTTGATAATATCCCTTGAAATTGGACATGCTCGCAACGAGAACTTCCTGGTCTTCGGAAATTGAGACATCTGTCCCCGGAAGCGGTTTGCCCACCGTCTCGGCCTTCACTTCGTGGTCAGGTTGTACCTGGAAAATTCCACCTGCTTCGGTGAGTCCGTAACACTGTTTCAGGTTGAGCCCCAATGACCTGAAAAAACGAATAACTTCCGGACTGATGGGGTGTCCCCCGGTAAAGGCGGTGAGAATCCTTGAACATCCGATCCTGTCAAGCAGTGGTCGGAATATAATGAGCGATGCAAATCGTCTCAGAATTTTCAGGGAAACGGGAACGGGTTTTTTCTGCGATTCCAGATCGACGCATCGCGCCCCGATTTTTTCACACAGGCCGAACAGCGTTCGTTTTATATAGCCGGCATCGCCCATCTTTACACGGATGGTCGACGCAAGATCCTCCCAGAACCTTGACGAGGTGATGATGACGGTAGGGCCGATATCTCGGAAATCCTCGACAATTGTCTCCGCCATTTCAGGAAAATTCATCGTCGATCCGCCGACAAGCGATACGCCTGCAGCCCACATCTGGTCAACAATCCACGCCGGCGGCGACAGTGATATCCAATCCGTATCCATGCCCGACGGAATAGTTTCCAGCCATTTCTGTGCCATATCCGTTATGTTCCGGTGGGAAAGCATGGCCAGCTTTGCCATTCCTGTGGTGCCGGATGTCATGATCATCAAAGCGACATCATCAGGCCTCCCTCTTGACAATTCCCGGTCAAACAGATCCGGCTGTGCCGCGGCGAGTTTATCTCCTCGTTCGAGCAGGTCTCGAAAACTGATCAGCCAGGGATCCTGCTGATACGATCTCATGCCGGTGGTATCGATGTAGATGACCTTTTGCACCGAGACAAGTTTATGCTTCACCTCGAGAAGCTTGTCCACCTGTTCCTGATCCTGAGCAACGACAAATGATGCGCGAATTCTATTCAGGGTGTGAGCCAGTTCATCAGCAATGGCCGACGTAAATAAGTTGAGGGTGACGGCGCCGATCGCCTGTCCGCCCAGTTCGGTAAACAGCCATTCGGGATGATTGTCCGTTATAATTCCGATATTTTCTCCTCTTCGGATGCCGAGCGACTTCAAGCCGAGCCCCGTCCTCCTTGCGAAGTCAAAGTATTCGGCCCAATCATATGTCTGCCATATTCCGTATGCCTTCTCTCGAATGGCGATACCGTGCGAACCGATGCGTTCCGCCTGCTTCGCCAGGATCTGGGGCAGGGTGTGCTGACTATATTCACTCATTACTTCACGGTATCTGCTCGATTCCATCAATCCCCCATTAAAAAATCGCCCGGTTGATTGCCGTACTTACAGCGTAGTATCATCTCCGAGATAGGCCCTTGTAACTTCCGGATCGTTCTGTATTTCTTCAGGGTTTCCCTCTGCGAGTTTTTCTCCGAAGTTGAGCACCATGATTCTTTTTGATATGGCCATCACAATGGACATGTCATGTTCGACCAGGACCATTGTCTGTCCCCATCCCTCATTCAATTCGATGAGGAAACGGACCATGTCTTCTTTTTCTTCAAGCGTCATTCCTGCAAAAGGTTCGTCAAGAATAAGAATTTTCGGTTCAAGCGCAAGGGCACGACCAAGCTCAACCCGCTTTCGCAAACCGTAGGGCAGCGACCCGACAAGCTGGTTTCGGATCGGCTGTATTTCGAGAAAATCAATCAATTCTTCCAGTATGCGACGGTGACGGACTTCTTCATTCTTCACAGAAGGAGCAAACAGAGCGGCCGGACCGAATCCGTATCGGCAATGGATATGTCGCGCCAGAAGCATATTTGACAGAACGGTCATACCCGGAAATAATTCAATATTCTGAAATGTTCTCCCGATGCCGCACTTTATGAGATCATGGGTCGCTACATTTGTTATATCCTCACCGTTGAAGTAGATTTTTCCTTTCTGCGGCCTGTAATAACCGGTAATGCAATTGAGCAGACTGGTTTTCCCGGCGCCATTCGGGCCGATCACGGCGAACAGCTCACCGGTCTTGACAGACATGTTGATATTGCTGAGCGCCATGACACCGCCGAAATTAAGAGTGAGATTGACGACCTCCAGTTCGGCTGCTTTCTCTTTCTGCAGTTCATCACTGAAAATGCTCGGACGACCCCGATATGCTTTCATACATCACCATCTCAGTGCGTGATTAATTTTATTTCTCCCGCACCTGGAACGAAGAAGTTGGTGAGGGGAATAAATTGACCGTCTTCGCGGACACGAACAATTCGTGACGTGAACGATCCTTCATGGTTGTCTTTTGTATAGGTAATATCGGGGACCAGTCCGCCGAACGGTTCATTTGAAAATGATTCCATAGCCGAATTGACGGCATCCCTCGTTATCTTTCCAAATTTTTCTTTTGCACGCAGAAAGGCCCGTTCCATGATCATTGCAACCACGACGCCTTCCCAGTACGATGCATCGAAAGTATCAACGGTTTTATACCGTGCCCACAGCTCCTTTAATACGGCAATTCCCTCTGACTGATCCGACGGGACAGCCCCGGGGAACTGAATGATGAGGCGATCCCCTATCAAGCCCTTGCCCATCTTGAAGAAATCGGGATCGGTGGATGTCCATGTGCCGAAAAACGGGGGGGTGTAGTTGATGCGATCGGCACATTTAAACGTGGTAATAATAGCCGCCGGCAGCATCTGCATGAAAATATACTCGGCTCCGCTTTTTTTCAATCGAAGCAGTTCCGTCGTCAGGTCCACCGTTTTCGCCGGGAATTCTTCGATGGCAACAATGCTGATGTCATGCTTTTCCGCATACTCCCTGCTGGGTTTGTGAATTGAACGGCCATAGGCATTGTTGTATGTCAGAAGACCGACCTTCGGCGGTTCCTTGCCGCGGTGGATTGTACGAATATATTCCAGAATCGCGTAGCAATCCAAGCGATAGCTGCCGAAGGGCAGATAAAAATAGTCGATGGGCGGTTCGAGAATTTCCCAGCTTGTGGAATAATTGATGGTGGGAATTTGATACCTCTGTACGATGGGCTTTGCGGCAAGACCCTCACCGGCGCTCCACGTGGCGATCATGTCGACCTTGTCGCGAACGGCAAATTTTCTGACCGCCGCGATCGCCTCAGGAACTTTATATCCCGTATCAACGAGAATCAGTTCTATTTTATCCCCGGCTATTCCCCCTTTAACGTCGTTGACATAGTTAAAATAATCCTGATGGCCCTTGGCATGGTACTGTCCGAATGTCGATGCGGGACCGGTAAGATTGATGGCTGCCCCGACTTTAATTGTTCCTGCGGCTGATTTCCCCACCGGCGCCATTATTACGGCAAGGGCCATAACAGCCAGAACGGCGATCAAACGAGATGTTGCTTTGTACATTGCTCTATCCTCCCCCATAATAAAAAAGGCCGTGGGTTCATCCACGGCCTTTCACAATAAAAAAAGCCGCGGGCGGATGCTTGGTCCACCCACGGCTCGTTTACGTTCTCAGGTCACGAGCTCAGCAGGCAGACCTCCCCAAAAAAGCTAAAGAAAGCAAACAATCTACCTGCATATTCGTACCTGTCATCCATCATTCCCGTCTCCACATTGTCTTTCTAAATAAACAAGAGATCGATAAATGTCAATGGAAAAAATGATTTCTTTCTACTTTAAATACTGGAGGAACTTCGAGTCGGGACTGATCACCAGTGTTGAATCGGTCTTGAGAGCGTTTTTATATGCCTCCAGGCTCCTGACAAACTCGAAGAATTCGAGATCCTTACTATATGCTTCGGCGTATATTTTTATCGCCTGGGCATCGCCTTCTCCTTTGATCTGCTCGGCTTCTTTGTTTGCCGTGGCGAGAATGATCGAACGTTCCATATCGGCTTCCGCGGTTATCTTCTGCGATTCTTCGGTACCTTCCGAACGGTATTGCCTAGCCTGCCGTTCTCTCTCGGCCTTCATCCTTCCGAAAATATGCTTTTCATTTTGTTCGGGAAGGTCGGCACGTTTGATGCGAACGTCAATGACATCGATGCCGTATTCTTTTGCCCGTTCACTGGATTTCTTCGACACGATTGCCATGATTTCATTTCGCGTCGCCGAGACGATGTCGGACAGGTCATGTTGCCCGAGCTCCACCCGGAGTTGCGCGTAAACAATGTCGTCAAGCCTGGATTGTGCCCCCGTTTCGTTCTTCACGGTCTTGAAAAATTTCAGGGGATCGATAATTTTCCATTTCGTATAATTATCGACGACGAGGTTCTTTTTGTCTTTTGTGAGCACCTCGGTAGGCGTGGCATCGTACAATAATATTCTATTTTCAAAAAATTCGACCTGTTGAATAACGGGTATCTTGTAGTGCAGTCCCGGACCCTGTATCCCGTCAAGGGGCTTTCCGAGCTCTATGACAATTGCCTGTTGTGTCTGGTCAACAATAAACAGCGACTGAGATGCCGTCAATGCAATAACAAACACGATGATCAGTCCTATTATTCCTTTGTTTTTCATCCTTTCCTCCACGATATCAAAAAGGGACCGGCTGTATTATTTTACAATCTCCTTTGCTTTCTTATCCAGGGGCAGATGGGGCAGTATGTTGCGACTGATTTTGTCGTCAAGAATTATCTTGTTTACATGAGGCAGTATCTCTTCCATTGTTTCTATGTAGAGACGTTTCTTGGTAACATCCCGTGCCGTCCTGTACTCGGAAAGCATCTGGAGAAAACGGCTGGTGTCTCCCTGTGCCTGATTGATTTTCGATTCACGATACGCAATGGCGTCGTTAACGATCTGAGCGGCCGCTCCCTTGGCTTTGGGCAGTATTTCATTCCGATAGCCATGGGCTTCGTTGATCAATTTTGATTTGTCTTCCTTGGCGCTAGCAACATCCTTGAACGCCGCCATCACTTGTTCCGGTGGATGGACATCCTGCAACTGTACCGCCACGACATGTATCCCCGCCTTGTAGCTGTCCAGAATGGACTGCAGGATATCCTTCGTTTCCTGCTGGACCTGGAATTTCCCGACAGTCAGGATATCATCAATATCATTTTTACCGACCGTTTCCCTCATAGCTGCCTCAGCGGCATCTTTGACGGTTTTCGGTTGATTCATCACATTGAAGAGATATTCGACCGGATCTTTGATCTGGTATTGAACAATAAATGTGAGGTTGACGATATTCTCCGCCTTTGTCAACATCAGGCTTTCGCTGTGAATAGCCTGAGTCCGCCCCACCTGTCGGTCACCGATGGTCCTGAACCCGATCTCAATTCTCCTCACCTGCGTCACCTTCGGTTTTATAACCGTCTCTATCGGAATCGGTATGTGGTAGTGAATCCCCGACATAGTGGTGCGCACGGCTTCTCCGAATCGTTTGACCACCCCGAGTTCATCCGGTCTTACAATGTAAATTCCCGATGCAAGCCAGAGGATGGCGGCAATCCCGATCATTACGGGAAGAAAACCATGTCTGCCGAATCCCGGAATGGCCTTGATGGGAATCGCCTTTTTAATCTTTTCCATTATCTTTTTCAGATCCGGGGGCTGTTTCCTGCCCCATGGATTTCCTTCATCATCGTGCCAAGCCATCCAAATACCTCCTGAATAAAGGGACATAGCGTTAAATATCGAAGAACAATAGCATGCATCTGAATTACTGTCAACGCATAAGGGAATTCGCGGGCGGTACTTGACATTTGCCCGCCTCCGTTAACTATGATATATGGTGATCTCTACGAAAGCCTGTGACGGAGGGAAAAGGTGAACCCGGCGATCTTTCGGGAATACGACATTCGAGGCATAGTCGACAAAGACCTGACCGACGAGTTTGTCCGCAAACTCGGAAAAGCAATCGGAACGTACGGCGGCGACAAGGGCTTACGTACCATGACCGTCGGTCGAGATTGTCGCCTCACCTCCGAACGCTATACAGAGCTCCTGTCGGAGGGATTGATGTCCGCCGGCGTCGATGTAATCGATATCGGGATGTGCGCCACGCCGATGCTCTATTTTTCAATCAGGTGGTTTCAAGCTGACGGCGGCGTCATGACGACGGGGAGTCACAATCCTCCCGACTTCAACGGATTCAAGGTTTGTATCGGACCGGACACGATTTATGGTGAGGAAATCCGGGGCCTGCGAAACATCATGGAGACCGGAGACTACCGAACGGGGAAAGGAACAAAGAAAAAGCGGGACATCACGAACTATTATTACGACCATCTCTTTAACAATGTAGAAATTACGAGGAAATTTTCAATCGCCGTTGATGGGGGAAACGGCGTAGGCGGCTATTTCGCCCTTCCACTTCTGGAACGATTGGGATGCCCCGTCATTCCCCTGTATTGCGAGCCGGACGGTCATTTTCCGAATCACCACCCCGACCCGACGGTAAAAGAAAATCTATCCGAACTCATCGACCTTGTAAAAGAACGTCGACTGGACGCGGGAATTTCCTTTGACGGGGACGCCGACCGCCTCGGTGTCGTCACCGATACGGGTGATATTCTCCAGGGCGACGAATTGCTGCTACTCTTCTCACGTTCCATATTGAAAGACAATCCCGGATCTGTCATAATCGGCGATGTCAAATGTTCACAAAGACTCTTCGACGACATCGAGAAAAACGGCGGCAGGCCCATTATGTGGAAGTCCGGCCATTCGTTGATGAAGGGAAAGATGAAGGCTGAAAAGGCTCTCTTCGGGGGAGAGTTGAGCGGGCATTTATTCTTTGCCGATAAATACTTCGGTTATGACGATGCCATTTACGCCTCGATTCGCCTCCTTGAAGTGTTGTCGACACGTGGCGGGAAACTGAGCGATCTCGTGGCTGATTTTCCTCCGTCATATGCAACACCGGAACTACGCATCCACTGCCCCGACGACGTCAAGTTCTCCGTAGTCGACCGGGTAAGGGAAATGCTCAAAAAAGACTACGAGACCGTCGATCTCGACGGCGTGCGGGTCACGTTTGAAAACGGGTGGGGGCTTGTCCGTGCTTCAAATACACAGCCCGTTCTTGTTCTTCGCTTCGAATCCTCGACTGAAGAAGGGCTTACGGCCATTCGGGACTTCATGGAAACCATAGTCAATTATTCAATGACAGAGTTGATGGATGACCAACATTTCCACACAACATCATAACATCGGGAAGGAGTGAGACGATGCTTACCTTTTCTCAACAACATGAAAAGCTGACGACCTTTTATCTTCTCGGCAAAGAAAGCGAGGAAATCAGTCCGAGACTCAGGCTGAGTTCGCGACGAAAAAAGACGGTTCTCGTGGTTCCCACGCTTGCCACCGAATTTACCGATGAAGACAACAGACCGGTATTTTTAAATATCCTCAAGCACCTGGGACGAATCACCTATATTTCGCAGATCATATTCGGTCTTGATCGGGCTACCGATGAAGAGGCCCTCGAGCTGGTTCGTCTCCTCAAAAAACATAAGATCAGGAATTATATCATTCAGCACAATCAGGGAGAGGGGTTCAAGCATCTGTACCAGGTGCTGACCGATGCCGGCTTCGGACTGGATCAACCGGGAAAAGGGAAAAACATGTTCATGTCATTCGGTGTCGCCCAGGCCCTGGGTGCACAATGTATCGGCGTCGTCGACGCGGATATTAAAACCTTTCATCGCCGTCAGCTTGATCGCCTGTTTTATCCCGTTCTCGCTCTTGACTATGAATTCGCCAAAGCGTCGTATTCCCGGATCGGCGAAGGTCGAATGTTCGGTCGAGTGAAGCGGCTGTTGATGGACCCTCTTCTTCTCGCTCTCAAGCGTAAATTCAGCGATTCCGGCGAAGACAAATATCTGCGGATCATCGATTATCTTCTTGCCTTCAATTACCAGCTCTCGGGCGAAGTCGTGTTCGACACGAACCTCCTGAAGCGGATGCACTTCGCCACCAACTGGGGCGTTGAAATTTTTACCCTTATCGAGGTATACCGAAAAGCCGTCAACGTCGCACAGGTTCAGTTCGACACGCGGCCCTTCGATCACAAGCACCAGCAGGTCTCCTTTGAAGACAGGGGAAAGGGGCTCTTCAAGATGGCGATCGACATCGTCACGACGATTCTCTCCGCCCTTGTCGTTGAAGAGGGTCTGGAAATATCGGACTACTTCATTCAGGACATAACCCTGTCATACCTGGACGTTGCCGACGAACTCATTAAGAAATACGCCGATAATTCATCGTTTTCAACACTCCACTATGACAGGAACGCCGAGGAAGCCATGGTGCGGGGCATTTTCAAGGATGCCATTCTCATGGCGGGGGATTATCTCACATCACCGTATCGCCTGACGGAACGGTTCCTTCGTCTGCTGTCGAGCGATGACAGATTCGACAAATACCTCAGTCAGGGCCTCGTCAAAGACTTGCTCGCCCATGAGAAAGAAAACCAGAGCCAGCTGTTCGAAACGCCCCAGACGGTTTCATGGGAACGGATACTGATGAAACTGCCGAGGATCTTCTATGATATCAGTGACGTTCTCGACAAAGAGCGGGCGTTTTATTCCAAGGCCTAGGTGAATCCGGCGTATCGGAACCAAGGGCATCGATGTTTCACACATCGCCGCGGACCCTCTGCGCTACTCAGTCGACAAGCATGATCCGCAGATCCATGACATTGGTCATGGTCGGTCCCGTCTTGATCAGTCCACCGGCGGTCTCAAAGAAATGGTACGAATCATTATTTCTCAGATATTCATCGGGCTTCACGCCTTTCGTCACGGCCTGTGCACAGGTTCTTCCGTCGGCAACAGCGCCGGCTGCGTCAGTCGGACCGTCCGTACCGTCGGTGCCGCCGCTTAAAATGGTAATTCCGTCGACGCCGTTGATTGCAATCGCGGCGGCGAGGACAAACTCGGTATTCCGCCCTCCCAGACCAGCGCCCCGGATGGTGACCGTGGTCTCACCGCCGGAGATGATAGATGCCGGCCCTTTCACCGGGTTGCCCGATTTGATAATTTCTTTGCCGATCGCTGCATGAACCGTGGCGACGTCTCTCGTCTCCCCCTCGATGAATGATGAAAGGATGAGGGTATTGTACCCAAGATTTCGTGACGCCGCAGCCGCCGCGTCAAGAGAAAGGCCGGCGCTTCCGATAATGACCGCCTCGGTCTTTTCGAACACCGGATCGCCGGGCTTCGGCGTCTCCTCTTCTTCCCCCGACCGGCCCCGAAGCAGATATTCCAGGACGCTGGAAGGAATTTTCTTCGTAAGGTCATACCTGTCGATGATGTCGATACAGTCATTAAACGTGCTTCTGTCCGGAACGGTCGGACCCGATGCGATGACATCAAGATCATCACCGATGACATCGGATAGAATGAGCGCCACGAGTGTTCCCGGATACGCTGACCGCGAAAGCTTCCCGCCTTTTATTGCCGAGATATGCTTTCGTATCGTGTTGATTTCATGGATGGTCGCTCCGCAATCGAGAAGTTCCTGGGTCGTAATTTGCTTGTCCTCGAGCGTGAGTCCCGCAACCGGGAGTGGCATGAGGGCGGAGCCGCCGCCGGAAATGAGGCAGAAAATCAAGTCGGTTTCCTGCGTGTCCCGCAGGATATCCAGGATGCGTTCCGTTCCCGAAAGCCCCTTATCGTCCGGGACGGGATGTCCCGCCTCGATGAGAGAAATTATTTTCAATGAAAGGCCGTGGCCGTACTTGGTGGTGACGACACCGCCGGTCAACCGCTCTTTCAAGAGTTCTTCCATGGTCTGCGCCATGGGGGCCGCAGCCTTCCCCGCCCCGACAACCAGTATGCGACCGAACTGCCTCAGATCATATTCCCTGCCCCGGATCCGCAGCAACCCGCTGTCGTTCTCATCCTGCACGACCGCCCGTTTAATCGCCGCTTTCGGGTTCGCCGCATCCAGGCCGGCATTGAAAATCTCCATGATATCTTTCCGGTGATCATGTTTCATCGTGAGACCATCATCCTTTCCGACCGAGTCGACCATGCTTCCTATCGTTCGGTCTTATGGGTTACGTCGCTTTTTATCATATCGACCATGTCCCGGACGACGGGAAACACATGCTCCCTGATGTCTCCGGCCACGGCAATCAGCATGATGTCGTCTCCGGGATACAACGTCCCTTCTCTGACCTCGGCAATGATATCGAGAATCCCCGGGCGTTTCTTCATGGCGGCAACGATGTCGTCAAGCCGCGCTTTGTCGGCTTTGACTGTCAGCTCATGGACCGGCGCTCCGTCCCTCGATGTGGCCCTCACAACCCCGTTATGACAGAGAATCATTCCCGCCCTGTGAAAATCGGGATGGCGCTTCAACCGGTCGATCATTTCCTGTATATTCATGGAATACCCCTTTCGATGCTATCATTTTTTGACGTCTTGACGGCGCTGTTCAATTATGAGAAGAAATGCTTTATGGCAAAGAGAAAAAAACAAAAACAGCTCCTCCACATCGGGGAAATACTCACAAAGGCGTTCAAGCGGAAAAAGATGCCCGTTCATGTGACGGATCAACATCTTTCCCATGTCTGGGATAACGCCGTCGGGTCCATAATAGCGGCAAACACCCGCGCGCACAATATAAAAAACGGCACGCTCTTCGTGAAAGTCTCCACATCAACCTGGATGCAGCAGCTTCAGTTCATGAAACAGGAAATCATGGATAAGGTCGATGCGGCATTTGAAAAACAATCAATCAGGAATATTCACTTTTCAATCGGCGACATCAGCCCCGTAATCTATCCGGATGAACATGACCCCCCGATGAACATCGACCTGAAACAACTGAGAGAACGGGATAGAAAAATGATCGAGGAAAGCACCGCTTCCCTGCCTGATGACGAGTTGAGAGAGATCGTGAAACGGGTCATGATCAAGGAAATCATCAACCGGCGAACCCGTCAGGACAAGCAATCTCGTTGAATATTTGAGTCATTTCATGGGAATACCGCCGCCCTTCCCCGTAGATGAACAGCGGAGCCATAACGGCAAGCTCTTCACCTCCCCGCTTCACCCCCTCGATCAGGACAAACTCCGCCTCCGATGAAGGATGGGAATGAACCATGCGAAGTTTTTTCGGTTCGAGCGACGCCCGTCGCATCTGGCAGAAGAGTTCCGTTCCCCGTTGCGCCGGATAGACAGCATAGACGATACCCCCGTCCTTGAGAAGAATGCGTGCCGCCTCCATGAAGTCTTTCAGTGATCCCTTGATCTCATGCCGGGCGATTGCCCGTTCCCTGTAAGGATTGACCCTCCCGGAGTTCAGCTTCCGGTAGGGCGGATTAAATACAGCCACATCGAACGAATCGGGAGAATACATGGCCCGCGCTTCCCGGATATCCCCGTGCCTGATTTCCACCCTGCCCTCCAGCCGGTTCGCTTCGACACTTCTCCGGGCCATGTCTACGACCTCTTCCTGAACCTCGATGCCGGTTATGGAGGCGTCGGGGAAACGGCAGGCCAGCACAAGGCCGATAACGCCGCTTCCCGTCCCGATATCGACGACCCGGCTTCGCTTCCTGAGACGCACGAAATGCGAAAGCAGAAGAGCATCGATGGAAAACCGATACCCCCGTTCTTTCTGAAAAACAGTGAGTCGCCCCTCGAGAAGAACGTCGGCCGTCTCGTCCTCTCCTTTCAGTTTCAAAAGTGTGTCCTCGTTTCTCTTCATGTGACAACCCGATGACTGATCAGTTTCCGTCTGAAATCATACATGATCCGTGAAAGACGTCAACGGGAAAGATCGCTGTTACCATGGCGCGCCGGAAGAAATGTGCGCCGCCCATCCCTTGGAGAAGTTCACGGCACATCCGCAATGCAAGCCCGACGCCTGCGCGCGGGCCGATGCCGTGCGTTCCACTTCGCACATGCCGAGCCATGAGTAAACGGAGCTCGGCATGCTTTAAAGTTTGCATCAGGTGGTGCCGAATAAAAATATTCATACACTGCCTGATAAGCGGATTGCCGTGAGCAGGCATGAAAGAGCGGATCGGCACCGTCAATGACGGTTCGGAGCAAAAACCGTGCACGGTCACCCACGCTGCTTGTTGTTCAGCCTGATGTGGACTGCTGTAAATATGAATATTACATGAGGGAGGTATGTGGATGATAAAAAAAAATTTTTGTTGCGGATCGGCGGCCGTTATTTTCCTGATGGTCGCTTCAGGCGTTGTGTCCGCCGGAAATGATGTAAAGAGAAGCGCTGATCATCCTTTGTTTTCCAGGTACCCCGGATCGTCAATTTTGTATTATATGTCAAGGGAATATGATGCGTACAGATTGATTACAGGGAAAAAAGAGGAAAGAACATCACCCGCGCAGGGTGAGGGACTGGAAGGAAAGGTCACACAGATAACCTATGCCGCCCCGTCGGACAGGTCCATTTTTGAGATTTTCAAAAATTATGAATCTGCCCTAAAAAAAGCGGGGTTTGACATAATCTTTCAGGGGAAAAAAGGCGATATGGGCGGCCACTGGCTGGATGACTTCATAACCGCCACGGCACGACCTCCAAAAGATACCATAGGCGCTGATGTGGGCGCACGGCTGGGCGGCAGCGATTTCTATTATGCGGCGGCGAAAAAAGAACGTGCCGAGGGTGATATATACGCGGCGGTCTGCGTTGCGCTGGGATGGTTCCAAAAATTTCCGCTGGTTCAGCTTGATATAATTGAAACCAAGCCCATGGATATGGGAATGGTAACCGTCAACGCTGAAGCACTTGAACAGGGAATAAAGGAAAAAGGATCCATTTCCGTGTACGGTATTCTTTTTGATACGGGAAAAGCTGATGTAAAACCGGAGTCGAGCGCCGTTTTACGGGAAATTGCCGCGTTTTTAAAGAAAAATCCAAATATGAGACTTTTTATTGTCGGACACACAGACAACGTTGGTCTGTTGGAATTCAATTTAAGCCTTTCGCAGCGCAGGGCGGACGCGGTGGTAAACATTCTGCTCTCTGAATACGGCGTGGACAATAAGAGGCTTCATTCCGCAGGAATAGGTCCATTATCGCCCGTCGCGTCAAACAAGACAGAGGCAGGCAGGGCAAAAAACAGAAGAGTCGAGTTGGTGGAGCGGTAAAAGGCCATCGAGCCGATGAAACCGAATACTGAACCTGCGGGTGAAAGAAACTATTGAAGCCTGCCTGATTCCTTTCAAATGGTGGACGTTCTGAATAAGTCCTCATAAAGGGTCCGGGCCAGAGTTTTACCAGCCGTCAGCTTTAAAAATGCCGTCTTCACCCTGTGTTCCGACCTATTTCACGGTCAACGAGGCATGACTGCAAAAGAGCACGATGGGGGAACCTGCAGTGTGTGGAGATTCGGTACTTGCTTATCGAATCTGTCCGGAATATTGCGATCATGATACGGCAGTCAGTGGGAAAAATGTCAAAAGGCACTGTCCGGACGGGGGAAGACCGCCGGAGGGGGGCGAACTGCCGGCCCCGCTCGACCCTCTGCAATATAATCATGAAGGGGTTATCGCTGTCCGTACAGTGAGGCTCTATCGTATCGCATTCCCACCAGGGGAGATTGCCGCCAATCCCTCCTTATGATTCTGCTTCTATAATACCGTTCAGTCAATGGCCGGTGAAAGACCCCTCAAATGCTTCAGCAGACAGAGCCGGGCATGATTCAGTTGCCAAACTGCTTTGTGTGGTAAATTTTCCAGGTTCCCTTTTCGACAAAAACCATGTGCACTTTATTATCTGCAGGATTAACGGCAATGACTATGTCATTCACCTTTTTATTGAAGTCAAAATACTTCACCTCGCTCCACATGCCTTTGTCTTCATACATGAGGTAGCCCAGCCGCGTCGGAGCGCTGCCGCTTTCCTGTGAAAGAAAAAACAGATGCATCTTCCCCTGAATCACAACCAGCCACGGTTCGGTACCTTTGATGCCCGGGATCATGAGGTTGGGATACCATATATGGTTCATTCCGCTCTGTGAAGAACTGTACCATAAATGCCCCGAGTTGCCCTGATGTACGTGATGCCATGTCACACCCCAGCGAACCAGGGTCGGGGAATAGTCGCTCTTCTGGTCGGGCAGCTTCGTGGCCGTTTCGAAAAGTCTGTCATCGGATGCAGACGGGAACTTGACCGCTCCCCAGTAAAGCTGTGGCGAGCCTTTGCCTTTGAAAAGAAGTGCCACATAGCCGCCCATCGGGTCTCCAAATGCCGCGGGCTGTATGTCAGTCTGGATCTCTTTAGGCAGCGCACGATCATCTTCCCAGAAGGTGCCGTTGAACTTCGACATCCATACCCTGGTATCTTTTCCTTTCCCCCCGCTGGTATGAAACATCCACAGTTCATCTTTGAGAACGGCAAGGGATGGCGTATCGGCGCTGCTTTGATTGGCAATCCTCGCCTGTCCGTGCCACCGGTTGGTATAGTAGTGATGATAAATCTTGTCGCTACTCAATCCACGGTGGACGACATGCAAGCGGTTATCAAAAAAAGCCGCCGAAATATTCTTCGTTGTGGCACCTTCATCAATGCACCGGGGCTGCTCCCATCGAATCGTTGGCGTCGATGCCGCCAGGGCGATTCCGAAAAAACCGAACAATCCAGCCAGGACGATAAACCCTTTCATCAAATGTCGCATTAACTTTTCCCTTTCCTGCTCTTTTTCGTTTATATGGAGGAATCATTTCTTAAAAACGGATGGAGTATAGGGCAACTGATCCTCCGTGTCAACGGACTATGGGGCAAAAATGACTGTTGCCGGGAATCGGCGTGCGGCGAACGGCGCGATCAAAAGGGATGGAGAAAGAAATGCGCCGCACGGCATGGTGACGGAAAGCAACAATAGGACTAATGGGGGGTCAGCACAAGGAATGGGGTCGTTGACAATTAACTGTATGGATAGTGAGCATGGTATCGGTACGCCATGGCACGACCGATTTGCTTGGAGTATCCAGGTGCTTTTATCATGTCACCTGCCCGGGGGATGAACGGAAACCAATCTTCCGTGATAATGCCGACCGGCATGCTTTCCTCTAAAACAATTGAATGGGGACAGTAATTTCCGGTTACGTTTTTGCATATGACCCGCAAGGGAACTGATCTTTGATATTCTGCACGTTATCTGAAGCAGCCAAGCCCGTCATTCGCAGCTCATTTTGAATTTGAATGCGGAG
>DSDU01000043.1 GCA_011056835.1 Deltaproteobacteria bacterium
CAGAATGGGGCTTCACGAGCTCCTCGCTTCAACCGATACGATCAAGCGGGCAGTCCAAAAACGGAAAAGCGCCGAAGATATCCGGGATATCGCCATCAGCGAGGGCATGTCCACGCTCCTCCAAGACGGCATCAAAAAGGTGCTCGCCGGCCATACCGACTTTTATCAGGTCCTCAGGGTCTGTATGAAGTAGAGTGAAGGGGGATTACAGGCTCGGGGTAAAGGGTTTGGATGACTGTATCACCCCCCTGGAATCATCAATCGTCAAATCTGTTCAGTCCTTTTCGTCCAGCCTGGTCTTCCACTCATTGATTCTATTGAGCGCGGTGAGCGGCGTCATATGCGCCACATCCGCACCTCTCAGTTCACCGATGATATGATCTTCCGTACTCATAAAAATGCTGAGCTGTCCGGCACGATCTTTATGACGTGACTTTCTCCTCCTCGCTATGGTGGGTCTTCCCACCTCATCAAGCTCCCCTCCCTCGAGATTTCCCAGAATTTCCCGGGCTCGGCTGATCACCTCCTCGGGAACGCCGGCGAGACGGGCCACCTGAATGCCATAGCTCCGGTTCGTTCCCCCTTCGACGATGTTCCTCAGAAAAATAATGTCATCTCCCCACTCTTTAACGGCAATGCTGTAATTCTTAACACCGCTCTGCTCGCGTGCCATATCGGTCAGTTCATGATAGTGTGTAGCAAAGAGCGTACGGGCTCCCAGCCTTTTATGATCATGGATATACTCAGCAACCGCCCATGCTATGCTGAGTCCGTCAAAGGTGCTCGTTCCCCGACCGACTTCATCAAGTAGAATGAGACTCTTCGACGTGGCATTTTTCAGAATAGTTGCCACCTCGGTCATTTCCACCATAAAGGTACTCTGTCCCCGCGCCAGGCTATCCGCTGCTCCTACACGGGTAAAGATCCGATCGACAACACCGATGTGTGCCGTGGATGCGGGAACGAAACTCCCCATTTGAGCCATGATGACAATAAGGGCCACCTGCCGGATATAGGTCGATTTTCCCGCCATGTTCGGCCCGGTAATAATAAGAAGCCGATGACCGGCACCATCGAGAATGACATCATTAGGAACATATCCGTCGGCAATGCCCATCCGTTCCACAACGGGGTGCCTCCCCTCATTAACTGCAATGGTATTCCCGTCACTTACCCGGGGGCGGCAATAATTATATTTTTCCGCAGCTTCAGCCAGGGATGCCAGCACGTCAAGATCAGCCAGCACGGATGCTGTTTTTTGAATGTGTCGTATCTCCATTCCAATCCGATCACGAATGTCGACAAAAAGCTCATACTCTCGATCTTTCTTTTTATCTTCGGCATTCAATACCGTGTATTCATATTCTTTCAACTCCTGGTTTATGTATCGTTCGGCATTGACAAGGGTTTGTTTTCGAACATAGTCGCCGGGAACCAGGTCGGTGTTTGCCTTCGTTACTTCAATATAGTACCCAAATACACTATTATATCCGATTTTGAGTGTGTTGATCCCCGTCCGCTTACGTTCCCTTGTCTCTAGGGCGGCGATCCACTTTTTACCGTCCCTGCTTGCTGAGATCAGCCTATCCAGTTCTTCGTCATATCCTTCTTTGATGATATTGCCTTCTCGAATAGTCGGGGGCGGATCCGGTGCAAGGGCGGCGTCGATCAAATCGACCGAATGAGGCAGGGGCTCAAGGCCGTTTCGCAGTGATGCAATGAGGGGAGACTCCAGAAACGAGATCGACCGGATAATTTCAGGAACCATTTCCAACGAATCCTTCAGGGCTATCAGGTCCCGTGCATTGGCTGCCCCCATGGAGACACGGCTCCCCAGTCTTTCAAGATCGTAGACATGGGTAAGAAGACGTCGTACATCGCCCCGCAGCATATGGCTTTCCTTCAACTCCGATACGGCAGCGAGTCTTTCTTGGATCTTTTCCGGCACGACGAGGGGATAGTTCAGCCACCATCGCAACCGCCGTCCCCCCATGGCAGTTGATGTCATATCAAGGACGTGTATAAGAGAACCGACCTTTTTACCATCCTGAATCGTGCCGAAGAGTTCGAGATTCCTCTTGGCGTTGTTGTCCAGAAGAAGATAATTTTCCGCTTTGTGCCACATGATGGTTGTGAGGTGGCTCATTTTCTCTTTCTGGGTCTCCCCGATATATCGCAGTACAGCCCCCGCCGATGATGTCATGGCCGGATGCTCTGCAAAGTCAACCCCTTCGATGATTTCTTCCCCGAAACTCGCTTTCAGTAACGTCATCGCGTCAGCACTATCGAAATAGTCGGGCGACACGGTGTTGACCATGCAGGTTGATGATTCCCGGGCAAATAATTTTAAGAACGCTGTGTCATTGAAAGAATCGCTGACAACAATCTCTCTGAAATCAAGCGCCGCAATCTCATTGAGTAAGTAACCACGATCCTCGAATTCGGCAACGCGGAATTCACCGGTGGAAATATCCACAAAGGCGAGACCATAGACATCGCCGCGGACGGAAAGACCAGCCAGGAAATTATTTTCTTTGGAGCGCAACGTATCGGAATCAATGATCAGGCCGGGCGTAATAATCCTGACGACTTCTCTCTTGACGATGCCCTTTGCCTGTTTCGGATCTTCCACCTGCTCGCAGACGGCAACCTTATAGCCCTTTTCGATGAGTTTTGTTATATAGGATGATGCGGCGTGGTAGGGAATTCCGCACAACGGGATGCTGTCTTCTTTCCCTTTATTCCTTGAAGTCAGTGTTATTTCCAGAACCTTTGATGCTATGACCGCATCCTCAAAGAACATCTCGTAAAAATCACCCATTCGAAAAAAGAGAATACAATCCTGATGTTGTTCTTTGATTTCAACATATTGCCGCATCGCCGGCGTCAGGGTCTTCATTCCCATCGATCACCCTTCTTTTTCAGATCAACATAGTCGACCCGCTGGATTCGCCCTCGCTGAATAATGAACGAACTCAACAACCAGTTTATGATGCTTATAATGAGCGCTCCGAAAACGGCAGTCCAGAAACCGTGCACTTCAAATCCCGGAATGACTCCGGATACCATGGCCAGCAGAAAAGCGTTGATGACAAACATAAACAGGCCGAGACTGAATATTGTGATGGGCAAGGTCAGAATAATAAGTATGGGACGAAGGAGAACATTGAGAACGCCCAGAACTGCTGCTGCCAGAAAGGCGGAGAAAAAATCTCGCACATGAATCCCATCCAGGAAATAGGATGCGATAATGATTGACAGTGTAAGCACCATCCATCGTATGAGAATCGTCACCATTGACAATCACCTCGAAATTCAAATAAAAAAAGGAAACGCATATCCGTCGCTTCCGACGGTAAGCTGTCCAGAGGTTGTAGCTGTTCTCCGTGAAATTTTCAAGGTCAAACTCCCGCCGGAAGGGAACCGCCATCACTGGGAAAATTAAAAATGAGTAAACACAGGCTCACCTCTTTCAATGACGGATCACAATGATAAAGCCTCGGTGACATCCCTCCGGCTACCTGATTATCAACCATCGATATTCACGAATATGGTCAAGAAATTCCAGGATGATGGCATGTTCATCGGTGGCACAGGCCCGGGCGTTGAATATGAATCTCATTTTCGGCGATTTTCTGATACCCACCAGATCCGCCAGAGATCCCCCGATACAGTCTTTTCCCCAGAAACGGGCAACCCTCTCAAGATGAGAAAATCGAATGGTGAATTCGGAATGTCCCTTCAAGGGTATTTCCCTGGGAAATCCCTGCAGACAAAGATCCCGTGCGAGGTAATCCATTGCTTCCGGAATAACGGGATCACTTGAATGTTCTGAAATAAATGCCGGAATCCCCGCCTGGGATATCGCCTCGACCAGTCGGACCGCGCCCACATTGAAATGAAACCCTCCCTGCGGGGGGATCTCCAGCGAGTATCGAGTGACCAGATCCGCAACGTCATCAGGCAGCTCAGACGTGGTCAGGTCTTTCCATGTATCGAGATCGCCGATCATTTCATTGACGATCAACAGATCGATTTTAGAAAGCGCCGGCATCAGTTCCATAACGTTACCATGAACGAAGTCTATCTTTTCTTTCCAAGGTTCCAACGCCGTTCGCTGCCTTCTCAAAAGGTGTTTGGACAGATCGATCATAACGATTCGGCTGATCAGTGATGAATAATCCGCCAACAGGCCCTTCATGAGACTGCCGTATCCACCCCCTATCTCACAGACACAGCACCCCTGATACAGCATTCCACATGCCGCAAGCATTTCACCGACGAGCGAACCATAGGGTTTCGGATTTTCCAGGGCTGCCATATAGGGGGAAGCCGATGATGCAAGCGATTCACATACGGTGAATTCCGTCATGAGATCAATCGGATACTGTTTATGATACCAGTATGTTCTGCTACGTTCGGCCATGAGATACTCAATAATATATTTCTTTCGATCTGTGAAGTACAAACACACTGATGCCCCACCGTACCACATGATCCGCACTCCCATCTCTGAGGAAAGTGATACATAGTATGGGTACGTCGCAGTGACGAAGAATGAGAGTAACGCCGCAGATGGGCGTTTTTCAACAGTCTCTCAAGTTTAGACCGCTGACTGACGATTATTACCCATGATTACAGCCATGTTTTCACGGTCAGACCTATCGATTCACAACATATGCAATGGGCACTCTATGCCGCGCTTGAACGTGTGGAGATGGATTTCCAGTGCTTGACACGTCTCAAATGGTGAACGCTTTGGAAATGAGCACGCGCGATTGAAAGGAAACAGGCATCATGCAAAATATCATCGTGGTCGACAACCATCCACTCATCCTGAAGTTTCTCAAGACTTTCCTTAAAAAAGAGGGATATGAGGTCAAAACAGCACGGAGTGGCCTCGATGCACTGGACATAATTAAATATTTTATTCCTGATGTTATGTTCATCGATCTCATCATGCCCAACATCAACGGCGTAAAACTCTGTAAAATAATCCGAACGATGCCGGAGTTGCATAATACGTATATCATCATATTATCCGCAATTGCTGCCGAAGACAGGCGGGGACATCTGGATTTTTTCAAATTCGGTGCAAACGCCTGTATTGCCAAAGGCCCTTTTCAAAAGATGAAAGGCCACATTACCGAGGCACTTGACCGCGCCAAACTTGGTATTAATGCGGGCAGTTACGAAAAAATACTGGGGCTTGACGATATCTACCCCCGGATCATCACCGCTGAACTTCTGACAGGCAATCATCACTATGAGGTCATATTGAACGGCATGACAGAGGGAATTATGGAAGTGAGCCCGGAAGGGAGAATCGTCTATGCAAATCCAGCCGCCGTGGCACTTGCAGGCATGTCGGAAGAATGTCTCCTCGCCTCACATTTTCATGAATTATTCGAAAAACAAGACCGCGAAAAGATACGCCATATGATTGAGGACCGAAATATAATCACTAAAAAAATGAACCGCAACGGAACATTCATGATTAATGATCGTCAGGTCGAGTGTAAATTACTTCCCATCGAAGAAGAAGGATGCAAACACATCGTCATTCTTGATGATGTCACCGAACAGAAACGACGAGAGGTGCAACTTCGATATGCACAGAAAATTGAAGCGATCGGCACGCTTGCCGGCGGAATCGCCCACGACTTCAATAATCTTCTCATGGGAATCCAAGGTAATATTTCCTTGATGATGATGAACGCCTCCGAAGATCATCCCGATCAAAAAAGACTGACGAAAATAGAGGAACTCATTGATCGAGGGGCCAAACTTACCTTACAGCTTCTTGGATACGCCCAGGAAGGTAAGTATGAAATCAAGTCGATCAACCTTAACGACCTGATCAATAAAGCAGCCGATACAATTGCGCGGGCACGAAAGGATATTACGGTACGCCGCGACCTTTCCGGCAGTTTGTATACCGTAAAAGCTGACCGGGGACAGATCGAACAAGTTGTACTCAATATATTAATTAATGCTTCTGAGGCCATGCCGGGAGGTGGAGACCTTATCATCAAGACAATGAATATTCCCCAGGATGCCATGGGGACACATCATGATGCGCCGATACCCGGCAATTACGCCATGGTCAGCATAACGGATACCGGCATCGGTATCGATGAGGAAATTATCGACAAGATTTTTGATCCGTTTTTCACCACCAAGGGCATGGGACGGTCAACGGGACTGGGATTGGCATCAGCCCTCGGAATCATAAAAGGACATCATGGATATCTTGACGTCGAATCGGAAAAAGGGAAAGGAACATCATTCAAGATCTATCTTCCCGAGAAACCATCGACTCACTCCCCGCAACAGTATACCGAAACGCTATCATCGGAAAATACTGATACGATTCCGACAATCCTTCTTGTTGATGACGAAGAGCATATTCTTGATATCGGTAAGGAAATGCTGACAGCGATGGGGTATGACATCCTGACGGCGTCAAGCGGCAACGAGGCGGTCGAAATGTATAGGAAACATCACGAAAGGATTGATCTTGTCCTTCTCGACATGGTGATGCCCGCCATGGGGGGAAGCGAAGCATTCAATCGGCTAAAAGAAATAAACGACAGAGTGAAGGTGCTTCTGCTGAGCGGTTACAGCATCGAGGGACAAGCAACGGAAATATTGGAACGAGGCTGCAACGGGTTCATCCAGAAACCATTTAAAATGGAAAAATTACAGGAAGTGATCAGGCAGATCTTGAACCGTCCCGGCATATGAAAGAGTCACCGGGAAAAGACATCCCTGCATGATGCCCACAAAGACAGTCACAGTTTTGGCAGAGACCCGGCAATGGAATGTTTGGCGATATCCTTACGGCGCGGCAGCCGATAACGACAAGATGAAGCATATAAGACAGGGACTCATATGCGAAAACTTCATGCTGAGGGAACGAAGAAACGGATATTGCGACCGGGCATGGTTATGCTTACTATATCATATCAATCGAAAGTAATCTTATGACCAGAGAGCATGCACTGATCAGGAAATTCAACAACATTAAGACATTACCTCATGTAGCGATCAGACTCTCAAAATTATTGTCAAACGAAAACAATTCGTTCAAGGACATGGAGGAGGTTATCCGCCTGGATCCCACACTGGTTCTGCGCGTCCTTCGCATTGTTAACAGCGCCTATTACGGGTTGAAGCAGAAAGTTGACAGCATTGAGAGGGCCGTTGTTTTTATCGGCATGAGAAATTTGAGGAATATGGTCGTAACCGAAGCACTTAAGGATATCTTCAGGATGGAAACGAACGGTCAAGTCTACTCCAGAAGGCAGTTATGGCTGCACTGTGCCGCCGTGAGCATCTGCGGTCATATGATCGGAGAACGAATATTCGGACAGAAAGGTGAAGACGTTTTTCTCTGTGGCATCCTCCATGACATAGGAATCATCGTGGAAGATCAGGTGGCGCGTAAGTCGTTTATTGAAACCTGTAATCGGTTTCAGTTAAATTCAAGATCGTTTGTCGATCATGAAAACGAAGTTATCGGCACCAACCACTGTGCCGTCGGATATGAACTCAGCCGGGAATGGAGTCTGCCGGTTACGGTCCAGGAAGCCATCAGGGATCACCACAGGTTGTCACATACGATCTCACCCTCGAGCGTTACCGGAATACTTCAGATTTCCGAATACATCGTATCTCGAATGAATTATACCGCCATGCCGGGCATGAAAGAAACACTTTCCGCTCAGCTCCTCGATCATTTGGTCGAAAACATAGGGGAATATAAAACGTTGATACGAGATTTACCCGATGAAATGGTGAAGGCCAGAGAACTTTATGATCCTGAAAAAGAATAGTACTATGGATGTTGTGACGAACCTTATATTACATGAGTTGAATAATCAAGAGGACCTGAAAGAGGCACTGCTCGCCCTGCTCGGTCAAACCGTTCCCGAAGGAAGGTTCAGCGTCGAATTCGTTGGAGATAAACGATATGTCGCTGAAACCGGTTTTTGCTTATCACCACGGTCATATACAAGTCTCGTCATGCGGGCTCAGAAAAAACAGGATTTTGTCTCGACACAACGACCTGATAAGTTGCCCGTTTGGGCGCTAAGCATACCGGAGTTGCATGCTGTCCTGATTTTTTATACGGCCGGCCGGTCGTTGTCCAGACAAGGCCGACAGCACATAACCAGAATTGTCAAGCTGTGCGTAAGGCTCTTTCTCGAAAAAAAGAGTTTTGAAAATGAGCGAGAATACAGGGTCACGCAAAAAAAGCAGCTCACCAGGAAATTTTGTGTTCTGGAAAACAAATATCAGGAAATTCTTAAGGACAATGAACGGGAATACCGGAGAATCATTAAAAACATTGAAGACGGTTATTATGAAATCGATCTCTCCGGGAGGCTGTCATTCTTTAACGATTATCTGTTGAAAATGGCAGGGTATTCAAAAGACGAATTTCAGGGGATGTCATTCAAAAACCTTATTGAACCTCCACAAGACAAGCTGGCATTTCAAATATTCAACAGAGTGTTCGAGACAGGAATGCCGAGCACAGGCCATGAACTTCAGATCGTAAGAAAGGACGGGACCTTCATGTACATCGACGCATCGGCCTCGCTGATACATGACCAGAACGGCCGCCCTGTGGGCTTCCGAGGAATCGCACGGGACATCACCAAACGAAAAGAAGCGGAAGAAGAGCTTCGAAAAGCGAATTATGAATTGGAAAAAGTAAACAGACAGCTTGAGGTTGCAATAGCGAAAGCAAATGAAATGGCGATGGAAGCTGCCGCGGCGAATAAGGCCAAAAGTGAATTCCTCGCAAACATGAGCCATGAGATTCGGACACCCATGAACGCAATTATCGGGTTCACCGACATGCTTCTCGATTCTCATCTCGACGAAACCCAGACGGATTACGCCGGAATAATTAAAAAGAGCGGTGAAAGTCTCCTTGCGCTTATTGACGACATCCTTGATCTTTCAAAGGTTGAGGCTCGGGTTATGGATCTTGATGAGGTGAAATTTGATCCTGAACTCATCGCCTACGACGTCTGTGAACTCATCCTCCCGAGAATTGAAACAAAACCGATCGAACTCATGTGTCGCATCGGTACGAATCTGAATTATTATGTTAATGGTGATCCGGGACGTTTCAGACAGGTTTTGATTAATCTGATGGGGAATGCATCCAAATTCACCGATTCGGGAGAAATCGAACTTTTTATGGATATCGTGGAGGAAACAAAACACCAGGTGAAAATCCACGTGGCAATTAAAGATTCGGGAATCGGCATCCCCAACGACAAACAGTCGGTGATCTTCTTGCCATTCCAGCAATGTGACGGCTCAACAACTCGAAAATACGGAGGCACCGGACTCGGACTTTCCATATGCAAGCAGATAGCGTCTCTTATGAATGGAGATGTATGGGCTGAAAGTAAAGGAGAAGGGAGGGGCAGCACCTTTCACTTTGTCGCATGGATTAATAAAGCGGCACGTAAGAATTTCAAGCAACGCTTGCCCCGATCATTGCCGGGCAAACAGATTCTCGTCGTTGACGGCAATGCAACAAATAGACGCCTGCTGAGAGAGATCATCGAATCATTTGATATGCACATCCGGACCTTCCACGACGGCACCTCCGTTCTACCGGCGCTTCTTGATTCGTTCGACAATAATCCGTTTCATCTCTGCATTGTCGATCTTCATATTCCCGGGACAAACGGATATGATCTCGCACAGCAGATAAGGGCCTCACATCAGCCGTTTTCACAGATACCCCTGATTGCCATGTCTTCGCGGGTGAAAGACAACATTCATACATCAAAACAATTCGGTTATGACGGTTTTCTGAGCAAGCCCATTCGACGAGACAAGCTGATGCAGGCGATGAAGGTAGTGTTTGAAGGGAAGGAAACATCTGAAACAAAACCGGAACAACCACTGTACAAAACGGTTGTCCTTCCTGATCCTGCTGACAATCATTTGACTTCGGTGAGAATTCTCCTTGCGGAAGACAATCCCGTCAATCAGAAGCTGGCGAAAATAATGCTGACCAAGGCGGGATATCATGTCGAAGTGGCGAGCCACGGACTTGAGGCGGTCGAAATGTTCTCAACAGCACCGGAGAGGTTCAATCTGATCTTCATGGATGTTCAAATGCCGGAAATGGATGGTTTGGAGGCAACGCGAATACTCCGCCAGAGCGGTTTTCACGACATTCCGATTATTGCGATGACCGCACATACCATCAAAGGTGATCAAGAAACATGCATCGAGGTGGGAATGAACGACTACATTGCAAAGCCGATAAAGAAAGATGTGGTCGTTAAAACAATTAAAAAATGGATAGACCAAGGGAACCGCCATGGACATTAAACAACTCGCCATAGATTTGGAACTGGAAGAAAATGAATGCAGAGAACTGCTGGAACTCTTCATTAATACGGGGATATCCGATCTCACAGTGATGAAATCAGCAATGAGAGAATGTGATACCTCACTTATTATGTCTGCGGCGCACTCCATCAAGGGAGCGGCAGGAAACTTCAACTTTTTCGCCCTGTCATCTGCAGCAGCCGAAATTGAAGCAAATGCTCGCCGGGAACAACTCGAAACAGTACGCGAGTCGATTACCATACTCGAAAATCTGCTCAATGAAGCGGCATCCTTCTTTTCGATCGAGCACATCATGCCCGGCTGACGGCCTGTGAAGGATATTCCGTGAAAAACGGAATTATTTGATGCGCCGGGGATAACGAAGCGACAGATAAAGCTGCGAGCAGTCAGACCATCCACAGTTTATTTCCGCAATTCCATAGACATGAGAGAGTACCACCCAACACTTCAGACAAGCATCCTTCCTCCCGCCGGGTCTTTTTTCGATTACGTCTCATACCATGAATCAATAATAGGCAATAATGGATCACAGGTATTGACGTAAGGAAAAAAAAATGATCTGATCAAAAAAAATATCTTTAAAAATGAAATCTCACAAAAAAATAAAGTGCAAGCGGTGCGGAACGTGCTGTCTTGCCAATCTCATTGCTTTTGTGACAGACGCAGACAAAGAACGGTGGAAACGAGAGCAGAGACAGGATATTCTGCACATACTCGAAAACAATAGCGCAGTCTGGGCGGGAGATCGTCTCATATCCACGATAGACGGGCATCAACTGCATGGCTGCCCCTTTCTTATGTGGGAGAACGGCCGTTATACGTGCACCATATATGAGACACGGCCACAGGTATGCAGGAATTATGTTCCCGGGTCCTCCCATATCTGTCCGTATCATAAGAAAGGCAATGAGGTTCCGTAAATAAAGGATCAGCGGATCTGAAAATATGTGGTACTGACGGCGGAGCCGGTTCTTCCTGCGGTGCCGCAAGGCAGACGCCGGTATCTTTTTTGTATCAAGGTAATCTCCATGAAACCATCGGAAGTTTTATGTGTTGACACAACGAGCGATAAACCCGACCTGAAGAATATGACACTCGATGAAATAGAGTCTTTTATCGCCGGTCTGGGAAAACAGAAATACCGGGCACAACAGATTATGAAATGGATGCACCAGGCCGGAGTCACGTCCTTCGACGAAATGTCAAATCTGTCAAAAACATTCCGGGCTGAAATTGAATCGCAGGTTCGAATCAGTTCCCTGATCATAGAAAAAATACAGGCGTCTCGCGACGGAACAAAAAAAATCCTCTTCAGACTGGAAGATAACAACTGCATAGAAAGTGTTCTCATTCGTGAAAAAAATCATTGGACACTGTGCATGTCGACGCAGGTCGGCTGCCAGATGGGATGTCGATTCTGTCTCACCGGGAAAGGCGGTTTCACGCGAAATCTGCTGCCCTCGGAAATCGTCGATCAGATCACCATGGCCCGGTTTAATACTCCTGAGGGGGATAACATCAAAAATATCGTCATGATGGGAATGGGAGAACCTCTTGCCAATTATAAAAACACCGTTCAGGCAATAAAAATTATTACCAACGATTACGGGCCGGCCGTATCACCGCGGAAAGTTACCGTGTCGACATGCGGGATCGTACCTATGATTGAGCATCTTGGAAATGATACCCCCGTCAATCTCGCTGTTTCCCTTAACGCATCGGACAATGAAACCAGAAATATGCTCATGCCGATCAACCGAATATACCCAATAGAAAGTCTCATCGAAGCCTGCCGGACGTTTCCCATGCCCCGTCGACGAAGAATAACCTTTGAATATATTCTCATTGCAGGAGTCAATGATTCGCCGAACGACGCAGAACGGCTTGCGCGGATCATGAAAGGCGTTCCCTGCAAGTTCAATTTGATCCCATTCAATGAATATCCGGAATCGGAGTTCACAACGCCCGGCGATGAACGGATTGATGCCTTCCAGAACGTTCTTATCAAGCATAGATACACCGCCGTCACAAGAAAAAGCAAAGGCAGAGATATCCTCGCAGCGTGCGGCCAGCTTCGCGGTCAGGTTGAAAAACATGAAAATGTATCGTGATGTATAGGAACGAGGAAGGTATCCATTCCAACCTTCAGTTCGAAACAACCTGATCCGCCACACCACCGTGTCATCGGGAAAATAAAAACAGACATGACTGCAGTGAATTCGAAGTCTCAGTATTGCGAATCAATGAAACTATGGCGGGTGCCCTCTCCGGGCGACATAGAATTGCTTCATGCAGCTTACGTAAGACAGACTTTCGCCCGCCATTTTCATGAAAACTTTGCCGTCGGTATCATTGAAGACGGAGTTCTCGGTTTCTCCTACCGGGGAGAAAACGTTATTGCACCGCGCGAATCAATCAGCCTGGCCTTCCCCGGTGAAGCTCACGATGGACATGCCGCCACCCCCCGGGGATGGAAATATCGCATGTTCTACCTTGACATCAGTCTCATGGAGAATGCTTATCTGGAAATATCAGAAACGAAACGGTGCCTTCCCTTCTTTCGTCCCGGCGTCATTCACGACGATTATCTCGCCTCCATCATCGGTCATCTTCATCGCTCATTGCAAGGCGCCGTTGCGCCACAGCTCGAACAGGAATCTCGCCTGCTGTGGATGTTGATACAGTTGATCACCCGTCATGCCGATGAGCCACCACGGATGGACCCCATCGGAAGGGAACATGAATCGGTACGACGAATTCGAATGTATATAATCGACAGGCCATACATTCATTGGCCGAGGAGGAACACCCATGGCTGATTATGTTCACGGATACACTGAAAAAGAAACATACCGATTAACTGATCAGGCAGATACGCTCAGTAATCTGCTCCACCATGATACTTGCTATCCCGAAGGCAGTTCCATCCTCGAGGTGGGATGCGGAACCGGAGCTCAGACAGTCATTCTATCGAGCCGATGCCCGAAATCAATGATAACGTCTATCGACATCTCGGAAGAATCGATCAGAACAGCCCGGCAACGAATGGTGGAACAGGGAATAGCCAATGTATCATTTCATGTGGCGGACATCCTGGACATGCCGTTTGAAGATGAAACGTTTGATCACATCTTTATCTGTTTTGTTCTCGAACATCTTCACGCTCCCCTCGAGGCGCTTGCATCGTTGAAAAGAGTGCTGAAACCGTCCGGAACGATAACGGCAATAGAAGGTGATCACGGATCCTTTTATTGCTATCCCCGGAGTAGAGAAGCCATGGCAGCGGTTCACTGTCTCATCCACACACAGGAACGTCTCGGCGGCAATTCCCTGATCGGGCGCCAACTATATCCCCTCTTACAACAGGCAGGCTTAGAGAATGTAACCGTATCGCCAAGGATAGTGTATGTCGATGCAAGTAAACCTCATTTGGTCGACGGCTTTTCAAAAAAAACATTCATCGCCATGGTTGAAGGAGTCGAAGAACAGTCTCTGGCATTGAATCTGATAGAAAAAGAAACATGGGACAAGGGAATACGAGATCTCTATCGGGCAACCGATTACGACGGCACGTTCTGTTATACATTTTTCAAAGCGGTGGGACACAAAGCAAGGTCACCACTGACATTACGATCATAAGTCGCGGGCGAAAGAGCATGTCCATTTCGTTGAAAGTCCCTGGATGCATGGCACCGATGGGTCAACGGGATAAGACAGACTATGTATGAAGAAGGGCTCGCCGTTGAGTTCAAAGCATCACCGTTCTTTTGTTTCGGGACTTAAAGGCCGTCTTCCTTGTCCGGAAGCTTGCGGCACATTCTCACGATAAAGCGATTTGAACTCCATTACCGGAAGACCCTACATACTTTCTGCCATTACACGTAAGATCTCAAGTGCCGTGCTTTTTTTGTTGTCCGATTTTGTAATGGCACTTCCCAGCACCAGAATGGAGTTGTGACAGTCTTTGACGGCCAGATCCGGTGTATATAACTGTTTCTGGCCTGCGCCGTGTTTTCCCGCCCAGGCGATTCCCGGCGTTACATACAAGAGGTCCGAACCGAACCGTTTTTCCAGTTCACCCGCTTTGTTTGCAGGACAGACGATGCCGTCGAGACCCCACTCCACGGCAAGTTCCGTCCGCTTGAGAACCAGGTCGTCATAACCGATATCGAGACCCTGGACCGTCAGGTCCTCGTCGCTCAGACTCGTCAAGACAGTAACACCGATCACTTTCGGCGGCACAATCTTTTGCAGTGCAGCGGCATCTCCGGCCCCTTCGACAGCCTTCCTGCACATGGCCTCTCCTCCGGCAACATGCACATTGAATATAGAGACCCCCGGGACAGTGCATGCCCTGCTCGCTTCATAGACAGTGTTGGGGGTATCGTGCAGTTTCAGGTCGAGGAAAACCTCTCCGCCTCTGTGGCGAATTTCCCCGACGATATTGACACCTTCATTCCCCGCTGCCGTATGGAGTTGTTTTCCCACTTTGAATGTTCCCACATATCCGGCAAGTTCACCGGCAAGATCCAGCGCCTCCCGCACAGTGGGAACATCGAGGGCAAGGCATACTCTTTTTCGCGCCAGATGTTCCTTTTTCGTTAATTCAACCATGGTAATAAACCCTTCTCATGATAGACAAGATCCAGATCCGACTCACCGACATACCCGTTTTAAAATAATGTTTCCCATATCCGGACCCGATGGGTTGCCGGCCGAATAAAAATTCATTTGAGGGGTGGTCGAGCATCTTAAAATAAAAGCACATTAAGCCCTCCCGCTCTCTTTTCAAATATCCCGACATCCACTTACCTGAGATTTCGTAACAACGCAAATATCAATATATCGATCCATTCAAAAGTTCGCTCAATGTCGGGTGCGGAAGAACCCAGTTTCGTAATTGTCCTTTTGTCATTTTATTGCCCACAGCCAGAGCCATGGAGGCAATCAGATCGGCGGCATGATCGCCGACGATAGTAACACCGATCAGCCGACCTTGTTCAAAGATCATTTTGATGAAACCGTTTCCCATGATTTCCGTCCGGGCAATAATATTGCTCCCGTATTCGACAGTTCGTACCTCAACCGACCGCTCTTGCTTCCGCGCCAGTTCTTCTGTAAATCCCACCCGGGCCAGAGCGGGGTGGGTGTACACTACCGCAGGAATAAAGTCATCGGACCAGGTAATCGACCCGTCACCGAAAAGATGACCGGCCACCGCCCGTCCCTGAGCAGCGGCCCGGTGAGCCAGGAGAATTCCCCCTGTCACGTCACCCACGGCGTATATGGAACGGACACTTGTCATGCAGTGATTATTGATCTTAATCCCCTTTTGATCATACCAAATTGCCAGTTTCTCCAGTTCTGCAGACCGAAGGACCGGTCGCCTGCCGATACAGATAAGCGCATAGTCCGCGGCAAATTCCAGAATCGACCCCTTCCTCACGGCCCTGACCCGCACCTCGGAATCGCTCTCTTCAATCGATTCGACCGACGTGGATATAGTGATGTCGATTCCACGTCTCTTCAAGGTATCTGCTATAAACTCGGCGGCATCCCGTTCTTCGTAGGGAAGAAGCTGATCCATCAACTCAATGACCGTCACCCCTGTGCCGAGTTTCGCCGCGATGGTGGCCAGTTCTATACCGATGGCCCCGCCTCCGACAATAATAAGCCGTTCCGGTAACATATCCATGGCAAGCAACCGGTCAGAATCAATGATACGATTGGAAAATTCAACATTCGGAAGCATGACAGGTTGTGAACCCCAGGCAATGACAATGTTTTTCGCCGTTGCCATTCTTATACTTCCATCGGTCTGCCTGACTTCAACTTCGTTCGGAGAGGCAATAATTCCTTCACCGTCAATCAGCTCGACACCGGTTTCCTCGAGAGATTTACGGACGCCCAGCGATGATATTCGCACCATCCGGTTTTGATGGCGCTTTATGGCGGACAGGTCGAATGACGGTTCACCCACCGAGACACCCATTCGTTTGAATTTCTTTATGTCATCGAGTTTTTTACTGCATGCCAAAAGGGCCTTTGTCGGAATACACCCCCGGTGAACACAGGTTCCTCCCCATGCTTCCTTTTCGATAACGGCAACAGTTGCACCCAGGCGAGCCGCTTCAAGAGCCGCGGCATGCCCTCCCGGCCCTGCACCGATAACAATGATATCGTACATCATAGATGATAAATTTCCTTTCTTCCGTATACAGGCTGGTAAAAACAACCGCCGGCGGCATCCCCATCATTGAAGGAAACATTTCGGTGGAGAGGGATCTTCCACCTTTAGATTGCATTCATCATAATCGAAGAAACTGTCCCGGCACAACGCCGGGATGCACTCGAACATCCCTCTATTTCATGTGCGCGGCATGGTAGGAGCTGCGAACCAGGGGACCCGCTTCGACGGATCGTATTCCCAGCTCACCGGCACGAATTTTGAGTTCTTCGAATTCATCAGGATGGTAATACTTATGGACGGGCCAGTGAGTACGGGTCGGCTGTTGATACTGGCCGATTGTTACCCGCTTGCAATCGACGGAAGATAAGTCGGCAAGGAGACCCAGTATTTCATCCATCGTTTCTCCCAGTCCGATCATGAATCCCGATTTGCTGATAACCGGCGGGCGGCGACCGGAAATATCCTGAAGCAGTTTCAAAGACGTGCCATAATTCCCCTGTGGTCTCACTGCCGTGAACAGGGACCGAACCACTTCCATATTGTGATTGATCACATCAGGACCCGCCCTGATCAGGCGATCAAGGGCATCCTTGCTTCCACGGAAATCAGGGATGAGGACTTCGACCTTGCAGTCGGGAATCCTGTATCGCAATGATTCCACACAACGGGCGAAAAGCTCGGCTCCGCCGTCGGGAAGGTCATCCCGGGTTACCGATGTAATAACAACATACTGCAGTCCCAGTTTCATTACGGCGTCTGCCAGCCGCTCAGGTTCTTCATGATCAACGAGCCCGGGGATGCCGGATCGGATATTGCAATATGCGCAGGATCTTGTACAGACATCCCCAAGAATCAAGAAAGTCGCCGTCCCCCCATGGAAACATTCAGTCATGTTCGGGCAGCGTGCCTCCTGGCAGACTGAGTGCAGACCACATGACGACAGGACTCCTTTTACCCGTTTATACTCCTTTGAATGAGGCAGTTTTACCTTGAGCCATTCAGGCTTGCGCAACCTCTGTGCTTCCAACGACGTATGATCCTTTCCCGCAATCAGGAACACCAGCAGACATCGGGTTTTCTTGCAGCCAGAACATCATCAAGGCGTTTTACCGGAGTCGTATGCGGTGCCGAGGTAACACTGTCGGGATTTTCTTTTGCCTCCCGCGCGATGGCGATCATGGCATCACAAAACGAATCCAGCGTTTCCCTGCTCTCTGTTTCATTCGGTTCGATCATGATCGCCTCGGGAACAATGATCGGAAAGTATATGGTGGGGGGATGAAACCCATAGTCCAGCAGCCGTTTTGCAATATCGGCGGTATGAATACCGCTTTCCCTTACCTGCCGCCTGCCGGAGAAAACACATTCATGCATGCATGGCCGGTCATAGGGCAAATCATAGTAGGGTTTTAATTTTTCTTTCACATAGTTGGCATTCAGAACAGCCATGTCGCTTGTCTTCCTGAGCCCGTCAGGCCCCAGCGTCCGAATATATGTGTATGCTTTGACCATGACATTGAAATTTCCATAAAAAGCCTTAACCTTGCCGATACTGTCGGGATAGTCGTCATCCCATTCGTAGCTCCCGTTTTTTTCTATTATTCGAGGAACAGGCAGATACGAAACGAGATGTTCTGCAACGCCGACCGGCCCGCTTCCGGGCCCCCCGCATCCGTGGGGCGTCGAAAATGTCTTGTGCAGATTCAATTGGATGATATCAAATCCCAGATCTCCCGGTCTCGTACGCCCCATAAAGGCATTCGCATTAGCGCCGTCGCAGTACAGGAACCCTCCTTCTGCGTGTACGATCCGGGCCACCATCTCAATATTTCGCTCAAAAAGCCCCAGCGTATTCGGATTGGTCAGCATTAGCCCGGCGACCTCTTCCGTCATGAGCTCATTGAGATGGTCGATATCGACCCCGCCCTCTTCATTTGATCGAACCGTTACGGCCTGAAATCCGCAGAGTGCCCCCGACGCAGGATTTGTTCCATGGGCAGCATCTGGAATGAGGATACGGGTTCTCTGTTCTCCCCGTGTATCAAAGTGTTTTTTCATCATCATGACACCCGTCAATTCACCATGAGCTCCCGCAGACGGCTGTAATGTAAAGTCGGCCATACCGAATATTTCACTGAGCATTCGCTGTAGTTCATACATGAGACACAGATTACCCTGACACATTGAAGCATGTGCATATGGATGGAGACCGGTAAATCCGGAAAGGCCGGCAACGTCCTCATTAATCTTCGGATTGTATTTCATCGTGCAGGAGCCGAGCGGGTAGAACCCTGCATCGACACCGAAGTTGCGCCGTGACAGTTCAGTATAGTGGCGGATGAGATCCAGTTCACTCACCTCCGGCAGATCAACTGAATCCCGGAGAAGGTGGTTATCGATGACCGTGTTAACTGATATTTCCGGTACGTCGCTTTCAGGAATGCGAGATGCCCTGCGACCGGACCGGCTCTTTTCAAAAATTAGATCCATAATCCCTCCAGATTAAAATCGGAAATGCTCAACAGAAAAACAACATATGGTTCACCATTCACGATAAGAACCATTTGAGTTGCTTGAAACTGTTTCGGACCTTGATTGTCTTATTACAATTATTGTCAGCTATTGTCAGCCTGAAACGATGGAAACAACATTGTCCATATCTTCTTTCCTTAACAGCTCCGTAGCACACAGAAGAAGGGTGTTGTCCAGTTCGGGGTAGTCACTCGCCGGCTCGTATCCACCGACGATGCCTTCTTCCCGCAATCGTCTGTTTATCAACGACGGATCGGGACACCGAAGAACAAACTCATTGTAAACGGGGCCGGAAAAGACGGGTTTCCATCCGTCCAGCGACAGTAGCTGCTTCCTCAAATAGTGAGCCTTGTACACATTGAGTTTTGCAAGGTCCGGCAGATTTTTCCCGAGACTTGTCAGATAAACCGCCGCGGCCAACGCACAGAGGGCTTCATTGGTGCAGATATTCGATGTTGCCCGTTCCCGCCGTATGTGCTGTTCCCGTGCCTGCAGCGTCAGGACAAATCCCCGTTGTCCAGACTGATCGATGGTTGCACCGGACAGCCTGCCGGGAATTTTTCTCAGGAGTTTGTCGGTACCGGCAAAGATTCCGAGATACGGTCCTCCGTAATTCATGGGATTACCGAAGCTTTGTCCCTCCCCCACGGCAATATCGGCACCTACTTCTCCGGCTGGTTTCAGAATGCCCAGCGATGTTGCATCAGTAAATCCGGCAACGAGCAATGCGCCGCAGGAATGAACCATCGGTTCAATGGCCCCTATATCCTCGATGACACCGAAAAAATTGGGGCTCTGCACCAGGACTGCAGCCGTTTTCTTATCAACGACAGCCGCCAAAGCGGATGCATCGAGTTGCCCGCTGTCGAGATAGGGAATTTCCACAACGTCATATCCATTCGCCCAGCAGTACGTAGATACGACCTCCCTATATTCGGGATGAATGGAACGGCAGAGAATGATTTTATCTCTCTTCAGTGTCTTTCCCGCCAGCACGGCGGCTTCCGCCATTGCCGAGGCCCCGTCATACATGGATGCGTTGGCAACCTGCATTCCCGTCAGCCGTGCGATCATCGTCTGGTATTCATAAATGGCCTGGAGAATTCCCTGACTGATTTCCGCCTGATACGGCGTGTAAGCGGTATAGAACTCGGAGCGGGAAATGACATGCCCGACAACAGCGGGAATATAATGATGATAGGCTCCGGCACCGGTTAGCGTCATCGACTGAACGGCGTTCAAGCCGGCCTTCCCGCGCATCATTTCCGATACTTCCAGTTCCGACAAGGCTGCAGGCAACCGAAGGAACCTGTTCAGCCTGAATGCTTCCGGTATGTCGGAAAAGAGATCATCGAGCGACCCGGCACCGATGATTTGAAGCATCTCTCTGACATCATCGGAAGTATGAGGAGTATAATCCATTGAATATTCCTTTCTGGGCTGGTTGTGACAAACCGTCAACCGTTTATCCTGAAATTTCCCTGAGCGGTCAACACTGAGCTTTTGGCCACGCATCCAGGCAAACAGGATACGCGATTAAAACTGTCTGAGCCAATGGGGCGATTCCTGGAATTGCCTGAAGCAAGCTCTGGATTTATCAAAAAGCGGAATAGATACAGAGAAAATGAATTTGCGTGACAGGCCGTTAATCCTCTTCTTCATCCTCTTTCTCTTCTTCAATCAGTGCGGTATAGGCGGCCGCCTCCATCAGATCATCCAGTTCCGAGGGGTCGTCCATGGAAATCTTTACAATCCAACCATCACCGAAAGCATCCTCATTAATGAGTTCGGGCTGGTCTTCGAGGTCTTCATTAACTTCAACAACTTCGCCGCTTACCGGTGAATATACATCGGAAACGGATTTCACCGATTCGACAACCGCGATAGGCTCCATTTTCCGTACCTTTTTTCCGATCTCCGGAAGCTCCACATAGACAATGTCCGTCAGGAGTTCCTGGGCATGATCGGTAATTCCCATGGTAATCGTTCCGTCACCATTGTCCAACGCCCATTCATGTTCTTCCGAGTATAATCTGTCATCCGGATTCGATTTGGCCATGACGTCCTCCTTTTTTACTTCTGAAGTGATATCAAAATACTGTCATTCCATAAGATCATGTTACGGGGGTGTAGATACTGATTACTGAGATATATGATACTCTCCATTGATGCATTGGTATGGAATGCTTATTGTCGAGTATGACCCGTGGCGGCAATAGTGACCGAAAGCGCCCCTTCGAAAGCAGTTTATGATACATAAATAGCTTTGAACGAGCAAATGATAATTTATGCTTTTTCCCTTTTATAAAAAGGCATCGCAACTATTTTCGCCTTCGCCGATTTCGAACGAATCTGAATTTCTATTTCTATTCCCGTATCTTTCAGATACGGTGGGACAAAGGCCATTCCGATCGCCTTGTTCACCGTCGGAGCAAAGGTGCCTGACGTGACTTCTCCCACTTCACTTCCATCTTTGAATACTTTATACCCATGCCGCGCAATTCCCCTGTCCTGCATCTCAAAACCGACCAGTTTTTTCTTCAATCCCTTTTCTTTCTGTTTCTTCAATGCATCTCTTCCGATGAAATCCTTCTCCAGATTAGAAATCCAGCCGTACGTTACCTCAATGGGCGTCGTGTTTTCGTTCATGTCATTTCCGTACAGCAAGTACCCGCTTTCCAAACGCAGGGTGTCTCTCGCCCCCAGCCCGACAGGCTTCAATCCATGTTCACCACCGCCTTTTAATAACATATCCCATACAACTCCGATAGTGTCGGCATTGCTGTAAATTTCAAACCCGTCCTCACCGGTGTATCCGCTCCGCGATACAAGAACCGGCATATCCGCAATCGTTGTTTCACGGAAGTGATAATACGTCAATGATGACAAATCTTCTGGCACAAAGGGCTGTAGAATAGACTGTGATAGCGGACCCTGAATGTCTACTTTTCCGATTGCATCGGTCATGTCGATAATCTCAACATCAGTAAAACCCCGTTCATCCCGTATCTTCAACATCCATGTGAGGTCTTTGTCTTTTGTCCCGGCGTTCGTAACAATGCGATACCGGTTCTCGGAAATCAGATAAATCGTCAAGTCATCGATAATGCCGCCCTGCTCGGTCGTCATGACACTCAGCTTCATCGACCCTGCCTGTTGTCCCTCAAGATTTCTCGACATGATGAGTTGAAGAAAATCGAATGCTCCCGCCCCCTTCACATCGATTTCACCCATGTGACAGATATCAAAAAGTCCGGCAGCCTGTCTCGTCGACCGATGTTCTTCAATGACGCTTGTGTACTGGACCGGCATTGCCCAGCCGCCGAAATCAATTATTTTTGCATTTAATTGCATGTGTTTCTCATACAGAGGCGTTTGTTTCATGACTCCCTCCCTTCGGCACCCGTCTCATTCCTCCGGCATCTTCCGCTTCTTCAGGACACACATTCCCGGCATGTTTGACATGCACCGCCCGTCATGGCGAATGATGTGCCTTGCTGACGGTCTGTGAAACTTTTTCGGCATGAATTGAAGCATCGGCGACACGATGCAGGCGGTGTATCCTGTTATTCCGATTCATTCGGGTTATTGAACCTGCTTCATGGAATGGCACAGTATGTTAAGCGAGAAACAGTTAAAGATTCCCCTGTGCGCTTTTCTAATTCCCATTTTCCAAACAATCATTCAAGGCGGATGGTGAGTGTTCATCAATAGATATTTCCTATGATGAATTATACCTGCTCAAAATGTTTGTGTACGGACAATACTATAAGTATCAAAAGATTTCAAGCTGAAAATAAGTTCCCAGTTATCATCAGGTTAAATTGATTCGGGGTATCCGGGCTAAAGATAACTATATCAGGCCCCGGGGTTGAAACACCAGGTCCAATTAAAAATGAGCTGACAAAAACATACGTTTGCAATTGCAGACGGCTCCAGGTGTGAGGATATGGCTGTAACGGAGCCACATTTCGACATCCTGTATCCACTGTGATTTTTCATAGATGATTCATATAATGACATTGTGACGTCAGCTTTATTCATCTGCTTTAGACCCGGACTTTCGACTTTGATCCGTTATTTTATCGCATAAAGTGACCATCAACGAACAGGCCTTCATACCTTCTACCGTCGGGATAGGTCAGGATCCCCTTGCCATGACTTTTTCCGTCTTTCCATTCCCCCATATATTCCGCTCCATCCGAATAACTATATGTTCCGAATCCATTGAATTTTCCTTTTTCGAATTCACCCACATATTTTGAGTTATCACTATATATTCGGAGTCCCTGCCCGGATGCATCACCTTTTACAAACTCGCCTTCATACATGCTTCCATCGGGATAGGTCAGTTTTCCAAAGCCGTTATAATCTCCTTCTTTCCATTGGCCTTCATACTTTCGACCGTCAGGGTATGTCATGGCACCCTCTCCATTCATTGTATTACTCCGCCATGAACCGGCATACCGACGTCCATCTGAAAAATCCATTGTCCCCGTTCCATTCATCTCGTCATTGCTCCATTCACCGGAATACATCGCACCATTAGGAAATCGCATGGTTCCCTTCCCGTTCATACTGTTGTTATCCCAGTCTCCCGAATATATCATTCCATCCGGAAATGTCATCGTCCCCTTGCCGGACATAATATTATTTTTTAGCGAACCCTCATATTTTCTGCCGTCAGGAAGGCGTATTGATCCATTACCCGATATGATCCCATCCATAAACTCGCCCGTAAATACAGCACCGCTCAAATATGTGAGAGTCCCCCGCCCGCTCATTTCACCGTCCTTGAACTGCCCCCGGTACTTCCCCTTATCCTTAAGAATTAATACGCCATATCCGTTTTTACAGTCTCCCACGACACATTGCGAGAAGGCATGACAGGGAACAAACACTATGATGACGAGAAACAATGCAATTGCAGTACGCATTACCACTTTCTCCTTTTTTCGGCTATTTTCCATGAGATGGTACAAAATTTCAAGCCATAGTTGATCAGTTTGTAAAAAAAGCCTGTGAAGTCTCGTGTCATCACTCGATCCATCACCCCAACAGGCAATAAACCTTGTGATTCTCGGTAAAACTGCTATTATATCGGCCGGCATTCCGGTAGTGGCCCGGACAGTATATTCCGCATGCAGAACCGATTCTCGTGGAAAAGGAGAAACATTATGAACCATCCCCGGCTCGTTGTATCGATGCTGAGACCTGAGTTTTATCCGAACAAACCGGATACGGTGGAATTCATCCAGACTCATATTTCCTATATTTTCATAGCCGGTGACCTCGTGTATAAAGTCAAGAAAGCCGTCGATTTCGGCTTTCTTGATTTTACCACCCTTGGAAAGAGAAAATTCTATTGTGATAAGGAAGTCCTCTTAAATCACCGGTTCGCCCCGGATGTTTATCTGGACGTTGTCAGAATAATCGAGGACAAAAACGGAAACCTCCTGCTCAGCAACGGAGACCGCATCGTCGAATATGCCGTTGAGATGAAGAAAGTACCTGAAGACAGGATGCTGTATCGTCTTGTTGAAGAAAATAAAGTAACGGAGGGTGACGTGCGGCGTGTCGGCATATACCTGGCCCGTGTATACAGGAACATCCAAAGTGATGAAAAGGCCCGATTATTCGGAACACCCGCTGTAGTTTCAAAAAACGTCATGGAGAATTTCGACCAGACGAGAAAGTATGTCGGCGGTCCCGTTAGCAGTCATATGTTCAATGCAATCGAATCGTGGAGCCGTTCATTCATTGACAATAATTCAAAGCTCTTTGCGAAGAGAATAACCGACGGCCACATAAAGGACTGTCATGGAGATCTGCATCTTCAGCACATCTGCATCGATGACGATCGAATCTCTGTTTTCGACTGCATTGAGTTCAATGAGCGATTTCGTTTCGGAGACGTGGCATCAGACGTGGCTTTTCTGTCGATGGATTTTGACTTCAACAACAGGAGAGATCTTGCCAACGTCTTTGTCGATGCATACAGAGAAGAATCTGAAGATATGGAAATGATAAATATTCTGTCGTTCTACAAGACATATCGGGCAATGGTCAGGGCAAAAGTCACCTCGTTCATGCTCGATGATGACACCCTGGACGAGGTCGCACGGAGGAATGCGTTCCTGAAGGCAAAGCGATACTATGATCTGGCATATGAGTATGTAAGCAATGAAGATTGATTTACACATACACTCAAGAAACGGTTCGGACGGGCGGTGGCGCCTGGACGAAATATTCCCGGAGGCGGCACGAAGAAGGATCGATGTCATGTCGATTACCGACCACGATGCCATTCACTCTCAGGATGAAGCTGTTGCGTTGGCGGCGAGATTCGGAATCGCTTACATTCCGGGAGTTGAACTCAATATCACATTTTCTCACCGGTCATACAGAGACGGCAAGCCGGTATCCCTTGATTTTCTCGGGTATCAGTACGACATAAGGTATCAACCACTCATCAATAAGCTGGAAAGTCTGCGCCGATTCAGGCAGACACGGGCGGAAAAAATTATCGATAACATAAACATAGAATTTGCAAAGGAAGGCCTGAAAAAGTTCACGAGGCAGGATATGGATGAAATACAGGAAAGTGTTGACGGATCATTCGGCCGGCCTCATATTGCCAATTACATGATGAAGAAGGGAATCGTTAAAGACAAGTGGGAGGCGTTTGAAAAATACCTTGTTAAATGCAATGTACCGAAAATGCCGGTCAGCCTGGAGGAAGCATCCGATTTGATACATGGCGCCGGCGGGAAAATCATTCTCGCTCACCCGAACGACCCCAACGGAACATCACTGGTATCCCTTACGCCCTCAAGGGAGGAACAGCAACACATCATCCGCGATGCCATGATCCCCTTTATCGACGGAATCGAATGCTGGCACCCCCGCCACGACAGAGCTACGGCTGCATCATACTGTGCCTTCACCCGAAAGGAGGGACTCATGGCAACGGGGGGATCCGATTGTCACCAGCAACCCGTCGTCATGGGCACTATCAACGTTCCCGACTGGGTCATGAAACAGTTCGTTACCGAAGCATCTCGTTGATTTTCTTTCTTCCGGCATATTTTGTGACAGAATTAAAGATACATAGAGGAGTTGAGATATGAAAATACCGTTCAAGGAGTTCGTCAAAAAGGAAATCCCGGACGACGCCGTTTTGATAACCTGTGGATTGCCGGCAACCAACAAAACGGAAACGACCGAGGTGGTGAAGCGACTCAAGGGTTACGAAATGCTTAGGACCGACCTGATACGTCGCAATGTCCTCGAAGGCGAGGATATATTCGATGAAAAGGTAGCATCCGACATGGATAAGCGCAAGCTCGTGTATGACAGGATGTTTTCCCAGGCGGATGAACTGGCGTCAACCGGCAAAGGCGTCATCCTCGACGCGACCTTTATTTCCCGCGTCTTGAGAAAACGGGCGGCGGCAGTGGCGGCGCGAAACGACAGGACCTTCATAATTCAGCAAACCCGATGCCCACAGGAATATTCACTCACGAAGATCTCGAAACGAACCAAGGACAATTATGAATCGAACGCCCTGACGGAACAGGCCTACTTCAATAACAAGGAACGATTCGAACCGGTTGTTCTGGACGATTTGAAGGAACTCTACCCCGACTTGCGCATTATCCACCTGATAGTCGACACGGCTTCCGATTCCGAAGATGAGTGGTTTGTGATCGGAAAAGTTGAACGGACGTGAACGTTGGTGTGATCTCAGGTCGTCCATCTTTGATAAACATCATGTATATCAGCTTCAAAGCATCCACAATGATTGAAGGTGAATCCCACAGTCAAAAACATCTCGTCTTTATGTGATACGGTTGGAATGCGGAATATTTGCTGTCAGGAAGTAATCATGTGTATGAATCATACAGGGAGTCTTCGCATTAACGGTCGATGAGAATCGAGTACTATCCATCTTCCTCCTCATCGATGAGCTTCTGTGTTTCCTTAATAAAATAGTGCAATTTATAGTCCATCCCAACTCCGCCATACTCTTTTGCAGCATATTCAAATCTTCTGAGGGCTGATCTATATTTCTTGTTTTTAAAATAAAAATGTCCGACGTAGAACTCATGCTCTCCCAACTGCCGCTTGCATTCCCGTAACTGCTTTTCCGCCATGAAGGAGAATTTGCTGTCGGGGAAACGGGCAATGAGCCTTTCGAAGGCTTCTTTGGATTTCAGTGTTTCCGACTGGTCACGGTCAATGCCGCCCATCTGGTTATAATGGCACATTGCAATCTGATACATGACGTACGGCAGATTCTCGTTCGTGGGATGAAGATTCATAAAATCTTCGTAACTCATCTCCGCCTCGGCATAGTCCTTGTTGCTGAAATACGAGTCGGCAATTCCCAGTTCCGCAAGCAGTGCCAGCTTGCTCAAAGGATACTCTTCCTGAACCCGCTGAAATGCCTCGATTGCCTTTTTATATCGACCTTTGTGATAATTTTCATACCCCATCTGATAGAGAGCTTCCGGAGTACCCCGACGAATCTCCCGAGTTTCAAATAAAGCACAGCCGGAAACGATGAATACTCCGATGAAAAATAAAACAGATAATTTTGTTAAACGCACGTGTATCCCCTTATAACTAGAGTTTAGAGTTTCCTTATATTTTTTGTTCTTTCAAAATAGCATACCTCGGTATCGCCGTTTTTGTAAACGGCCTGCAAGTCCTTGATTGTTCGGCTATACCGCTATTGTTCAGGCA
>DSDU01000053.1 GCA_011056835.1 Deltaproteobacteria bacterium
AAAGGAATTACAGAATTGACGGACAGGCAGATTGAAATACTGGGGGATCTGAACTGAAAACAATCGTCTTTGCAACGAGGAATAAGGGAAAACTTAGAGAAATCAAATCATTGTTGGAATGCCATGAAGTAACGGTTTTATCATTGAACGATTATCCCGATGTGCCTGAAGTCGTGGAGGACGGGTCGACGTTCTTGGAAAATGCATTGAAGAAAGCCCGAATGGTTTCTGAGCATACCGGTGAATGGGTCATCGCCGACGATTCGGGCCTTGAAGTCGATTACCTGAACGGCCGGCCCGGTGTTCATTCATCGCGGTATTCCGGACCCGATGCAACGGATGACGAAAATAATCGGAAGCTCCTTGAGGCGCTCAAAACGGTTCCACCGGAAAAACGGGGAGCGGCATTCCGCTGTGTCCTCGTACTCTATAAGCCGGACGGAACGTACCGGTCATTCGACGGGGAACTGCGGGGAGCCATTGCCCGAACCGCGGCGGGAAGCGAGGGATTCGGGTATGATCCCGTTTTTTATGTAGCAGAATATGGAAAGACCGTGGCCGAGCTGAGCCCGGACATAAAAAACAGGATCAGTCATCGGGCACGAGCATTCAACAAACTGAAAAAAGCTTGCAAGAAGACGGCAATTGACATAACTACAGGAGATATTTGTATAACCCACTATTTTCCGGCATTCAGCGGAAGTGGGAACCGTAAGATCAATGACGAATGAAATCCCTGTTTTCACGGGGACGGCCGTCCAGTGAAGAGGCACCGTAAGTGCTTCTCGGACTTTTGTTGGGGCGTAGCGCAGCCTGGTAGCGTACCTGCCTTGGGAGCAGGGGGTCGTGGGTTCAAATCCCGCCGCCCCGACCAATATTACAAGGGGTAACGGATGAAATCCGTGCCTCTTTTTTTTGTTTTGATATGCTGTCTCATGTTTGATTATCCCGGCAAAGGGGTTTTGGCTTCTTCGCGCAGAATACCCCATCATGTGGACGTGAATATGTGCGGAACGGGAGTAAAGGGGTGTGACTTTGCCCATGTATGTTTTTCAGATATACCGCCCGGTGGGCAGGGAAGTATGCTTCCTCCCGTAATGTATGATTGATAAATTTCTATTGTTATGCAAGATTAGAAACACTACGTCATGAGACGAAAAGGCCGGTGCTTTCCTAATTATGTGGCGCTCAGCGAAATGTTTGTGCATGTTCATTTTGATTGAATCAGGGGCGATGTGTGCCTGTGTTCTTCTCTCCACATCGGGCGAGATATTCTCACCGAAGCATGCTCCGGTGAGAGACAGGAGGTGTTTCCATGAGTTCTTCTTGCATGTGGTTCATTGTCGGATTGTCGGTCCTCGTCAGCGGCATGGCCGCGCCTGAATTTGAAGCGGTTTCATACGACGGCAGGAAAATAAGCCTGTCGACGTTGCGGCAACAGGGGCCCGTGCTGCTGGTGTTCCTGCGCGAGTTCGGCTGACCCTATGCACGAAAACATCTGGGGCAGATGAAACGGGATTTCGAGGAATTCACGTCGAGAAACGCAACGATTGTTGTCGTTGCGCCGCACACAGCGAAAAGAGTAGCTGAGTATTGGCAAAAAGAGGACCTTCCCATGATCGGTGTTCCCGACAAGGAGGGGAAACTCGCCGAACTCTACGGCCAGGAATGGAAAATACTGAAACTTGGCCGGATGCCGGCACTGTTCGCGATTGACCGAAAGGGTGACCTTGTATTTGCCCATTACGGCACCGGGATGTCGGATATACCGGATAATATTCAGATGCTGAAAGTGCTGGACGCGCTGAGCGGATAATACGACCGGTCCGCCCGGCGGTACATGCACCCTATTTCTCCGTTCGTTTATCCTGCCAGGTGACAAAGCATCCCGTCGTTCCGGTGAACATTGGCCGTCAACCATCCCCGGAGAATCATCTTGACATGGGCGACCGCATTCATTATTGTTCTCCAGACAAAATGTGTGTGTTTTTCAGATCGATCTTTAGAGGAGGGTTTAATCGTCATGCAGAAAGTCAAGTTTTGTATTTTGGCAATGATCATAGTTTTTCTGTCGGCATCTTTATCGTACGCTCAGTCCGGTACGATAACCTCACCCAGGGACAAGGGGGTTACCACCAAACAATTGAAAAATACGCCGCCGAAACCGGTACAATCTCGACCAGGTCCATCCGTGAATACCTCAAAATTTGACAGTGGGCCTGTCATGTTTACAAACCTTTCCGTAGGGGCGGTCGGCTCCGGTTCAAATAACAGACGTCTTTGTCCGCTGACGATACGTAATGCGAGCGCGCATTCAATCCCGAAAAATTATTTGATGAAGTATTGGTGGCGTGCGGACTCTGCGGCACCCTGGGACCATTATTACGGATGCACCATGCAATGGCACGTTCCGGCTCATAGTACCAAGACTATTGATCTCCATGTCGGGATACCATCAGGTGCGACGGAATTCCGTATCACCCTGCATGAAAGTAATGCAAGTCCGACAATTATAACTGAAATAAGCGCACCGGTGATGTAGGCCGGTTCCGGCGATGGTGTGATTGCTGATCCAACGGGGTTCGACCCCGTTGGATTTTACAACAAGCTGCCGGTAAATATTTTTATCAGCATCGAAATCCTTTGCCTGATTCAGACAATGGCGAAAGCCGAAGCTCCTCATGATGTTCGGCGAGTATTTCTCGCAGATGTCAGCGGCCTTTCCCGCGAACACCGCCTGAGAAGACGAACCAGAGAAAGAAAATAACCTGCAGGCCCAGCATGATGCTGAATGCCGCACGATAACCGGCGGCTGAATATCCTCCCGCCTCGCTGACCGGCCACTGACCGATGACGGCTCCCATTCCCCATTGGATCATAAATGCAGCCATGAAAACGATCAGGTTTAAAGCGGTGTTTGCCCGTCCCGAGAGATGGGGAGGGAAGCTCTGGGAGAGAACGGCATACGGCAGGACGCCCGATGTTCCGAAAAACCCGAAGAGGATCATAACGGCAACCGCCCAGCGGGTCGGTTCGAAGATGATCACCAGCAACAGCGCCATAAAAACGAACATCCCGCAGGCCGCCGTTGTCATTGCCGGGAATCCTCTTCGGCTGAGCCGTTCGGCTGCCGCTCCCAGAATGATAAAACCGCCGGTCATGGCCACCGCCGTCCACATCAAGGTTTCCGCCACCGTCATTGCGGCCATTCCGGCCACATCTCTGAGCCATGGACCTGCCCATAATCCCTGGATCGACATAAATGTTCCAAAGGAAAGGGCCGTCCAGGGAGCAATTCTCCAGAAAGTGTAATCACTGAAAATGAGCCTGATCCCATGGAGCTGATCGAAGAACCCCACGTCCCGGTTTTCAATTGTTCGTTCCGGGACGACAACCCATATTACAGCGGCAACGATCAGGGTCACGAATGCGAGGACGGTGAAGACGCCACGCCAATCAGTTACGGACAGAGCGACTTCGACCGGTGCCGTTCCCATGAGCACGCCCAGCCCGCCCATGGCCATCTGAATCCCGTTGATTCGCGGTAATTGATCCAGCGGGAACCACATTACAAAGGCCTTGAATGACGCCATCAGGCACGCCGAAACGCCGAACCCGATCAGCGCCCGTCCGACAGTCAGGCCGGTCATGCCGTCGGCCCGGGCAAAGGTTGCTGCACCGGCGGCGGCCGCCAGCAAAAGGGCGGCATTGATTTTTCGGGGACCGAAACGGTCCAGCAGCACTCCCAGGGGCAGTTGAAAGGCGCCGAACGTTAAGAAATAAACGGAGGTGAGCAATCCGAGTCCGGTCGGTTCCAGACCGAGATCGGAAGTGAGGCCGGGAGCCAGAACCGCATTGATGACCCGATACAGGTATGACAGGAAATACCCGAAGGCAAAGGGTATAAATATTTGCAGTTTTGTCACGAATGAAGGGGATAGTGTCGGATTCAAGCCGTTCTTTCTCTACTTTCACATGCGAAACCCCGTTCTTTCCGGTGAGAAGGGGGGGATTGATAAGAAGTGTCTTTTCGATTGCCTGACTATAGGACAGGGGAAACCGGCGTGTCAAATGGAACTTATCGGTAAAACCACGGTGGCTGCGGGGTCGAAAGCCGTGATAGGCATATGCGGCCCGGCATAACTTACCGGACCATGTTGAGAAATTCCAAATAATATTCAGCTGTTTCATGGGGTTTCTCAAGCATTGGAACATGTCCGCACCCTTCAATAATTATGGTGTCGGCACGAGAGAGGTTCATTTCCAGGATACGTGTCGATGACACATGAAGTATGCGATCCTTTTCTCCCCATACAATGAATGTTTCGGCTCTGATTCTCGGCAAGTCGGATTCTAATGAATACAGTTCACCTGCGAGTTCATTCCAGATTTTTTTATTGAAATCTCTACTCGATATGGCTTGTTCAGTAAGATATGCCCTGATGCGGCGTGGTATCGGGGGAGGCATCTCAAAAAGCAGTGCCATCATTCTATCAAACCCGCGGGAAGAATCGATAAGAAAGGGATTCTCTCCTCGTTCCAACAATTTTATCACGTCGCTTTTCTCCGCCGAATATATTCCCCCGGTGTTGAACAAGGCCAGGCTGAGCACTCTGTCGGGTACATCCGCTGCATACTTGCCTGCAATAGTCCCGCCCATGGAATTCCCTGCCAGGTGAAAGTTCGTCAGTCCCAGAGTGTCGACAATGTTCCTTATTCGTTTTACCTGATTGCCGATAGTATATGACTCCGTCGGGATTTTTGAACTTTTTCCGAAGCCCGGGATATCGATTGCCACAACGTGAAAATAAGGTGTGAGCGACTTTGCGAATATCGTCCAATTATCTTTATCCCCGCCAAAACCATGAAGCAGAAGGATCGTATCCCCTTTGCCGCCTTCAAGATATGCTATGGTGAACTTGTCAACCGTTATGACTTTCTGTGAAAGTCCTGCAGATCTCCGTGCCGACTGTACAAAAATATTATACACGACGCCGGGAAAAGCAAAATACAATACTATCGGCGCCAGTATGATAAAAGCGCCGGTAAGAATGATCAGTTTTTTATGCATCGTTGATCTCCCCTGTCATTGTGTGGGTTGCGCGCCGACTCAGTGTGCAAGCGGTAAGAATCCGTTTCTTTTGCAACCGGGCATCGGAAAATCGCGGCAGTTTTGCTTACTTTTTCATGATACCGTACGATACATAACGCCTTATTTCAAGTTATTCGAAGGCGAATAGTGATCATATGTCTTTTGAAAATTTTTCACTTGACAATTGAAAAATCATTGTTATTTTTTAGACATAAAGGACAATAAGGTAACAATATCATAATGTTGACTGTCATATATGTCCGACTCTAAAAAACGCTGCAAAGCAGGAGGTGGAAGGTATGGCCTTGGCGGCGGAAAGGTTACACGAGAGAACAGGTACTGCGGGCACACTTGACGCTCAACAGAATCCCACCCCGGACGAGCATTGCAGAGCGCACAGACTTTTCATGGCATATGGAAACAATGCAAAGGGATTTCACCCAGAGGAGTGGATTCTGACGGCAAGTGTGCCGCCGTCGTGCAGACGATCCAGGACACACTGTCTCTATATGGCCTGCGGGGACTACTCAAAAGGATACAACCCCCGGGAATGGATGTGAAAATCTGTCTGCAGATCACGAAGATCTTCATCGTTTAGACATTTCATCCGACACGAAACGAAGCGAGGACCCGGTGGTTCAACGCTGCGGTCCATTCAATGAATGAAAGGATTCATGAGAGAAATTGTCATGTTTCTCCTGCTGAACTTTTAACATTCAATGAGGACGCGGGTCATGTGGATCGCGAGAAGCCGTGAGGGCCGTATCAGACCGTTAAAATAGTCCCAAGGTGAGGCTGTTCAAAAATGTCCAGGTGCAAGGCGTCCGAAATTATGAGGAACGAGTAGTACGTGTGGATACATCGCAGTGACGAAGCATGCGGGTAACGCCGCAGATGGGCTTTTTTCAACGGTTTCGTAAGAGAAAATGTCCGCTTCGGAGCATTATATACATAATGCCGATGATCACGGGATCACAAGCAGCGACATGAAGTTTTAAATAAACTATTTTACAGGAGATTTTAAAAAAACGTGAGGAAAGGAGGTACCGCATATGTTGATACCGGGATTTAGAGAGTTTAACTGGATGCAGGATATGTGGCTCGAGCTTGACCGCATGCAGCGGGAAATGGGGCGTCTCTTTTCGGGCACCAGCATTCCGTATTCTCAAAGTTTTCCCGCCGCCAACACCTGGTCACGGGAGAACGACGTGCTGGTAACAGCGGAGATACCCGGTGTTGATCCGAAGAACATCGATATTTCTGTTGAAGGTGATGTTCTGACAGTAAGCGGATCGAGGGTCATGGAAGAGCTTGCCGAAGGAGAAGCCTACCACCGACAGGAGCGGCCCCACGGCACATTCAGGAAAAGCGTGCGGTTGCCCTTCAGGGTCGATGGAAACAAGGTTGAAGCCTCGTATCAAAAGGGCACCCTTACCGTGAAACTTCCTCGTATCGAAAGTGATAAGCCGAGGAAGATATCCATCAAGAGTGAGTAAGGGAGGAGGTGATTCTTATGGCAGAAACAGGAAAAGATCTTGAGATCCGAAAAGAACGGAACCCCTTACAGGCGGAAACGACCCGCTCTCGACGGGTATTTATACCGAGGACCGACATTATTGAGAAAGCCGATTCGATCATACTTATCGCCGACATGCCCGGAGTTGATGAGCAGAATGTCGATATTACGTTGGAAAAAGGCGTGTTGACGATGCACGGAACCGTCAACGCTGAAGCATACCACCGGGATTACCGGGTTGCCTATGCAGAGTATGGTATCGGCGATTTTCGACGATCCTTCACGGTTACCGATGAAATTGATCAGGAAAAAATCGAGGCGACCGTCAAGGACGGAGTATTACGGCTGATACTTCCCAAGGCCGAAAAGACAAAACCGAAAAAAATAACCGTGCAAACCGGGTAAAGGGAGGTAAAGACGATGCAATTGAGAGATTTGATACCGATCCGCAGAAAGGAACGAGATGTTTCCGTGCGGCGCGAAGAGGAACATCCCTTTTTCGCCCTGCAGCGGCGAATGAATGAAATGTTTGACTCATTCTTCCGCGACTTTGAGGGAGAGCCGTTCGGTGAGTGGCGGGATCAATTTGCTCCCACCGTCGACGTAAAAGAAGACGATAAGGAACTCACCGTTACGGCGGAACTTCCCGGAATGGATGAAAAGGACATCGACGTTCTGCTTGAACGAAACGCATTGACCCTGAAGGGGGAGAAGAAAGAAAAAAAGGAAGAAAAAGACAAGAACTACTGGCATATGGAGCGGCGTTACGGGTCGTTTCAACGTGTGATTCCGCTTCCTGAAGGCGTCGATACGGACAAGGCGACGGCGTCCTTCAAGAAGGGCGTTCTTCATATTACCGTACCCAAGACCGAACAGGCAAAGGCCGCCGTTAAGAAGATAACCGTAAAGACGGAATAACACATTTACCACGACAGCCGCCCATCTCATTTTACCGGTCGGGATGGGCGGCGTGCAGGTCCCGGGAGAGGGCGGGGGGGGGAGAAAGCCTTTGCCTCATGAAAATGTTTCACCCCAAACCGGCCTTCCCCATCGGGAGGGAAGAGTCTCGGAAGATTATTGCATTATTACTGCGGCAATTAAACATATCAAATGTCATGCCGGACTTGATCCGGCATCCAGGCCAATTCTGGATTCCCGTTGTCACGAGAACGACGGCTTTGACATATATTTATTGTTGCCGAAGTAATAATGATATCGAGTAGTAACCTGCACGGAACGTCTCAGACATGAAAAAAAAGGAGGGATGTGCGATGGAAAAAGAAAATGTCATCTCGTCACCGATGATCGGTGTGAAGGCAATTTACAATAACGGTGAACTTATTTACGCAGATCCGGCGGCTCTTTCAATATTGGAGGGCGTACGGACCGTGCACGAAGATCCGCATAAAGCGGAATATGGAAACAACGCTGCGGGAAGCCGGTATCGTCATGATAGTGTCGGGGTGAAACATGGCACATTATAAGAGGTTTCAGATCAGATCAAAAAAGGATGCCGGGCGTCTTGCCGAAGATGTCAGAAACGGAAAAGATTTACAGTACTTTCTGCCCCTGATGGGTGTCAATGGAGGGATAATAGAGATTCATTGGAATCATGATACGGGACGATACAAGGTATCGGCAAGCTGCCCCGGATGGCTGAGCCGGGAAGACGCCTCTCTATGTGATATCGTAGACTATATATGGAACGACCGGAAGGCCATCAATTCTCATTTCCGTGATGCGGGCAATGAACGTTCGGCTGTGTTTGAAACCGGTCATCACGCGAAAGTTTCATAATTGTTGATGTAGTGATCAGGCTGAAGACAGTATCTCCGATTTGACCGTTATGAACAGTAAGAGAGTGAACGAAACCGAACCGGTAATGCCTGCGGTGGTATATGAAAGCGAATGTTTGTCGAGGAAGCTGCATGCCTTGACGGGCAGAGAGGTGTTAAAAGAAATACTCGACAGTCATGACCCGGGAGCGCTGATCCGGGAGCTCCCCTGTGAAGATTTCTTCTGGTTGATCAAAAAAGTCGGAGCGGATGACTCCATGGCCATTCTTTCATCGGCGACAGCCGACCAGTGGCAGTGTCTCCTTGATCTGGAATTATGGAAGAAAGACCGTCTCGATATATCCCATGCATTTCATTGGTTGAATCTTTTCCGTCAGGCCGACCGTCAAAAACTCGCCCGGTGGCTTCTGGGCGAGGGTGAATATCTCGCCTGTTATTATTTGTTCAAAACCGCTGAGGTAATGGAAATCAACAATGAGGATAATCTCCTTGATCTTCCGGAGGGGTTTTTCAGCATCGACGGGGTCTTCCATATACGGGCAGTTGACCGGGAATACAGGGAAAGCATTGAAGATATTATCAGCGCACTGGCGCGTGAAGATTCTCAGCGGTATGCGAGTCTCATCTGTGGACTCGGGGGAACAATACCTGCCGAACTGGAAGAAGAGATGTACCAGCTGAAAAGTGCGCGTCTTGCGGAGCACGGATTCCTGCCATATGAGGAAGCCCTCGCCGTATACGCTCCCCTGGATGCCGCCGTTCTCGTAACGGACGGGCCGGGCGTTTCCGGCTCAGCCCATGATGAAGCAATCATCGGACCGGTTCCTGCTATTCCACTTGCCCAGGCCGGGACAAGAAATCTGTTCACGGAAGCTGTGAGCTGTATCGGAGACCCTCCGCTTCTGGACCGGTTGAAGCTGGAATTCGCAGGCCTTGCCAACCAGATCCTCTCGGCGGACGGATGTATGACGCCGGAACACGAAGATTTGATGCAGGGGCGATTTATGCCGCTCATTCAGGGGATTACGACCCGGACGCAGCGTTTGCGTTGAAAAATGCCCTGTCGTTATTATGGGGCGAATTCCGAGAGGAATATCAACAGGTATCAGCCGGAGATATTGACCGGAACCATATGAATTTCCTCATGATAAAGGATCGGCAATGAAACAGCTCCATGAAAAATACTTGAACATATCGGTGAATTTGATAAAGATGTCGATTTCATGTTCGATAAAGTCTTTCTTATGGAACGGGGGATGATGCAGAAGAAAAGGAATGGAGAGGATAATGATGATCAACGTTGAGTCTCTGACACGGCGGTACGACGAGCTGATTGCCGTCAATGATGTCTCTTTTCAAATCGGTACCGGTGAAATCGTCGGTCTTCTCGGTCACAACGGCGCCGGCAAGACAACGATCCTTAAAATGCTCACGGGCTGTTTGGAACCCTCCGGCGGCAGAATTGCCATCGACGGGCTGGACATGGAAACCGACCGCAGTGCAATTCAGCAGCGGATAGGGTATTTGCCGGAAAACTGTCCGCTGTACCACGACATGACCGTCATCGGCTTTCTGGACTATGCGGCGTCGCTGCATGGCATTCCGGAGCGCAGGAGGATCGAAATGCTTCGTGATGTCATCGGACGAACCGAACTGGAGTCCAAGGCCACGGAGCGCATCAGCACGCTTTCGAAGGGCTACCGTCAGCGAGTCGGTGTGGCCCAGGCGATTCTGCATGCGCCCAAAATCATCATTCTTGATGAACCTACCAGCGGCCTGGACCCGAGCCAGATTTTCCAGATGCGGAATCTCATCAGGGACCTTGCCCGCACGGCCACGGTTATTCTGTCGACCCATATACTCCAGGAAGTGCAGGCGATCTGCAATCGTGTCATCATTCTTCGCAATGGAAAGAAATACCTTGATTCGCCGCTTGAGGACCTCCGTCGCGTGAATCGCCTCGTCATTGCCACGGATGTGGAACCCGATCGGGCCGGATCGATATTCAACGCAATTTCAGGCATCGCGAATTTCGAGGTTCTGCCCGGCGACAACGGTTCGTTCCGATACGCCCTTACTGCCGATGGGGACGGTCGTGCCGTTCATACAGCGCCTGCTGTGGCGAAAGCGGTGATTGATCACGGCGCACGTCTTTTCTCACTGTATCCTGAAAGCCGGGATCTTGAGACAATATTCGGTGGCATGTCCATACAGGAGGGGAGGGCGAAATCATGAAACAGAGTCTGCATGTTGCACGAAAGGAAATATCCACGTTTTTTTCGTCTGCCACGGCCTTCATTTTTCTGGGAGCCTTTCTGTCAATAACGTTTTTTATCTTCTTCTGGGTCGAAACTTTTTTCAGCCGTAATATTGCCGATGTACGTCCCCTCTTTGAATGGATGCCGATCCTGGTGATCTTTCTTTCCGCGGCCATTACCATGCGAATGTGGTCCGAGGAGCGACGTTCCGGCACCCTGGAGTTCCTGCTCGCCTCGCCCGCTCCGCCGTTTCATCTGGTTATGGGCAAATTTCTTGCCTGTCTCTGTCTTGTGTTGGTGGCACTGGCGCTGACCCTGCCGCTGCCGGTCACGGTTTCGTTCATCGGCTCACTTGACTGGGGTCCCGTGGCCGGTGGTTACCTGGCCACCCTGTTCCTGGCGGCGGCATATATCTCTATCGGACTGTTTGTCAGCGCCAGGTCTGAAAATCAAATCGTCAGCCTCATGATCACCACGCTCATCGGCGGCATATTGTATATTATCGGGTCCGATGCACTGACGGGCCTCTTCGGCGGCAGAATATCGGAGATGCTTAAGCTCGTCGGATCGGGGTCACGGTTTGAATCCATCACCCGCGGTATTATCGATATCAGGGATTTGTATTTTTACCTGTGCGTCATGGGCATATTTCTAACCCTTAACATATTCGAGCTTGAACGGCGGCGATGGGCCGGCAATGAAACGAACAGACGCCATCGCCAGTGGGGACTGCTGGCGGCGCTGCTTATTGCCAACTTCCTGGCGGCGAACCTGTGGCTCGCGCCGGTGGGTCAGGCACGGGTGGACATCACCAGTGGCACTATCTACTCCATATCCGATGCCACACGGAGCTATCTCGCACGGCTCCATGAACCGTTGCTGATCCGCGGCTATTTCAGCGCCAGGACCCACCCGCTGCTGGCGCCGCTTGTTCCGAGACTGCATGACCTGTTGAAGGAATATGCACTGGCGGGCAGCGGTCGTGTCAGGGTCGAGTTTATTGATCCCGTGGATGAACCGGATCTGGAGCAGGAGGCCGGTCAGAAATACGGGATCAGACCCGTTCCCTTTCAGGTGGCCAGCAAATACCAGTCATCGGTAGTCAACTCCTATTTCGATATCCTGGTGAAGTATGGAGACCAGTTTGAGACGCTCGGATTTCAGGACCTCATCGAGGTGAAAGTCCGCAGCGAATCGGATCTGAGTGTTGATCTGCGCAATCCCGAATACGATATTACCCGCGCCATAAAGAAGGTGCTGTATGCATACCAGGGGGCGGGTGATCTTTTTTCCACGATTTCACATCCCGTGACATTCACGGGATATATTTCGGCCGACAATAAATTGCCGAAACAACTCGCTGAGTTAAAGATGAATCTTCAGGATGTGCTTGAAGAGGTCGGAAAAGGGTCCGGCGGGCAATTGATTGTTGAAATCAAGGATCCGGACGCAGACGGCGGCGACCTGGCACAGAAGATTCAGTCGGAATACGGATTCCGGCCCATGGCGTCAGGCATTTTTTCTCGGGACACATTCTGGTTCTACATGGTGCTTGAGGGTGGCAACAGACTTGTCCAGGTGCCACTGCCGGAGGATCTCGGCAGGGAAAATGTCAAACGCAGCATTGAAGCGGGACTCAAGCGTTTTTCCACAGGGTTTCTCAAAACCGTGGCGCTGCATACGCCCCCCCCTCCGGACTATGGGAGGCCCGTCAGCGGACCAGGCTTTTCATGGCTCAGAAATGCCCTCGGGGAAGAACATCGGGTTGAATCGGTCGATCTGAAAAACGGATGGGTTCCGGAGGAAACGGACCTACTGATGATATTAGCGCCGGAACGGCTTGATACCAAGCAGTTATTCGCCATGGATCAGTTTTTGATGCGCGGGGGTACGGTAGTCCTGGCGATGTCGCCGTTTTCGGTAAATCTGCAGGACCGGCTGTCCGCCGCGAAAAAGGATTCCGGCCTCGCCGAGTGGCTGGACCACCACGGTATAAACGTTGAAAAAAAGCTGGTTCTGGATCCGCAGAACGCCGCGTTTCCTATTCCTGTGGAACGACGTGTGGCGGGGTTTTCAGTCAGAGAGACCCGCATGGTCGAGTATCCCTACTTTGTGGATATCCGCGCCGACGGAATGGATCGGCAAAGCGGCATTGCCGCCGGGATAGACCAGGTAACCCTGAACTGGGCTTCGCCGATTGCCGTTGATCCCGACAAAAACAAGGATCGCAACATTCTTCGCCTGCTCCAGAGTTCGCCGCAGGCCTGGACATCCGAGGAAACGAATCTGCAGCCCGATTTCAGCGCTCACGGCGCATTGGGATTCCCCACCGGGGATGATGCAGGCAGAAAGCTCCTGGCGCTCGTGGTCGAGGGACGCTTTTCATCCTATTTCACGGACAGGCCGTTTTCGCTTATTGACGACAGGGAGGAAAAGGAAGATGTCAACCGGAAGAAAGCCGCGACGAAAGACGAGAATGAAGGGGAAACGCCGGTGATCGAGAGGCTGATTGACCGTTCCACCGAATCGGCCCGCATTGTTCTCTTCGCGTCAGACAGCTTTGTCTCCGATACCATGATGCACCTTGCCTCAGGCGGGATGGGAACGCAATATATCAACCCGGTGAACCTGGTAAAAAATGTGGTCGACTGGTCCCTGGAGGACCGTGATCTGCTCGGTATCCGCGGACGCACGCACTTCTCTCGAACATTAATCCCCCTGGACCGTACCGCCCAGGTCTTCTGGGAGTATCTGAATTACAGCCTGGCCGGGCTGGGACTTTTTGTTGTGTGGCTGATACGGCGCTGGACAATTCTCAGGACTCGGCAACGGTATAACCTGATACTGAGTGAAGGAGTGAGATCATGAAACGATGGATCATCTCTCTCGGAATATTTCTGGCTTTCCAACTGGCGGTGGCGGCAGGAACAGCTCTGGTAACAACCGATTACGGCACGTTTATCCCTACGGAAAAGATTCTCGATGCTGACTTTGAGATGATGGACGGCATCCTCATACAACGGAACGACAGCGAAAATCGTGTAGTGCTGAAAAAGCAGGAAGGCGGATGGATCGTAGCTTCCATGGACGCATTTCCCGCCGACTGCGAAAAGGTCGGTGGGTTTTTTGAAAGGCTGGCGGAGATGAAGAAAGGCTGGCCCGTTGCCACTACGAAAGGAGCGGCTGAACGTTTCAAGGTTGCTGAGACCGACTATGAGAGAAAGATTACCCTCTCAAGCAACGGAAAGACAATCGACGAGCTGTTTATCGGCACATCACCGACATATCGAAAGGTCCACATGCGCCGAGCCGGGGACGATGCGGTCTATGCCGTTGATTTCAACGTCTATGAGGCAGGCACGAAACCTGAAGACTGGATAGACAAAGGGGTACTGAAACACGAGGTCTCGAAAATCGCCCGTATTCAACTGCCCGGTTTTGCCCTGTCACGGCGGGATGGAAATCTCATTGTTGAGGGGTTAAACGAAAAAGAGGAAGAAACGATTGCGGAAGAGGCGGACCGCTTGGCACGGAGAATCGCCGATCTTCGAATCCGTGACGTTCACGGCCCGGATGCACAGGTTCATGTAAACGGTGACGATTCTCATTTCGCGTACACTGTGACATTGTCATCGGGCGATACGGAGACATATGTATTTTCAAAACCGAAAGATGAGCACTATTATGTCCTGAAACCATCGCACCGGAAGGAATATTTTAAAGTGGACCAATGGGTTATCGACGGTATCAAAGAAATAGATCGTTCGAAGCTCCTGCGGAAAACGGAGAAACAGGAATGACATTCAGGGTAATCGCGGATCTTGCGCGAAACTTTCGGTATCTTCGTTATTCTTCCCCCGGCACCGGACGGAGAGCCGCCTTGTAGTTTCGTACCTGCTCCTCCAGCCGATTCACCAGGTCGGGATCGGTCAGATGTTCCTCGATTGTCCGTTCAAAGGCGCTGCCGATGACGACGCCGTCGACATATGGCGCCAGAATCTGCGCATCGGCGGGACTGTTGACGCCGAAGCCGACGCAGATGGGCAGGTCTGTAACGCCTCGCAGATCGGTAATATGATTCCGGACGGATTGAACATCCAGCCCGGAGCTTCCCGTTACCCCGGTTTTCGAAATCAGGTAGAGAAATCCCGATGCAGTTTCTGCGATCGTTCTCATCCGGACTGTCGGCGTTGTCGGCGCCACCAGTCGGATCAGAGCGAAGGCGTCGTCTTCATCCCAGCAACCGGTCAGCTCCCGGGATTCTTCGTGGGGAAGATCCACGATGAGCACGCCGTCTGCGCCCGCGGCTCGGGCGTCACGGTAGAATGATTCCACGCCGTAGGAAAATATGGGGTTGTAATAACTGAAAAGGATGATGGGAATGTCGGTTATGGTCCGCAAAGTCACCGTCATTTCCAGTGCGTTTGCGAGACTGGCGCCGTGCTTCAACGCCCGTGACGACGCCCGCTGAATGACGGGACCGTCAGCCGTCGGATCGGAAAAGGGAATGCCCAGTTCCAGAATATCAAGACCGGCGCGGCACATGGCTATGATGAGTTCGAGAGAAACCGATGGAGTCGGATCGCCCGACGCGACGAATCCCACCAGGGCAGTTTCGTTTTTTTTCTTCAGTTCGGCAAATTGCGTATCGAGTCTGTTCATTGCTTGACTGATCCTTTCTTGTCTTCATAGTCTGAAACGATTCCCAGATCTTTGTCCCCTCTGCCGGAGAGATTCACCACGATAACCGAATCAGTGGACATTTTTGGGGCGGCGTGCAGGCAATATGCGACGGCGTGGGAACTTTCCAGAGCCGGAATGATTCCTTCCAGCCGGCACAGGAGATGAAATGCTTCCATCGCCTCGTCATCGTCGGCGGAAACATAGCGGGCCCTGCCGGCGTCTTTCAGGAGCGAGTGTTCGGGGCCGACTCCGGGATAGTCAAGCCCGGCGGAGATGGAGTGGGCCTCCATGATCTGACCGTTTTCATCCTGGAGCACGTATGATTTTGATCCGTGGAGCACCCCCGGCGAACCCTCGCCGAGCGTCGCGGCGTGTTTTCCTGATGTGATGCCGCTGCCCGCAGCCTCCACTCCCAGCAGTTCAATCGGCGTGTCGATAAAGGGATAGAAAAGTCCCATGGCATTGCTTCCGCCGCCGACGCACGCCACGAGCATATCCGGCTGACGGCCCAGAGCGGTCTGCATCTGTTCCCGTACCTCTTCGCCGATGATCTTTTGAAAGTCCCTCACCATCATGGGATAGGGATGAGGCCCTGCCACCGAACCGATTATGTAATGCGTGTCTTCCACCGAGCCCACCCAGTGCCGCATGGCTTCGTTCATGGCATCTTTCAATGTTCCCGCGCCGGAGTCGACGGGCATGACGTCCGCGCCGAGGAGCTTCATTCTCAGTACATTGGGGGACTGACGCCGGATGTCCTCAACTCCCATGAAAATCCTGCATCCCATTCCGAAGAGGGCCGCCACTGTTGCAGTGGCGACACCGTGCTGACCGGCGCCGGTTTCGGCGATGACTTTTCCCTTGCCCATCCAGTGGGCGAGGAGCGCCTGTCCCAGGGTGTTGTTGATCTTGTGGGCTCCGGTATGGGTCAGATCCTCCCGTTTCAGGTAAATCCGTGCGCCGCCGAGGTAGTCGGTCAGCCGGTTTGCGTAATAAAGGGGGGTTGGACGGCCAGCATAGTCCGCGAGCAATTTGCCTAGTTCTTTTCTGAAACCGGGCTTAACTGTAATTTCCCGGTAGGCCCGTTCAAGCTCAAGGAGTGCCGCCATCAGCGTCTCCGCCACGTAGCGCCCGCCGTGAGGACCGAAATGGCCGGCCTCGTCCGGCATGGTTCCCGTGTATGCCGTCTGTAATTGTTCTGTACGGTTTGATTGTTTCTGCATTTAAATATTCTCCTTTTCATCCCGCATATGGCGGTGATGATCCGCCTGCGAAGCGTGCCGGTCAATTCTGGTCGAATTAAAAAAGGGGCAATGGATTTTTCCACGCCCCTTTCTGTCAGACAAAAAAAGAACCGTGGGCAGCGGGTACTGCCGACGGTCCCAATATGTGAAGTATTTTATGTTACTTAATCATTCATGGGAATTTACGCTGACAGACCCTTCTATGTCGGCCTGCCACCACCAGAGCTGCATGTTTGTTTTATGAGATGTCCGATGTTCCATTTTTCCTGAAGGCATTCGTGTTTTCCCTGAATTTGAAATCCATTTACCTCGAATATCCGGTTCCTGTCAAGTATTTTCCGCGAAAGTCACTCTCCTTCAGTAAATGTGCGGTGATCACGGCACATTGAGACAGAATGGGAATCCGTTGTTAACCGCACTGCATTCTTCAGGAGGGATTCGATTGGCTTTAATCTCAGCTCCTCAAGATATTTCTTGTTCCGCTGTGTAATGCCTTCCGTCCAGCCCCCACCTGTGGCCACATACGCAACAGGCATTGAAAAAGCTTCGAATCCATCTCTTCTTTCCCATTACCGTCATCCGGTTACCGATTTTCAATAAGTTACTTGAATTTATCTTCCCATCGGAGTATAAAAACGTCAAACATTTCAGAGGAAAGCAGTCAATCACTCTTGCCGGTTTGGAGGTTTCGCGACTCCTGAAAATAAGTTGTTTTCTCTATACCGGCTTTCTGCATGGAGAACGGGTTTGGGCGGCGAAGAAAGGGTACCGGCCACCGAAACAAAAAAATGAAAAAGGGAACAAACCAACTCAAATTCATCTTAAACCCGGAAGCTTGCGCGATTTCCGGGCACAGATCGCAAACAGCCGGACACTGAAAAAGGGAAAAAACGGAAACGGCTGCGGGGCGATTCATACCCGCGCTTCAAGGAATCAAGACCTGCTCTTACACAGACAAGATAACACCCCCGATAAATGGACATCATCTCTGTATGTGTTTGATAATCAGCTGGATATTGTTATGACCTTCAGGTGTTTTCGAAGGGTTTTATAGTGCAGATTTGCAGCACAGAGGTTTTTATCAGGATCCGTATACAACCTTCCATGTCAGGAGGTAATTGCCAAATGGATATATACAAAATCAGGTTAATCGCCGGCATAGTTCCCCACACTCTATCGTTGGTCTTACTCTTTACTGGAGCAGGCATCGCATTCTTATACAAACGAAAATATCCTCTGAATTGTTGCCTTGTGCTTGCCGCATTATGCTTGTTGTCAGCAGAACTATTATCGGGCATTTATGTCCAGGAACAGGCAATGATCCTCGGACACGAAGACGGTTGGAGCCAGATGCAAATCGGGACTTATCTAGCGACATTCGGGGTCGCGCGACAATTCCTCTTTAATGCGTCATTGGCTCTATTTCTCGTTGCAATATTCAGCAAACGTTATCCGATTCCAATGGTTGCTCCTCAAACGCAGAGCTCAGGACAATCAGGCACGCTTAATTCCCCGCAACATGGCGGTTTCTGGAGGCGTTTTGCAGCACTCGTTCTGGACTCCTTCATTGTTAATGGAATTGTAATATTTATAGTCGGCATTCTTGCCTTGTCCCTGGGGCCTGATTTATTCAACAACCCATCGCTCATGACTGCTCTCGTAATTGTGATAGTGACCTTAATAATCATCTTTTCTTGGATCTATTTCGCGGCTATGGAAAGTTCAACTCGGCAAAGAACGCTCGGCAAGATGGCGTTGGGAATCCGGGTTGTTGACTTGGCATATAATCGAATCGGATTTTGGAAAGCAAGCGGACGGCACTTCGGAAAATTTGTTTCCGGAGCTATTCCTCTGTTTATCGGCTTTGCGATGGCTGGTTTCACGAAGAGAAAGCAAGCCTTACACGATCTCATGTCCGGGTGTTTGGTAATATGTGACGAGAAAGACTCCTGACAAGCGGGAGAAAACCGGATCAGACCTTGACCATTGCTGGACGCCCCATTTGGGGATAGTCGGTGGCTCACTTGGGTTCGTAATCTTCACAATCTTCGGAGCGTTAGGTGTTGTGATTGGAAAGTTGGTACGGGGCAAAGGCTGACACGAAGAAAAAATACACCAACCAGTCGCTGGAATCGATCGCGGCCTCGTGGGCTGTTCCGGCTCAGTTGCTCGTTGGCGTAAAACAAAAGGCAAGCAATATGAATACTAAAACTAATGAAAAGGACACAAGAACAACTCCATTGCCCTCGATCCAGCGCAAGCGACCGATGGTGAGTGGTGCGAAGGTCGGACTGGTGGTGCTTTGCCTGTGGCTGGCTTTCTTTGGATTTGTGATTTTCGCCTTAAATTCACCGTTCCGCTCCCTTGAAGCCATGATCATGGACATTCCGGATGTCATTGGAAAGCTTCTTTTCTTTGGAGGAGCTCTTTTGATCGGAATCGCGGGTTTGGTGACAGGAATCCAGAAGGGGCGCCTCGGCATCGGGATATTGGCTTTTGTTCTAACGCCGATAGGTTTCCTCTTCGCACTTTGCGCGAAAAACAAAAGCCCGCTGAAATCTGCCGGAATAGCGGTTATGCCGAATGGCGGCCCTGCAGAACCACTTGATAATTCGAGTGCCACAAATGAGCCGCCATCGACTGAGAATAGTCGTCAAATGACAAAACTACCTGATCACATCGAAACAACATTGCGGTCATCCCGGTCCTGGGAAGAGCGGCGGGATGCGGCGTGGCAACTGGGGGAACTCGGTGACCCTGGATCCGTCGCAGCCCTGGTTGGCGCTCTGAAGGATACAACGAAGCATGTGCGTGTCGCCGCTGCCCAAGCTCTCGGGAAAATTGGACATCCTAACGCGGTTGCGCCCCTTTTGGGCGCCTTGGCGGAGGACCGATACCGGCGACAAAAAGTTTCCGGCGCTGCCTCAAGGGCCCTGCAAGCGATTGTGGCACAAGGGCTAACGCCGATCATAGACGCTTTGAAGCATCCACAAACGAAGGGGAAACCAAAATGCCGCCACACGTAGGGACGAGCAATGCAGGGTCGATAGGTCACACTATCAAATTGTGGGTGCTGTTATCCCGACCGCCGTTTCTTCTGGTCGGAGTTCTTCCCTTCGCTCTTGGCTCGATTCTCGCCTGGAGTTTACATGAGATATTCAACTGGCCGGTCTTTATCTGGGGTATGGCGGCTGTTATTCTCATCATGCTTTCCACTTATTACAGCGGGGAATATCACGATCTCACGGGTGATAAGCTCTCCGCCGAAATGGAACGGAACGCCTTTTCCGGCGGCACCCAGGTTATAGTAAAAAACCTACTTCCACCTGAACAGGTCAGGATTGCCGGCTACGTCACCATCGTTCTGGCCGGTGTGGTGGGGATTATATTGAATGGATATTACAAAACCGGGACGTGGACGATTCCTTTTGGGATAATCGGCATCATTGCGGGCTTTTTCTATTCCACACCGCCACTGCGATGGGTGACGCGGGGTATCGGGGAATTGCTGATCGGATTTTGCTATGGATGGCTTCCCGTGGCTGTCGCCTTTTATCTGCAAACAGGAAAGATAGATGATATCGTTCACTGGATTTCCGTACCCATGGCCTGCACCATCTTCAACGTTATTCTCATAAATGAATTTCCGGACTACCCTGCCGATCTATGCGAGCGAAAGAAGAATCTAGTGGTGAGACTTGGAAAAAACCGCGCCTCCTTTATCTATATAACAATGACCGTGATCGCTTGGTTCGCCTTTGCTGCAGCTGTCAACCAAGGTATGCCCGCCGTGGCTCTTATTCTCTACCTTCCGGTTTTCATGATTGGTTTCTTGCTTGTTGTCCTTATGTCACGCGAGAAATATCTCGATAGAAAATGGCTCGAATTGATCTGCGCTCTCACCATCGTTATTAATTTGGGCAGTACGTTGGCGTATATTCTGGGCATCTGCCTGACAAGGGTTTAGGGGCTGAAGGGGGGGGCCAGATCCCGATGATTGACTAAGCTTTGCCGACGATAAAGACGATAAACTGAAATTAAATTCGAGGGGTATTTGCATTATAGATGTGCAGAATTCAGGTCTTTTATCGGGAATCATCGTATAATCATTGTCAGCCGGGAAAGAGGAGGAAGCGGAAACACATGGATTTGAAAGTCGTAATCAGAAGCGAAACCGATGCCGATGTGAGCGTCATAACCAAAGTGACTGTGGCCGCATTTAAGACCCTGGAGATCAGCAACCACACCGAGCAATTTATCATAGCGGCACTGCGTGTCGCTCGGGCCCTCACGATATCGCTTGTCGCTGAAGTGGATGGCCGTGTGATCGGACATGTCGCCTTTTCTCCCCTGATCATGTCCGACGGCACTCGAAATTGGTACGGCCTGGGACCTGTTTCGGTGTTGCCGGAGTACCAGCGGCAGGGTATCGGCAAAGCACTGATACGGGAAGGACTGTCACGGTTGAAAGATATGAATGCTCAAGGATGTTGTGTCGTCGGGCATCCGGATTACTATAGGCAGTTCGGATTCGAAAATATGCCTGGAATTGTGCATGACGGAGTGCCGCAGGAAGTATTCTTCTCTTTGTCTTTCCACGGATATACCCCGCAGGGTACCGTCACGTTCCACGAAGGATTCAAGGCGGACGGCTGACAAGGGAAGTGAAGGAGGGGTGGTCGCTGACTGTTGATAAAGTCTTCAAACCGATGAAGAAAGAAAATCATCCATTTAAAGTGGCGACCGGTGGAAGTACGAGAGAGTGTACATAAGGGATGTTAAAAATTGCACTGTCCCATTTGACCGGGCGTATGGGATCGTACCTTTGAAACGAATGGCTGGGTGGTGCCCGGGATCAATGAATGAAGGAATTGTCGACCGGTGTTTAAGGGGTGTGCTTGATCAGGGTATCCTTCACATGATCAATCTCATGGAACCTGACGAAGTAAGCTGGTGGGGATATCCATTCATTCCCTGTGAAGATACAATGAAAGCACCGGCGGGAGATGCCTGCTTCGAGTCATTTCCGTAAGGGTGGAATCTATGGATTGTCCGGCCGGACCGGGTAATGATATATGAAACTATCCCGTCATGTGCCGAGGGGTTATTCGTTATGTTGAAGGTAACGGAGGATTATCATGGACAAAACATTCAAGGATGAGTTTACAAGGAAATGGAACAGATTTTTCCCTGGAGCGGAGTTGCCCATCGGTTTTTACTACACGAATGAACAGGATAAAAAGATGATGGCACAACCGCCGAAGGCACATCGCTGTATCATCGGTGATCTGGCACGGGTGCGCAAGGGTACGGCGAGGTCTTTTGATGTCCATACGATCGGTTGTGAAGGCGGCAGACGATACCTGGGCTTCGCGGAGCAGCAACCGCCCGATTTTGAATATTTCCTTTCGTACGGCATACCGGGAAAGCTTGAGGGGGAGCGATACAAGAAATCACCTGAACTGGTCCGGGAGTTCATGAAGCAACAACCACTGTTTAAAGCGCCTGCGAAATACATTGTCTTCAAACGGTGGGATGTCATGGAAGAGCGTGATGAACCACTGGTGATCATTTTCTTCGCGCCTCCCGATGTCCTCTCGGGTCTTTTCACGCTGGCAAACTACGATGAGAGGGAACCCGACAATGTCATCGCTCCCTTCGGCGCCGGTTGCGGCACGATCGTGCATCACCCCTGCCGGGAACTCACATCCGATAGGCCCCGCGCGGTGATGGGCATGTTTGATGTCTCCGCCCGGCCGTTTGTTCCCTCGAACGTGCTCAGTTTTGCCGTTCCATGGCCGAAATTCGTTCGAATGGCAGATAATATGGAAGAAAGCTTCCTGATTACAAAGTCCTGGGGGAAGGTGAAAAAAAGAATAAAAACGTGATGGAGCCCCGCGCGGGGTCTTTCAGTATGGCATCCGGCGCAATCACGTGCCGCCGTGTCACTGACGGCATGATACGACGCGGCGGGCGTCGGCGGAAAATCGTCCCTTGCGGTTATGGTCGTGCGATGACGTGTTTGACCAGTTCCGATCCTTTATTGTGCATGGATATGATCTTCAACCCCGACTTTTCAATGTTCTTCACGGTACGTCGATTAATATTGGGCCCTATAAGCGAACGGACCATCGGATTGAAGAAATCCATGACTCTTCCGAGAGGAAGAGGTTTTAGACACAAGATCTTCAAGTTTCTTCTCTCAAAAGGAAAAATTACCGAAGAACTGGTGGACATGGTAATGAAGTGGCGTCATTCGGGTTTTAATCGCTTTTCGGGTCTAATTCCCCGCAGCTTGCTGCGAGAAAAGTACCGATTAGAAGTTGTTGATACCCCGTAGCTTGCTGCGGGGTAGTTCATTGTGTTTTACGGTGAAAGAATTCAGCCTCCTGGAGATGAAAAGGCCATGGAGAACCTTGCCCGGTATATTGTGCGTGCATCCTTTCAGGAGCCGATGACCTGTCTGGATCAGGACGGCAAGGTCGTCTATAAAGCCAAGGACGGGAAGTCGAGCAGGACATTCCCCGCTTTGGAATGGTTGGCCGCCATGTCCTCGCACGTCCCGAATAAAGGTGAGCAGATGGTGCGCTATTATGGCCGCTACAGCAACGTCTCCCGGGGGAAACGACAGAAGAACGGCGACGACGACATCATCCGCTGCATTTTCGAATTGGAGGGGGATGTTAAAGTCTTCCGACGAAACTGGGCGCGGCTTATCCAAAAAATATATGAAGTCGACCCTTTGGTCTGTCCGAAGTGCAATGGCCCCATGCGTGTCATCAGCAGCATCGAAGACCCGGCCGTCATCCCGGCCATCCTCGAACATCTGGGATTGTGGCTCGCGAGGTCACGGCCGCCGCCGAAAATCCATGATCCCCCTGCCTGCCCGCACGACATGGGCCGGCATTCCAAACCATACATTGAGAATGAACATTCCCAGCTGCCTCCCAACTATGATTACCTCTATCGCGACCCCGAATATTCCTGGGATGATTATGTCCAATCATAACGCTTTATTTTTTGAGACATTTGAGGCGCGCCGGACAGGTCTGTCTGAAATCTCCTGAAAATGTCCTTCATAGCGGTCATATCAGACAATAAATGGGTCAATTTTTCAAAATAAAGCCATCTTGCTTCATCGCTCAATCAATAATCGATAAAATACCCCATATTTTGCTTGCAAAATTCCATTGACAGTTCCCTTTTTCTTTTTATACACTTCCCCATAAAAAAGGAAATTCTTATCATACACAGAAAGACCGGGGAGGTTACGATGGGAAGGAGTGTCCGGAATATCCCAGCCTTCGGAATAGGAGCCATGCTACTCTTGCTGCTATGTTGCCTGGTCTGTCTCGGGTGCACGGATAAGGGTGGCGAGAGGACGGCAGAAGAGCAAGCCTCTCCGGGGCCGGACGATGCCCTGGTCCTTCTCGAGGCGTCTTCGGTCTCTGTCGATATTGTCTTCCCGAGCACCTCGGAAGAATCGGGGTCCGTGACGTTCAGGCCCTCGATCCCGCCTGAACGCTTTCCCGGACTCTTCTTTCCCAGAAACGATCATCCGGGAGACGCGTACGCAATGACCATGGGGACGCCGGGACCGCGCGGAGAAATGGTCTTTTCTGGAGGTTTGACCCCGGTCATTTCAGCCGGAGAAGGAAGCGAGGTGCGTTTCGCGGCGGAAGCCCTGCCGTTGGTCCTGCTGGACAACATTCCTTCCGTGTCCTGCGAGATCTCTGTGCAGGGGAAGGCGGCGACGATCCATCCGAAGCGCGGCAGCCGGCTCTGCTTCAGGAGGCAGGGGGATCACTGGGTCTATGTGTGCGGCCAAGGGCACCTTGAGATCAGTGATGAAAGCGGCCGGAGGGAGATCAAGCTGGGCCATCACTGGAATCTCAGAACGTGTTTGGCCTCGCTCGATTCCGACAACGAATTCATCCGAGAAGGCGCTGTCCGCGAGCTGGGAAGGCTCCAGCCCCAAGCCGATTCCAGGGACACCGTGGACAGGCTCTTACGTCTGCTGGCCCAGGAGAACACCCGCATGCGCAGTGCCACCACGGAGGCGTTGGGCCTGATAGGGACGGAGGAGTCCTTTCTTGCCTTGAAACAGGCACACGAAGTCGAGGCGGACGAACGGGTCAAATCGAGGATGGCCGAATCGATATCTCTCTGCGCGGCCTATGCCCTGCTCGGGCGTGCGGAGTCGGCCAAGCTCGCGCCGGGAGAGGCCGCCGCGCACTACACGGAAGAGACGACCTGGGTCAAGCACGTCATCGATCGGTATCTCGTTGAGCAAGGAGTTGACGGCTATCGTGATATCCTGATGCACGCCGATTCGCCGGATCCCGTGGTTCGAGACGTCGCGACCAGGATCCTTCTCGCCCCGTTCCCGAAGGGCGTGGTAAGGAATTTGGCCGCCAAGCTTAAGGACAAGGAATGGAAAGGCGAATTGCGTGACGACAGCTTCAAGCTTCTCTTTCACCTCTGCGCTGTCAATGACGCTCCCGTTCTGGGGCAATTGCTTCTTTCCAAGGGCGTTGGCGTCGACGCAAAGATTCAAGGCTTTACCCCGTTGTACTTGGCGGCCTCATATGGCGGCCAGGAAATGGCTCGGTTGCTCCTGGCAAACGGTGCCGATCCCTCCATCAAGGTGGGAGGGAAGACCGCAAAAGACGCCGCGATCCAGGCCGGATTCTCCGCGATCGCTGCCATGCTCGACTGATCCGCTTGTCCCCGTTGGCTTGGGGATGATCGCGGACGACTTGCCGCGGCTTCCCAAATCCTTCGGGCGAAGCACGCGCATTGCAGACAGGCTGTCGTTTGATAAAAAATGACGAATAGCAGAAGACTCGGTTCATGATCCCTTCCGTTCTCTATTGGCTGCTCGCCGCTCTTTTCGTTGCGGGCGCCGTGATGGCATCCATGATCATCTCTTTCCGACGCGCCGAACTGGAAGTGCGGCCGATTCTGTTCCTGTTGGGAGCCATTGCCCTTCTTGCGGCGGTTGCCTTCTTCCTGCCGTTGCAGGTGTTCTCATTCCGGGTCCTTGTTTGGGTACTCGGTTCCTGGCTTGGACTGGCGGGGTTGGCCTCACTGCTGCGGGCGCTATTTGCCGGAGACGACTTCCTGCTGGCCTGGGTGGGCCTTATCTGGATGGCAACAGCCCTGTTGCTCGGATCCCGGGAAGCGGCAACGACGAAGACTCTTTCCCTTGGCCCGGTCCCCTGGCTTGTTGGAGCCGGGCTGCTGCTATTGATCCTGCTGATTATCCGAGGCGCACTGAAGCATCTGGCATCCGAGAGCTACTACCGGTTGGATGAGGGTGTCGCCGTACTGGCCGCGGGCGTGGTGGCAATAACCGCTGCTGGCAGCTTTCTGCCCACGACGATAGGAATCTACAGAATCGCCAGTTGGGTCATTTTCTCGTGGTTGATCCTGTTCGGGCTGCTCCTGGTTTTCCATGAAAACCAGCGGGGAAAAGGCCCGCTGATTCTGATCCTGATCGGCGGTGCGTTCTGTGTCGTCCTGCTCAACCCTCTTTTGTCTCTGGGTATGATTGTCCGGAGCTTTACCTGGGGCCTGTCCAAGATATGGATACCCGTATTGGTCCTCGTTTTCCTTGTACCAGGGGGGATCCTGTTTTGCCGGGGTCTGTTGGGGCAAGGTTGGCTGTGGACGTTGGGCGGATACTGTCTTCTTCAAGCGGCGTTCGGTCTCGCCCTGGCCGGCAAATATGTTCAGTCTGTCTCCCTCCGCCTGGGCTGGGAAGGGGGAGCAGTCGTTCCCTGGCTGGTATTCAATGCCGCGCTGGTTGCGATTTTTGTATTGCTCGTCCTCGGTTGGGTGGTGTTTGCGCTGGCGTCCCGGGTGAAGTCCTTCTGTAAGGAGAGAGGGATCGCACGCCTCACACGGAAGGCCGCGCGTCTGGATGGCGACCGCCCGCATGAACTTGTCGACCTCGCAGGCTGGAATCTTGTTCGTGTCAGCGCTTGGGGGTGGACATCAAGAAAATCGAGGTGCGCGTCGAGAACAGGACGCGACAGGTCTTGAAGATTCACATTTCTCCTGGCACCTGCTTTATCGCCAGCGGCCGGCATCAGAACATGGCGGCTAGAGTCGAAAAGCGTTTTTCCCTGCAAGAGCTCGACGTCTATTCCGGTTCCCTCTCCGCCGTCTGTGTCAACGCCAAGAAGCCCATCCCATCGGATAGAGATTCGTTTTCATCTGTTGCAAGAAGCCCCGCCGATCTGACCCGTTTCCTCGCGCGGAGTGCGCGCGAAAACCCCATGGTGGTGCAAGCCGGGGTTTGGGCGCTGACCGATCGATACACTGCGGCGCAAATCCAAGCCAGGTTAAGGCGGGGGGCCAGCTCCGCCATCTCGAACAAGCACATCAAGAAAGCCAGGGAGATTCTCCATGAGCTGGGGATTGCGCACACTCTTTAGGAACCCTTTTACGGAGGGCGGCATCTCGAGCCGCTGTTCGGCCCGGATGCGGTCCGCCAAATCCGCTGTCTTGTTGCTCAAGTCGATCCAGCTCATAATGGGGCAGGTCGTCGAGACGGCAGAGAACGTCAGGACGAGGTCGGTTCTATTCCTTCACACCAGCCGCTGCAAGTCGCTTCATGATGGCATCGTCGCCAGCCTGCCGGGCTGCACGCATCGCACTCATTCCGTTGGAAAGCGTAATCGTGGGGTCCACACCGGCAACGATTTCCATCGATGAAGAATTGTCCGTGGGCAGGAACACGGCGGCAGGGATTCTGAAACCGTCCTTTTTGACCCCGAAAACGTCGATATAGAGCCCGGATCAGGCCGTTTTTCATGCACTCGTCTTGTGATTTCAGAAAATAAAGCCATCTTACTTCATCGCTCAATCAATAATCGATAAAATACCCCATATTTTGCTCCCAAAATTCCATTGACATTCCCCTTTTTCTCTTTATATACTTCCCCCATAAA
>DSDU01000024.1 GCA_011056835.1 Deltaproteobacteria bacterium
GCGCCGCTCCTTATTGACAAAAAGTCAAGAAAAATATGCAGTTACTGGTTCTTTTTTTCTCATATATTTACATAAACTGTATGCAATTTCCTAACCGGAAATTGCTGAGTTAAATATAAAATACTTGTAGAAATTTTCATGGAATTATTATAAGCGTATTAGATTAAAAGAAGAATATATGGGGAGTGTACCTGGTTTTATGAGATTTGATATTGCAAAAAGCGGTACGGGTTTGACTTACGAAATTCGAAATATTGTCGCGGTGGCAAATAAACTTCGCGAATACGGAACTGAAATTACGTGGAAAAATATCGGAGACCCTGTTGAAAAAGGAGAGAAAATTCCCGAATGGATGAAAAATGTTCTCATAGATATTTTAAATGAAGACAAGTCATACGCCTATTCGCCCACGAAGGGCATGGATGATACGAGAGAGTTTCTGGCGGGAGAGACCAACAAGAGAGGGGGAGCGCAAATAACAAGGGAAGATATTATCTTCTTTAACGGCCTGGGTGACGCAATTGCCAGAGCTTACAGCTCAATACGGGTTGATGCCCGCATCATCATGCCGGAACCGACGTACTCGACACATCTTCTGGCCGAAGTCCACCACGCCTCGTTCCCGCCCAATACATACCGAATGAACCCCTACCGGGATTGGCATCCCGATCTCGTGGAACTTGAGCGGAAAGTCAAGAGTCATGGAACGATCGTCGGCATTCTCGTCATCAACCCCGACAATCCGTCGGGACATGTCTATTCGGAAAAGACTCTCAAGGAAATCGTAAGAATTGCAAAAGAATATGACCTATGTCTCATCTTCGATGAAATATACACCAATATCATCTATAACGGCAAATCGACACTTCATCTCTCAGATATCATCGGCGATGTTCCCGGCATGAGTATGAAAGGAATATCAAAGGAGTTTCCCTGGCCGGGGGCCCGGTGCGGTTGGATTGAAGTATACAATGCCGATAAAGATGAGAGCTTCCAACGATATGTCAATGCAATACTTCATCAGAAAATGGCGGAGGTCTGCTCCACAACGCTTCCCCAGATTGCCATACCGCGGCTCATGACACACCCGGAATACAAAACATATCTGAACGACCGGATCAGGCACTATGAACGGCTTTCAAACATCGCCTACAATATTATGAAAGACGTTCCCTACATCGTAGTCAACAGAACCAACGGCGCATTTTATATGACTGTCGTCTTTAACGACGCCATCCTTAATTACCGGCAGAGCGTTCATATCGAAAATGCCGATATCCGGCGATTCGTCGAGAACATTGTTAATTCGAAGATCGAACGGGATATGCGGTTTGTCTATTATCTGCTGGGTTCCACGGGAATCTGCGTCGTACCGCTGACGTCATTTTTCACGTCCACCCCTGGATTCAGGATCACGCTTCTCGAAAAGGATGAGCAGAAATTCGAGAAAACCGTCAGGATCATTGCCGAAAAGATCGTGGAGTACGTGGAATCGTCAAAATAGTTGAAAGCTTTCAGCGGTCACTAATAAGCAGAATTCAGGAAACAAGTGAGAAAAAGAAATCTGGAGAAAAACAAGACTGGACTTTTGTGGATGGCAAAAATGATTCTCAAAAGTCCAGTCGTTGTTATTCTGATTTCACTTTGTTTTTTTCACAAGCAGTTCCGCTGCTCTAACAGCCTCCACACCGTCCATGGCATAGCTTGCACCGATTTCGGCGGCGTATGATTCCGTCACCACAGCACCACCGATCATAAACGAGCAATCCAACCCTTCACGACGGGCCGCAATAACAATCTCTTTCATTGCCACCATGGTGGTCGTCATCAGAGCAGACAGTGCGATAATCTGCGGTTGCAATCTTTTTGCTTCCGTTATGATACGAGCCGTCGCCACATCTTTTCCGAGATCGATTACATCGAATCCCTGATTTCCAAGCATCAGCGCCACGATATTTTTCCCGATATCGTGAATGTCACCCTGGACGGTGGCAATCAGAATTCTCCCCTTGTTGTCCTGCGACGAAACGTCGTCCCGAAGGTGGGGTTCAAGCCAGGACAGACCGAGTTTCATCGTCTCGGCACTTGCTATCAACTGGGGGAGAAAGTATTGTTTCCTTTCATACAGTTCCCCTACTTTGGTGATGGCGGGTATCATCACATCATGAACGAGTTGCCGGGCATTCAAACCTGTTGACAGTGCCACTGCCAGCTTTTCACTGATTCCCTCACGATTTCCATCGAGAACAGCCTGAGCGATATCGTCACGGGGAACAGCGCCGGCCGTGCCTGACCTCTGTGTTTCCTCCAACGCAACGGCAAAACGGGCAAGATATGCCGTCGCATCTTGATCCCGGTTCATCAGAACCTCGCTTGCCGCTTTGACATTCATAACCTCATCCGCATCGGGATTCGCGATGACGACGGTCATTCCCCGTTCAATCGCCATCGCCATGAAGGCCGCGTTGAGCCATCTCCGTTCCGGCATTCCAAACGATACATTTGTCAGTCCCAGCATGGTCGCACATTTTAATTTCCGGGCACTCCATTCCACCGTTTTCAGCGTTTCCAGCGGAGCGCCGGGGTCCGATGAAACGGTCATCACCACACCGTCAACAATAATGTCATCTTTTGTAAAACCGTATTCCCGTGCCTCTTTGTAGATGCGTTCAATTACCTCAGTTCGCTCTTTTGCTGATGCGGGCACACCCCTGTCCGTTACAGGCAGCGCGATCACCATGGCACCATAGGTTGCCGCCACCGGCAAGAGTTCCTTCAGTTTCTTCTTTTCGCCCGTAACCGAGTTCACCAGCGCCCGGCCTGGATATATTCGCAGTGCTTTCTCGATGACATGCACGTCCGACGAGTCGATGACCAACGGAAGACTGCTCGCCGTCGATAACGTGTTCACCACAGTTTCCATGACGGCACGTTCGTCGATCCCGGGCATACCAACATTGACATCAAGGAGATCCGCTTTTTTTTCCTCCTGCTGCCGGGCCATCTCTCGGATAAGCCCCATTCTGCCGCTGCGAAGCTCATCCTGAAGATTTTTCTTACCGGTGGGATTGATCCGTTCACCGATAACTGCAACAGCCCCCTTATTGTCGAATACGACGGCTTTCCGTGATGAACTGACGGCACACACCGACTTTCTCGCGGGCTTACGGGACGTTCGGTCATTCATGACCCGGGCAAGTTCCTTGATGTGACCGGGATTCGTACCACAGCATCCGCCGATCATGGCAATGCCTCCGGCTGCAAGTGTGGTCCCAAATATTCCGAATTCCTCTGCATCCATGGTGAAGACGGTCTGCCCGTCTACCAGTCGGGGCATTCCCGCATTGGGCTTTGCCACGAGAGGAACCGTGGCATATGGGTTCATCCGTTTGATAAGTTCAATCATCTCCTTCGGACCGGTCGAACAATTGCACCCCACCGCATCGGCACCGAGACTCTGGAGGGTAATTACAGCCGATACCGGATCGGTTCCATTGAGCGTCCGCCCGTCCTGTTCATAGGTCATTGTTACAATTGTGAATGTATCGGTCAGTTCCTTCACTGCAATCAACGCTGCCCGGGCTTCCTGGATATCCATCATCGTCTCGATGACGAAGAGATCCACACCGCCATCGAGAAGCCCTCGCACCTGTTCCTTGAAAACATCAACGGCATCGTCAAACGCCAGATCACCGAAGGGAGCAACGAATCGTCCCGTCGGACCGATATCTCCGGCAACCAAATTCTTCTTTCCCACGGCCTGCCGGGCAATGTCGGCAAGCCCGCGATTAACTTCAATCACATCCGTGATACCGTATTGGCCCAATTTGATTCGGTTGGCGCCGAATGTACAGGTGTAGACGATATCGGAACCGGCTTCTCGGTAATCGGCATGAACAGCACGTATTACCTCTGGATGTTCAATGCACCATGTTTCAGGACATACTCCTGCAGGCATGCCGCGCTTCTGGAGTTCCGTCCCGGTGGCACCGTCCAGAATGAGTATTTTTTTCTTCAGCAGACTTCTTAGTCCCTTTTTTTTACTCAATGTATCGCTCCTTTTTCATCCCTATCAAAAATCCCGTATATCCCCGCTATCGCCGTTACCGATTTTTCCGGAATAAGCATAAAACGGTCACTGATCCGAACACCGATGCGGGACATCTCGAGAATATCAAACAGCTCCTTCTGATTTTCGATTCTAAAATCACCGTAACCTGCTGAAAATCTCCGAGTCGACACACGCCTGTTGTCCCGCAGGAGGGTTCGATTGAAATACGCGACAATCCAGTCAAGTGCCGCATCGGCCATCTCGCTTGCCACCGCATCAAGGACAACGCCTCTGGTCAATCGATCTTCTTGTGAATCACGGACAATAGCATCGATAATATCCGATCCAGCGGTGGCTCCCATGATCAGCAGTTCGTCACAGTCGCGGATCATTCCGGCGATATCGCTGCTGTGAAAGACAATATCCTGCCCGCACACAACAGTCGATCCATTTCGGTCACGGATCGGCAGACGGAGCGCCGCACCCCGAAGGTGAATGAGCGAGAGTGCATAGCTGATGTCACGGTCAACCGTCTCTTCGATACGCCCGTCGACAGTGGTCACGCCTCGACGGTACCCGAGACGCCGAAAAATCTTGTCACGAGGCTCGGAAATTTGAATCGTCTCAAATACTACAACGGATTCCATTTTTTCCTTTGTTACGTCATAATTCGTTTTCGGCAAGCCCATCGGACAGGCCATGCGTATACGGTCACTTCATGTTCCCATTTCAGTAAGTGGAAAAGTATAGAAAACTGGACTGTTAGAAGTCAAAGAAAAAATCGCGACAACCTTGATTTTCCTCATTGGAGGGGGTACCCTGCCGGATCCGGTCGTGGCCGACACCGAATAAATTTTTCTCAGCGGCTTTCGTGGAGCCTTCTGTTCATAAATCAATGAGAAACACAAGGCCGGCAATTTCAACTACCCGGTCCTGAAAGGCAGCTTGGGAATTGCCGGACGCTAGCTTTAGTTTTATTAAAAGCACAACGGACCCGGTGATCAAATCGATTGATCAAGAAGCCCTCAGAAAGCTAAGAGCTCATTCGGTACATCGATGATATGGTCAGGCGTAACCGCAGCCAATCTTTCTCGTGCATGCCATCCCCACGAGACGGCAACGGTTTTGACTCCTGTTTGTCGCGCTTCTCGAATATCTCCCGTCGTGTCGCCGACAAAGAAGGTGATGCCCGGTGGATATCCGTATTTTTCCATGGCATGGAAGATTTTTTCTACCTTGCTCACCATAACATCGGCCCCTAAAATTTCCTCAAAGTGACCGTTGAATTTATGAGCGGAAAGAATGGACCTAACGGCATGATTCGTATTTGACGAAATGATAATAAGGGTATTGGTCACTGCCAACTCTTCCAATACCGGCGCCATCTCTTTGAAGATGGCAACGTCACTGAAATTAACGGTTGGACCGATCTCCTGGACTGCCCGCATGAACTCTTCGATTTTCACACCCCGCGCTTGAATTGCATCATAGAAGTTGTCATCGAAGAGATCGAGAAAATCTTCACGGCTCCGAGTGATGGGTTTCCCGATCAATTCGAAGCAGCGTTTTGTCGTATTCTCATAAAGTTCCAGCGAATCGGCGATAACACCGTCAAAATCGAAGAGAAATAGTTTTCCGTCCATATGTGTCTGTCGCACGTACCTTTCTTTTTAAATAGAATTAACTATGTATCGGGCTTCATCTCATGTAACCCGTGGCGTGCTTTCCGATCCACGAGAACCGATCCAGAACCTACAAATTACTCTTTGTTTCCAAACAGGATTTCTATATTCTCCTCAAAGGGCGGCGTTGCCCGTCCCGCTTCGGTAATAATGGCAGTTATGTACTCATTCGGCGTGACATCGAAAGCGGGATTATACACAGCCATGTTGTCCGGCGCCGTTCGCACGCCGCGGAAACACACAACTTCTTCGTTGTTCCGCTCTTCTATGGGAATCCCGTCTCCGTCTGCGATATTACGATCGATTGTTGACAGCGGTGCCGCAACATAAAAGGGTATTCCGTGGACCTTGGCAAGGACCGCCAGGGAATACGTTCCGATCTTGTTGGCGGCATCGCCGTTGGCGGCAATGCGATCGGCACCGACAATCACCAGATTGATCTTCCCCTGTTTCATGACGAATCCCGCCATATTATCCGTTATAAGAGTCGCGGGGATCTTCTCATGCATCATCTCCCAGGCAGTCAATCGCGCTCCCTGGAGAACCGGCCGCGTTTCATCCACAAAGACATGAATTCTTTTCCCCTCGTCCCAGGCTGACCTTATAACCCCCAGTGCTGTTCCATAGCCTCCTGTTGCGAGGGCTCCGGCATTGCAGTGGGTAAGAATACCGTCACCGTCAGTAACCAGCAACCGTCCATGCATGCCGATCCGTCGGTTGATTTCAACATCCTCTTCCCCGATTCGAACCGCTTCCCGGACCAAGGTTTTTTTCACACAGTCCAATCCCTGCGGAAGAGCGGCATCGAAACACCGTTTCATCCTGTTGATGGCCCAGAAAAGATTAACCGCCGTGGGACGGGTCTCTGAAAATTCCCGGCACAATTTTTCAAATAACGTCTTAAGTCCCTCGCACGACGCATCGGATGAGTTATTCACCCCGAGAGCTATCCCCATGGCGGCGGCGATACCGATAGCGGGAGCGCCCCGAATGGTAAGATCATTGATCGCCGTTATAACGTGCTGATAGTCACGGCAGGTAAGATAGGTTTCTTCCAGCGGGAGTTCATTCTGATCAATCAGAACGACGGCATCATTATCCCAATAGATCGTTCTTATCACGGCAAACTGTTTCCTCTACAGAAAAAAGGGGGATTATGCCCTCCGTAAAACGCTGCATCCTCTGTGGCAGTGACTACAGCGTTTCGACAACCCGCTGACCCGGGTAAAGAAAGATGAAGTCAGGAATAAATACTTATCTCAAATATAATCACCGCATTCGAAACACAGGCCGGCACGGAGTATCCCGCGGGGCATGGCTGAACCGCTTTATACTGTTGAGATATTCTACGATGATGTCGCTATTGTTTCATACTATAGTCTATACGCACTCGTTCTTCCGATTTCATGTTTGATCGGCAATCAGCCGGGGGCATTTTTTAAACCGGGATTGAACCAATGATATCTGCATCAACCTTCTGACAGTTTCTTCTTCAACAGATCATTCACCAGCTTAGGATTTGCCTTGCCCTTGGTCACCTTCATGACCTGCCCCACAAAGAACCCGAAAAGTTTTTCCTTACCCTGCCGGTACTCATTCACCTGAGTCGGGTTGGTCGCCAGAACGTCATCAACCGCCTGTTCAATGGCACTTGTATCGGTAATCTGAACAAGGCCTTTTTCTTCAACAATCGTTCCCGGCTCTTTCCCCGTGTTCCACATCTCCTCGAAGACTTCCTTGGCGATCTTTCCACTGATCGTCCCGTCTTCGATCAGACCGATCATGGAAACAAGAGAGTGGGCCGATACGGGACTCTCGTCGATTTCCAGCCTGTCTTCCTTAAGGTGACCAAGAACATCACCCATAACCCAGTTGCTGGCAATTTTGGGTTTGCCGCTCTTCCTGGCTATTTCCTCGTAGTAATCTGCGAGAGCCCGGCTTGCTGTCAGCACCTGGGCATCATAAAGGGGAATGTCGAATTCCGCGACAAAGCGCTCACGTTTTGCCAACGGCAGTTCCGGAAGGGTTTTTCGGATCTCTTCAATCCATTCATCGGAGAGATGAACGGCGACCAGGTCGGGATCGGGGAAATAACGATAATCATGGGCCTCCTCTTTTCCCCGCATGGGGTGGGTAACCCCCTGAGCCTCATCCCAGAGCCGGGTCTCCTGAACAACATGTCCGCCACTCTCCAGTATATACTGCTGTCGTTTGATCTCATACTCGAGAGCCCGGTGAACATGCCTGAATGAATTCATATTTTTCAATTCCGCCCTGATGCCGAATTTCTCTTGACCCTTCGGCCTCAGTGATATGTTTGCATCACAGCGGAAGCTTCCTTCCTCCATGTTCCCGTCGCAGATGCCAAGATACACCAGGATTTCGTGAAGCCGCCTCAGGTATCCGACCCCCTCTTCGGCACTTCTGATATCCGGTTCGCTGACAATTTCGATCAGGGGCACTCCCGCACGATTGAGGTCGATGTAACTCGCCGGCTGATTCTCATCATGAATCGACTTACCGGCATCCTCCTCTATATGAATTCTGGTGATACCGATTCTCTTTTTATTGCCGTTGATCTCCACATCCACATAGCCGTGTTCTGCGATGGGTTCGGCAAACTGGGTTATCTGATATCCCTTGGGCAGGTCGGGATAAAAATAATTCTTCCGAGCCCATGTGTTGATGTTATTAATATGACAAGATGTCGCCAGGCCCATCTTGATGGTATACTCAACCACCTTTTTGTTCAGCACGGGAAGCACTCCCGGCATTCCCGAACAGATGGGACAGGTATTACTGTTGGGAGCTTCGCCGAACCTGGTGGAACAGCCGCAGAATATTTTCGTATTCGTCAAAAGCTGTGCATGAACTTCCAGTCCGATAACCGGTTCGAATTCCATTATATCTCAGGTCTCCTTCTCTCTATTTCTGCATGGCGCTCGTAAGCGGCGGCAATCTGCAGCAGTTTGCCTTCCTCAAAATGGCCCGTCAGGAATTGAACCCCTACGGGAAGCCCGCTCTTCGTATAGCCGCAAGGCACTGAAATTCCCGGTATTCCCGCAAGATTACACGATATGGTGAATATATCACAGAGATACATCTGAAGGGGGTCGTCCATTTTTTCTCCGATACCGAACGCCGGCGTCGGTGTGACGGGAGCGATAATGGCGTCGCATTGCCTGAATGCCTCGTCAAAGTCACGCCGGAGGAGCGCCCTCACCTGTGATGCCTTTTTATAGTATGCATCGTAATATCCCGATGAGAGGGAATGTGTCCCGATCATAATTCTCCGCTTGACTTCATCCCCGAACCCGGCGGAACGGGACATCTTATACATTTCCATGAGATCTCTCCCTTCCCGGGATCTGAAACCGTATCGTACACCGTCATACCGGGCGAGATTTGAACTTGCCTCCGACGGGGCGATGACATAATAGACGGCAACACAGTATTCGGAATGGGGAAGTGAGATTTCAATAATTTTGGCCCCCGCATCTTCGACGACCTGCATTGCTCGCTTCACCGCATCCAGGACTTCAGGATCAATCCCTTCGATAAAATATTCCTTGGGAACACCGACCGTCCAGTCTTCAATGCCTTTTGAAAGAAATCGGGTGTAATCGGGAACCTCAGCCGGCACCGACGTTGAATCCTTGGGATCATACCCGGCAATGGCATTCATCATGATGGCACAATCTTCGACATCCTTTGAGAAGGGTCCGATCTGGTCCAGAGAAGACGCGAACGCAATCAGCCCGTACCGTGAAACTCTGCCATAGGTCGGTTTCATGCCGACGACACCACAGAGGGCTGCGGGCTGCCGTATCGATCCGCCGGTATCAGAACCTATGGCTGCAATACACTCATCGGCGGCAACTGCCGATGCCGACCCCCCGCTCGACCCTCCCGGAATTTTGCTCAGGTCCCATGGATTTCTCGTTATCCCGAAATATGATGTTTCAGTAGACGACCCCATGGCAAATTCATCCATATTCGTCTTTCCCGGGAAAACAGCCCCTGCTTCGCGAAACTTTCTTACCACCGTGGAATCGTAAGGCGGAATAAAATTTTCGAGAATATGAGATCCGCAGGTTGTCCGCGTACCCTCGGTACAGACAATATCTTTCAGAGCGATGGGAATACCCGTCAGCGGGCCGCCACGACCGCTTTGCATGTTCCGATCGGCCTGTTCGGCTTGTTGAAAGGCAAGATCTTCCGTCAGAGTAATGTAGGAATGTACTTTATCTTCAACCGCTTCGATTCGTTTGAAAACCGATTCGGTAATCGCAACGGATGTGGTTTCACCCTCGCGAAGCATTCTTTGTAACTCATGTATCGTTAACGTGCTTAACTCCATAATTACCTCGATAGCAGCAATCAGCCGATAACTTTCCGTGATCGGCATTCCATTTATGTAAGAACATCGATATGTCTTGTGGGATTTAATTCGGATATCGGTCAATTTTCAAGGGACAATTCTTCGCTGACACAACCACATGACGTCTGCCGACGTCTATTCGATCACCTTCGGCACCCTGAAACACCCACCCATTCTGTCGGGCGCATTGGTCAGGATCTTCTCAACGCCGACCGAATTCAGCACCTCATCATCCCTAAATGCATTATTCAAGGTAATGGCATGGGTCATCGGCTCGACTCCGGCGGTATCCACCTTATTCAATATATCCATATAGACAAGGATGTCATTCAACTGCAATGTAAACTTTTCTTTCTCTTCTTCTCTGAAGTTAAGCCGTGCCAAATGCGCCACATGCTCAACATCTTCTCTGCTTAGTTTCAATTACTCCACCTCCCGTAAACAGCAAACACCTTTCTGCGATCAGCATACATCCTGAGACTTTTTCCGAGCGTTGAGAATCCCGTAACCGATATTGCATGCTATCAAAACACGCGCCAGGTCGGTTCGATCTGTTTTATAACTGTTTGAATGATTGTATCAATTCCACTATCAGCCTGTGATTCCACGTCATTCAGCGTCTCATCGGTCTGGTACGATTCGCCCTTCATCTCAAGAAGCACCGCCTTGACGGAATCCCGTAATCCCTGAATATTGTATCCTCCCTCAAGAGTCACAACAAATCGCCCTTTTGAACATGCATCGGCAATGTTCAACAATACTCTCACGAGATTTCTGAAGCCGGCAGGCGTAACCTGCATACCGCCCAGCGGATCATTATAATAAATATCAAATCCCGCCGAGAGCAAGACCAGATCAGGCTTATAGTCAAGAGCCACCGGCTCGAGAATTTTTCTGAAAATCCTCAGATATTCCGCATCACCCGGTCCCCGCCGCAACGGTACATTGATTGTGTACCCCAGACCGCTTCCTCTTCCGATTTCATTAACACTGCCGGAACCTGGGTAAAAGGGAAACTGGTGGGTCGAAAAATACAGTACCTTCGGATCTTCATAAAATGTATTCTGCGTTCCGTTCCCGTGATGAAGGTCCCAGTCGACAACGAGAATTTTCTTCATGCGGTGATTGCGAATTGCATGGAGTGCACCAACGGCAACGTTGTTGAAAATACAAAACCCCGCTGCGCGACCCCGCTCGGCGTGATGTCCAGGAGGTCGTATTAAGGCAAAGGCATTATTTACATCACCCTCTATGACACCATCTATTGCATTCAGCAAACCGCCGACTGCAAGCTTTGCAATTCCGAAAGATTCGGGGGAGGTTTCCGTGTCGGGATCAAGGAAAGTTTGCTTTTTGCCGGAGGTGCTTGCCACTCTTTCTATGTATGACTGACTGTGGACGGCACTGATCTCATCCTCATCGGCATATCGTGGTTTGATATTCACGAATTTGCCTTTCATATCGGAAGAGTCAAGCATCTCATAAATTGCCTCCAGCCGCTGAGGAGATTCCGGGTGGAAACGGCCGGTTTCATGCCTGAGATACCGCTCATCCCTCACAATGCCCGTCTTCACGATCATGGCTATTCCCCCGAATGCTTATGAACCTTTCACTGACCGGGTAAGATGAAGATTTCTATCACACAATTGCTTGAAATGCAAACCATGAAAATACATTGACAATCTTTGTAAACTGTATATATATTTAGCGTCTATTTTTTGAGGCGGGAGATAGAGAATGTTCGGAATCGGCATGCCCGAATTAATCGTTATACTTATTGTGGCCTTGATCATTATCGGCCCGAAGAAACTGCCCGATCTTGCCCGGTCTCTGGGGAAGGGTCTTGCGGAATTTCGACGGGCTACCGACGATGTGAAAGAATCCCTCAATGTTGACGGGATCAAAAATGACGCAAAGGATATCAAGGATTCTCTCTTGTACGGAACCGACAAAAAAGAATCTGAAACGACTGAGAAAACAGATGACAAAACATAAGTCGTTCCCCGGTCTCATCCACATCTTGCCATTAAATCACAGCAGGTGAATAGTTGTACCGATGAATGATCAGACAGACGAAAAAATGCCTTTTACCTCTCATCTGGATGAACTGAGGAGTCGACTGTTGCGCTGTATCGTGGCCGTGGGCCTCGTCTTTGTAGCCTGTTATCTGATAAAGGAACGGATATTCGAAATACTCACAATCCCCCTCAAGGTTGCAATGCCGGACGACAGTGCCATGATATTCACCAGCCTGCCGGAAGCCTTTTTCACCTATCTCAAGGTATCGTTTTTCGCCGCCATCATTATTGCCAGTCCTTATCTCCTGTATCAGATATGGAAATTTGTGTCTCCCGGTCTTTATTCCACGGAAAAGAAATACGTTGCCCCCTTCGTCATCCTGTCCACCATCTTTTTCCTCGGAGGAACCCTGTTTGCATATTACATTGTCTTTCCGTTCGGATTTAAATTCTTCCTTGCATTCGGCACCGAATTTATTCGCCCTATGCTTTCTATCCGGGAATATCTGTCGTTCACCTTTAAACTGCTGCTGGCTTTCGGGATCATTTTTGAGCTCCCGATTTTCATGTTTTTTCTGGCGCGAATCGGCCTTGTTGATTCAAAAATGCTCACGGCAAAAAGAAAATATGCAATATTGCTTGTGTTCGTCGTAGCCGCATTTTTCACACCGCCTGACGTGGTCACTCAGGTTCTGATGGCCGTTCCTCTGATGCTCTTATATGAAATCAGCGTCTGGGTGGTCAAGGCGGGAGAAAAAAAAGCGGCCCGAAAAGCGGCAGAGGCTGCTGAAAACGAATCATAATGGAACATAACGGATCAACTCAAGAAATCAAAAAAAATAAGAAAAAACGGGGGAGTATCGTCAAAAAAATTCTCCTCATTTTTATGGCCACTCTCATTACCGGCATTGGTGTCGGGGCGGGCTTTCTCTATTATCTTATGAAGGAACTACCCAGCATCGCATCTCTCAAAGATTATCGCCCCAGCATTATTACCCGGGTTTATGCCGACAATAATGAACTTATCGACGAATTTTATCTGGAAGACAGGAAGGTCATTCAAGTTACAAAAATTCCAAAATATGTTACTCAATCCTTCGTCGCAGCAGAAGACGCCCGCTTCTTCCGCCACAGTGGTGTCGATCTACAGGGTATCAGCAGAGCATTTTTAAAAAATCTGCAAGCGCGAACCATCGTGCAGGGTGGAAGCACGATAACCCAACAGGTGGCAAAATCGCTCTTTCTGACACCCGAAAAAAGCTATATAAGGAAGCTGAAGGAAGCAATACTGGCCTACAAGATCGACAAATACCTCAAAAAATATGAGATCCTCAATCTCTACCTGAATCACATCTACCTCGGCGGAGGAGCATACGGGATAGAAGCGGCATCGGAACGCTACTTCGGCAAAAGCACCGCCGATCTTACTCTCTCCGAAGCAGCTCTTCTTGCAGGACTGCCCAAGGCCCCCAATAGATATTCTCCCCTTCTGCACCCGGAACGCGCCCGTAACCGTCAAGTCTACGTTCTTAACCGAATGACGGAAGACGGTTACATCACAGAGGAAGAAAAAGCAGCAGCCTTGGAGGCACCGATAATCCTCAAAACCGAAACCGATCATAAAAAGATAGCTCCCTATTTCACGGAAAATGTCCGGCGGTATATCCAATCACGATACGGCAGCGACGTCCTGTACAAGGAAGGTCTGGAAGTTTACACAACACTGAACGTGGCAATGCAGACGGCGGCATCTGAAGCGATCCATAAGGGCCTGAGAGAACTTGACAAACGGCAGGGATACCGCGGAGCGCTCAAGCGAATACCCCACGAGGCCTTCGATGCGTTTCTCGAAGAAATGGACAGAGAGGTGCTGAAAAATCCCCCCGCAAAGAATCAGCTTCACAAAGCTCTCGTCATAAGGATAAACAGAACCGATAAAACCGTTCTGCTCCGAATGGGATCACACCGGGGTATCATGTCTCTGGAAGACATGTCATGGGCTCGTCCTTACAACCCGGACAGCGCCGCTGTACCACCTCTGGCTGATCCGGCGGATGCATTGAACGTCGGTGACGTGGTGGAAGTGAAAATCATCGATATCGAAAACACCGAATCGGAACCGCTTCTCAAACTGGCGCTGGAACAGACTCCACATGTCCAGGGAGCTTTACTCTGCATGGACCCCGCAACCGGCGGGATCCAGGCCATGGTCGGTGGAAGAGATTATTCCACCAGTGAATTCAACCGGGCGACGCAGTCGAGACGACAACCGGGTTCAGCGTTTAAGCCCTTTATCTACGCGGCAGCCTTTGATATGGGACTCACGCCTTCGACGATTATTATGGACACCCCGGTTATTTTCAAAGACACACTGAAAGACAGCACATGGAAACCAAGGAATTATGAAGAGAAATTTTACGGTCCAACCACATTGCGAACGGCCCTGGTCAAATCACGCAACCTGGTAACAATAAAAGTCCTTAAGGATATCGGCATCGACTACGCCGCCGATTACGCGGCCACTATGGGAATTACCTCTCCGATTGCCCGGGATCTTTCCATGGCTTTAGGTTCGTCAGGGGTGACGCTCGAGGAAATGGTACAGGCCTTCGGAGTCATTGCAAACAACGGGGAAAAGGTAACTCCCTATTATATTAATAAAATCGTTGATAGAACAGGACATGTTTTCGAAGAACACCGACCCGTATCGGAACAGGTCATTGATCCCCGGATCGCCTTCATCACCGCCCACGTCCTTCAAGAAGTCGTTCAGTACGGAACAGGGTGGAGATTGAAAACACTCGGCAGACCCGTTGCAGGAAAGACAGGGACAACGAACGATCTCAACGACGCATGGTTTATCGGATTCACGCCTTCACTGGTGGCGGGCACCTGGGTTGGATTTGATAATCTGCAACCACTGGGCAAGCACGAAACAGGATCACGTGCGGCGAGCCCTATTTTTCTCTATTTCCTTGAAAAAGCCCTTGCATCCAGACCCGTCGAATTTTTCACCCCCCCCGACGGTATCGTGTTCGCCAAGATTGATCCGGAAACAGGACTTCTTGCAAAGCCGGATTCTCCCGCAGCGGTCTTTGAATGTTACCTCGAAGGAACGGAACCAAAAGAATACGGGCCTGCTGAACGAGACGACCGAAGCAAAGGATTTTTTAAGTTCGACATGAATCTTCAGGACTCGTCGCAATTCCCCGACTAATTGACAGGTGACGAATTTTTATCTTGACAAAAGAAAAATTTTCTATATGCTGGTTCCCTGAGATTCACAGAGAAAAAGGACGAACGATAAAAAAATGAAGCATACAGCAATGGCCGTAGTAAGCGTTGTAGTCGTAGTGGTAAGCGAGGGGACCGCTGCTCGGCCGTTCTGAAGACAGAAGAACCAACGAGCCGCGGGCCCCTTAAGCCCGCGGCTTTTTTTTATGCTGAAAAGCCGCAGCTCATGAGAGAGTGCGGTTTTTTTATTTTTAAAGATCGAGATGAGAGAGGTAGTAGTACTATGAAAAAAAGCGGTGCTGAAATACTTCTGGAGGCCCTCAGTGATTCAGGGGTGGATACGATCTTCGGGTATCCCGGTGCAAATACACTCCCCATTCACGATGGTCTACGAAGCGGACCAATCCGTCATTATCTCATGCGTCACGAACAGGCAGCTGCTCACGCCGCCGACGGCTATGCCCGAGCAACGGGAAAGGTTGGAGTATGTCTTGCCACATCGGGACCGGGAGCGACCAACCTGGTAACAGGGATAGCGACAGCATATATGGATTCGTCACCGATCATTGCCCTGACCGGTCAGGTTACGACGACACTTCTGGGTTCAGACGCCTTCCAGGAAACCGATATCATCGGAATCACCTTACCAATAACCAAACACAGTTTTCTTGTGAGAGACGTTCGAGATATGAAATCGACCATACAGGAAGCCTTCAAGCTCACGACATGCAGCAGACCTGGGCCGGTATTGGTGGACCTGCCCCGAAACGTTCTCGCTTCCTCATGTCCTGCCGGTGAAGAACGGACATACCAGTCTACCCCAAAGGTAAGCAACGGCATCGGCGATAAAGATGATCAATTGCATAAGATCGCCCGGGCACTGAATCAGGCGGAACGCCCGGTAATCATCATCGGCGGCGGCGTCAAGCTGAGCAACGCATGCCGGGAGATAACCGACCTCATTGAAAAAGGACGAATTCCCTTCGTCAATACGATGATGGGTGTCGGGTCGGTACACGCAGCCAACGGTTACAACCTCGGTTTTATCGGCACCCATGGTTTTGAACTTTCAAACCGTGTCGTCCATCAGGCGGATTTCATTCTGGCAATCGGGACACGGTTCAGTGACCGAAGCACCTCCAACGTGGATGCATTCGCACCTCTCGCCACTATTGCCCAGATTGATATCGATCCCACATCGGTGGGGAAAAATATCAAGACCGATCTCCCGTTGATCGGTGACATTCGAAAGACCTTGAAAAAGCTCATCCCGCTGGTTGAGACACCCGACCGGATCGAATGGTTGTCAAGAATTAAAAAAGAACAGGAAACAACGGAGAAGAGAAATTGTTATAAGGGCTGCGGGGAGCCGGGGCGATTTATCGGCATGGTTCAGGAGGCCATGCCGGAGGAAACCACGGCGGTAACCGATGTAGGCCTGAATCAAATATGGGCTGTGAGGAGCTGGCTGCCAAAAACACCCCGATCGCTTCTGACGAGCGGAGGCATGGGAACCATGGGGTTCAGTGTACCTGCTGCAATCGGGGCAAAAATCGGCGTGCCGGAACGCGAGGTCGTCGCATTCTCCGGCGACGGCGGATTCTTTATGAACATACAGGAACTGGCAACGATCAGTTATTACAATATCCCGGTCAAAATCATCGTGTTCAATAACAGTCATCTGGGAATGATCCGCCAGATTCAGGATCTTTTCTACGACAGTCGTCTGAGTTCATGCGAACTTGGCAATCACGCCGATATCGTGGCGATAGCAAAAGGATTCGGCCTTCAGGCCGAACGAGTCGCCGTTGAAAAACCTGAGGAAGGAATCGATAAGATGGCAGCATCGAAGGGCCCCTTCCTGCTGGAGGTTATGGTCGATCCGGAAAATTACGTGTATCCGATTATTCCCCCGGGTCGCTCCAACATGGAAATGATATTCGGCAGGTCAGATTAGGCCGGGAACGGATCTTCACAATCAGTGCCGGATGTGAAGATATAATTCGAGAGTCGGAATTGATTTAGACATAGCAACAGATTATCATATATCACTCCGGTGATTCCCGCTCCTGATTAACGAATTATAGTAAACATGAAAGGATGAACTATGGCGGAAGAAGAACACATCATTTCAATGCTGGTTAATAACAAACCCGGTGTTTTATCCCGTGTGTCGGGTGTATTCGGACGTCTCGGGTATAATATCAAGAGCCTCTGCGTGGCGGAAACAACTAATCCTGAAATATCGAGAATAACATTGACGAGTATTGCAAACTCCCATTTCACGGAGAAAGTGGCAAAGCAGTTGAATAAGCTGGTTGATGTTATCGACGTAACGGAACTCAAGCCGGCAACATCGGTCGAACGGGAAATGACACTCATCGGAATACGTATCGACAAGGAAAAAAGAGCGGAAATCATGAGAGCAATCGATATGTTCGGCTGTAATGTGCGATATATGAGCGATAATTACTGTATTCTCGAGTGTGTCGGAGAAACCGAAAAAACAGAAACAATCATTAATTACCTGAAACCGCTGGGAATCGAGGAAATCGCCCGGACAGGAATTATTGCCCTTCCCCAAAAAAACTGAATAATTGCCTTGACAAGCTCCTATGGACTTGGTAATAGTCGAACACTCTTGCAAAAATAGAGAAAGATATGAATCCGATTTTCTCCATCATTCAGAGTGTTATCGTGATAATTAGCATAATTACCTCCTCTCATAGGGAGGCTGGATGATGGTGTGACCAACGTCGAATAGATGAAACCAAAAACCGTTACCAGCCAAGGTAACGGTTTTTTTTTGAAAAATTTATTAAAGGTACTAATAGATGAAGAGGGAGGTGTATCGGTGAAAATAAAGGGAGCTGAAATCTTGTTGAGAGCCTTATCCGATGAGGGTGTCGACACCATCTTCGGATATCCCGGTGGCGTGGTTCTTGATATTTTTGATGAAATCTATAAATCCAAATTCAAACATATACTGGTCCGACATGAGCAGGGAGCGGCCCATGCCGCCGACGGATATGCACGGGCGTCGGGAAAGGTCGGCGTCTGTCTGGTAACGTCAGGACCGGGAGCAACCAATACGGTAACGGGCATCGCAACGGCATACATGGACTCGATTCCCATCGTTGTCTTTACCGGTCAGGTTGCCACACCTCTGCTTGGTTCCGATGCCTTTCAGGAAGCCGACATCACTGGTATCACCCGCCCCTGCACCAAACACAACTTCATCGTCAGGAAGGTGGAAGACCTGGCACGAACCGTCAAGGAAGCCTTGTACATTGCCCGTTCGGGACGACCGGGTCCGGTCCTGGTGGACATACCGAAGGATGTATCGCAGGCAATGACGGAATACCATGAGTCGGGGCCACCCAAAGCCCCGGCCCACGATCCGATTTACGTTCCCGACGTAACGGCGCTGAATGAAGCCCTCCGGATGATCAAACAGGCAAAGAAGCCGGTCGTCATGGTGGGCGGCGGCGTAATCCTCGGCAAGGCATCACAAGAATTGAGGGAATTCATCGAGAAGGTGCAGATACCGGTTACTCACACCCTGATGGGAATCGGCGCATTCCCCGGTACCGATCCACTCTCACTCGGCATGCCGGGAATGCACGGCACGTATTATGCGAACATGGCCTTAACTCAATGTGATCTCTTGATAAATATCGGAGCTCGCTTCGACGACCGCGTTACGGGAAAGCTGGACGAGTTTGCCAAGAATGCGAAAATTATCCATATCGACATCGATGCGGCATCCATCAATAAGAACGTTATCGTCGACCTGCCGATCGTCAGCGACTGCAAGTCTGCCCTTCAGCAACTGAACAAGATGCTTCTTCAGAATCATTTCACTATTCCCGAGAAAGATCGGAAGGCATGGACTCAGCAGATTGATGAATGGAAAGAGTATGCCCCCCTGTCCTATTGCGCAGGGGAAAAGATCAAACCTCAGTGTGTGATCGAAACCATATACAAGCTGACAAAGGGGGATGCCATTATTGCAACTGAGGTCGGGCAGAATCAAATGTGGGCAGCTCAATTCTATAAATTCAATCATCCAAATACATTCCTTTCCTCGGGAGGGCTCGGCACGATGGGATACGGATTTCCCGCAGCCATTGGTGCACAAATCGCCTTTCCCGATAAAACGGTTGTCGATATCGCCGGGGATGGGAGCATCCAGATGAACATCCAGGAACTTGCCACGGCGGTAGTCTACAACATCCCCGTGAAAATCTGCATTCTCAACAACGGATTCCTCGGCATGGTACGGCAGTGGCAGGAAATCTTCTACGAAAGAAGATACTCGCACACCAATATCAGCCAGATTCCCGATTTCGTGAAACTGGCGGAAGCTTACGGGGCAGTCGGATTGCGGGCAACGAAGCCGGAAGAGATGGAAGCAATCCTGGAAAAAGGGTTAAACACTCCCGGTCCGGTCATTATGGACATCCATGTTGAACCGGAAGAAGGCGTCTATCCCATGGTAAGACCGGGGTCACCCATCAGCGACATGGACTTGGGTCGATAAAATTTCATCTTGACGGCGGAGAAAGGATATTAGAAATATGGAAGTGAAAAGACATACCATAAAGCTTGTCGTAAATAACAAACCGGATGTTCTCGCCCGGATTGCAGGTGTTTTCAGCGCACGAGGATTTAACATTGAAAGTATCAGCGCAAATGTCACCATGGACCCGAACGTCACGAAAATCAGAATCGTTACCATGGGAGATACGAGCACCGTTACCAAAATCCAGAATCAGCTGAAAAAACTGGTCGATGTTCTGAGCGTGTCCCATGTTCGTGAATCGAAGCAAGGACAGCGGGAAATGATCCTCATGCAGGTGAAACTTACCGACAAAAACAGAAATGACGTGATGAAAGCTATTGATGAATTACAATGCAAGATTGTAACGAGAAAGTCGGATTACTGTATTCTTGAAGCAACGGGAAGCGAAGAAGAATTGGAAATATTGGTACAACGCTTTGATTCTCTCGGCATTGAAGATTTAAGCAGATCCGGAGTTGTTGCTCTTTAACAATCCTGCTGAGAACGGAAGTGATTTCCGATAACGCCCGGATCGCCCCGACAGCAGTCCGAAATTAAGACGGGCAATCGTCGGAAACAGGACCGACGAATTCTGTTATGGAAAATTCTCATCGCATGACAGCGTGCGCGAGAATTACAGCTTTTGAGCATAGGGAATCACCATTCCGGACCGGGTCCAAGCATCGACATAAAATAAAATACAAAACCGTCACAACAAGTCTCAAAAACAAAGGAGTAGTGCTATGGCAGAAATAAACATCGGCGGAGTTCTGGAAGAAGTTATTACCGCAGAAGAATTTTCCCTCGAAAAAGCCCGTGAGGTGCTGAAAAGCGAAACCGTCGCCATGCTGGGCTACGGCGTTCAAGGACAGGGCCAGGCCCTTAATATGAGGGATAATGGAATCAATGTCATTATCGGACAGCGTAAAGGCGGAGCTTCATGGAATAAAGTCATCGAAGACGGCTTTGTGCCCGGCACAACGCTCTTTTCCGTGGAAGAGGCTGCCGAACGGGGAACAATTATTGCGTACCTCCTCTCCGATGCCGGCCAAAAAGATATGTGGCCAAAGGTCAAACCTCACCTGAAAGAAGGGAACGCCCTCTATTTTTCCCACGGGTTTTCAATCGTCTATAAAGAACAGACCGGCGTGATTCCACCGGAAAATGTGGACGTGATCCTTATTGCCCCCAAGGGAGCGGGCCGGACCGTTCGTGCCAATTTTCTTGCGGGAAGCGGAATCAACTCGAGCATGGCCGTCTTCCAGGATTATACGGGACGTGCCCGAGAAAGGGCAACCGCCCTGGGTATTGCCGTCGGTTCAGGATATCTCTTCCCCACAACGTTTGCCAACGAAGTGCACAGCGACCTCACGGGAGAACGGGGAGTTCTCATGGGAGCCCTTGCCGGCATCATGGAAGCCCAGTATAACACCTTGCGAAAAAACGGCCACAGTCCGAGCGAAGCCTTCAACGAGACCGTGGAAGAACTCACGCAGAGCCTCATCGGTCTCGTCGGCGCAAACGGCATGGACTGGATGTATGCCAACTGCAGCACCACGGCACAGCGGGGAGCCCTCGACTGGAAGGGCAGATTCAGGAATGCCGTGACTCCTGTTTTTGAAGAACTGTACGAGCGGGTCGTATCAGGCAAAGAAACCCAGATCGTTCTTGACGCCAACAGCGCTCCCGACTATCGGGAAAAACTCGAAAAAGAGCTGACAAATATGAGAAATATGGAAATGTGGCAGGCCGGTGCGGTTTTGCGGGAACTCAGACCGGAACGGCGGAAGAAAAGCTGAATCCTGACATGATTGACAGATGACTGGCGACAACTTGCAACAGGAGGAAATATGCGAAGCGACCTGATGAAAAAGGGATTTGAGAGGGCGCCCCATCGGTCCCTCTTCAAGGCCATGGGATATACCGACGAGGAACTTGCCCGCCCCATGATCGGTGTGGTTAACTCAGCCAACGAAATCATTCCCGGCCATATCCACCTTGATACCATCGCTGAAGATGCCAAGGCAGGAATTCGAATGGCAGGGGGGACACCGGTAACATTTCCAGTCATCGGAGTATGTGATGGAATAGCCATGGGCCACACGGGGATGAAATATTCACTGGCCAGTAGAGAACTCATTGCCGATTCCATCGAAATAATGGCAACGGCCCATCCCTTTGACGGCCTTGTGATGATAACCAACTGCGACAAAATTGTCCCGGGAATGCTCATGGCAGCGCTTCGCCTCAATATCCCAACCGTGGTCGTCAGTGGTGGCCCCATGCTGGCGGGCACGCATGATGGCAGAACCGTCGATTTGATCAGTGTTTTTGAAGGCGTGGGACAGGTAAAATCAAGAAAAATGAAACAGGCAACACTGCGGGAGCTGGAAGATTGCGCCTGTCCGGGATGCGGATCATGTGCGGGCATGTTCACGGCAAACTCGATGAACTGCGTCACTGAAGCTCTTGGACTCGGGCTTCCGGGAAATGGCACGATTCCGGCAATATCCGCCGCACGGCGGCGACTTGCCAAAAAGGCGGGAATGCGGGTGGTATATCTCGTCAAGAAAGATATCAAACCGAGGGATATCGCGACACTGGATGCCTTCAAAAACGCTATTGCCGTTGACATGGCTCTGGGGTGTTCCACCAATACCGTGCTCCATATTCCTGCCATCGCCCATGAAGCGGGCATTAAGCTTGATCTGAATATATTCAACGAGATCAGCAAGAAAACTCCCAATATCTGTTACCTCAGCCCAGCGGGCCCTCATCACCTGGAAGACCTCGATCAGGCCGGTGGCATCCAGGGTGTTATGAAGGAAATCAGCAAAATCGGGGCCATCCATCCCGATGCACTCACGGTAACGGGGAAAACGGTGGGCGATAACATCAAATCCTTTTCGGTAAAGAATCGAGACGTCATACGATCGGTTGACGATCCTTACAGCGCAGAGGGTGGCATTGCCATACTTCGGGGGAATCTTGCTCCCGACGGCGCTGTTGTAAAGCAGTCAGCAGTGAGTCCCGACATGATGATCAACGAAGGGCGTGCGCGGGTGTTTGACTCCGAAGATGATGCCATAGCTGCCATTCTGGGAGGTTCAATCGTTCCGGGTGACGTCGTTGTTATCCGATACGAAGGACCGAAAGGAGGCCCCGGCATGAGAGAAATGCTTTCCCCGACATCGGCAATCGTCGGAATGGGACTTGACACATCGGTAAGCCTGCTGACAGACGGGAGATTCAGCGGCGGGACCAGGGGAGCAGCGATCGGGCACATTTCACCCGAAGCAGCGGAAGGGGGAACCATTGCCTTGATACAGGAAGGAGACATTATTTCTATCAATATCCCGAAGAAGAAAATTGAACTGAAAGTCGACAGGAAAGAACTGACAAGAAGGAAGAAAGCCTTGAAGCCGAAAGAACCGTCAATCAAGACGGGATACCTGGCCCGCTATGCGCGATCAGTCACATCCGCAAGCACCGGTGCAATTTTCAAGGAGTAGTGTGCCCGGCATTTCACTTCTTATGCTCATTTCTGCCACCGTGTGAACATGCAAGACTCAGGTGAACACACAAGACATAACTCCCCATGGGGAGTTATGTCTTGTTGTCCTCATACAATAAAATAGACCCGCATCCTGCGTTCGGAATTTTACAAGGAAATGGATTGAAAAGGATAAAGGATCGACGGCAACCATCGGTCATCAATCAAAAGCAGCGTGCGGGAATCGCAATTACCAATGGTTTTGCTGATCTCCCATAAAGTAATACATGACTCGCTCTTTTATTTTATTTCCCGAATGTGGATACTGACCGTCAACTTCGTTCATCCTCGCATGTTCGTATAACAGCATCCCCGTCTCACAGAAATAATTGAGATAAGCGGACGTCGATCGTCCGCTTATCGTGAGTGATACGGGTAGATTCTATTTCCCGAATTGTTCTCTCAGTGCGATTTTATTGATTTTACCGACACTGGTTTTGGGGATGGCATCGACAAATTCAAACCGGTCGGGAAGACCGTATTTCGGGATTCTCCCCTCGTCGACAAATTTCATCATGAACGACTTCATCTCGTCGCTGGTAACCGCATCCTTGAATTCCGGTTTCAGCACGACGGCGATCATCGGCCGTTCCCCCCACTTCACGTCGGGAATGCCGATGGCGGCCGCTTCGGAAACGGCCTGGTGCTGGCTGACCAGGTTCTCAAGCTCGAGCGATGAAATCCATTCGCCGCCGGTCTTGATCACATCCTTGAGCCGGTCGGTGATTTTGAAGTAGCCTTCCGTGTCCACGTATGCCACGTCGCCCGTGTGAAGCCAGCCGTCACGCCAGAGATCCCTGGCGCGTTCCTCGTCCTTGAAGTAGCTTGCCGTGAGCCACGGGGTTCGGGCAACCAGTTCGCCCGTCGTCTCGCCGTCGTGGGGCAGGAGTTTCCCGTCGGGACCCATGATATCCAGGTGGGCAAGGGGTATGGGAAGGCCGGTCTTGATGATTATGTCGGTAATCCGGTCATTTTCCCAGTCGAGCATATGCTCTTTCAGGTTGGCGATCGTCAGGACGGGACAGGTCTCCGACATGCCGTAACCGCTGAGTGCCTTGATTCCCAAATCCCAGGTCGCCTTGGCGAGACCCTTTGAGAAGGCGGCACCGCCGATGACGACTTTCCAGTTGCTGAGATCTATCTTCTTCACCACGGGGCTGCTCACAAGCATGTGCAGAATCGTGGGAACGCAGTGTGAAAAGGTGACTTTCTCCGTAAGGATTAGCTTCAGCAGCATCTCCGGCTCGTACCGGCCGGGATAGACCTGCTTGCATCCCAGGAGGACCGCCACGTAGGGGATTCCCCAGGCGTGAACGTGAAACATGGGGGTAATCGGCATATAGACGTCGCCCGATCTGAAACGGCAGGGTGAATCGTAGGAGCCGAAGGTCATGGCGGTGCTCATGGCATGGAGCACGAGCTGCCGGTGTGAAAAGAACACCCCCTTGGGAAGGCCGGTGGTCCCGGTCGTGTAAAAGGTCGTCGCCCGCGTGTTTTCGTCCAGATCGGGAAAATCGTAGGAGTCCGCCGCCGCTTCAACCATATCTTCGTAAACGGCGTCGATCTTCAGCTTCGTCTCCACTTTTCCATCTTCATAGAGAATCACGACTTTCTTAACCGTCTCCAGCTTGTCCCAGATCTCTTCCAACACGGGCAGAAAGTCCGAATTGACCAGCACGACGTCGTCTTCCGCATGGTTCATCGTGTACAGTATCTGGTCAGGTGAAAGCCGCCAGTTCATCGTGTGAAGAACCGCCCCCATCATGGGAACGGCGAAGAAACATTCCAGATAGCGGTGGCTGTCGTAGTCGAAGACGCAGACCGTATCGCCTTCTTTTACTCCCAGCCCCGCGAGGGCATTGGCCAGCTTGTGTACGCGAACGTTGAAATCTTTGTAGGTGTATCTGAACTTGTCACGGTAGACGATCTCCTGGTTCGGTGAATACGCCAAGGGTGTTAACAGTAATTTCTTGATGAGTAGCTGGTACTGGTGACTCTCTCCCGGTTTGTATGTCTTCGCTGCCATAAATTACATCTCCTCCTTTATTTGTAGTAATAACGTAAGCTTTGGCCAGGTTCTCTCTGTGTCTTCTTCCCTCACCTCCTCTCTTTTCAGATTATATCTCAGCACATGGACATGGTATTTTGCTCGTCTATTCCTGACCCTGAACATATGCCAGCCCCATATCCACACGCGTTCAGACAACGATGTTATTGTCCCGTTCTCATGACTTTGCTGATGCATCACTCTGAGATCGTTGTTTCTGCACCCAGCGGACAACCCGGACGCCAGTCCGGCACCAGCAATCAAGAAATATTATACAGACAGAAACAATGAAGTACGAGAGACCGTCCAAACGGTCTGCCCGCACGAACCTCCGCGACATTATGTTGTCATAATTCTGATCACGAGCAGTAATTTCCGGTTACGTTTTTGCATATGACCCGCAAGGGAACTGATCTTTGATATTCTGCACGTTATCTGAAGCAGCCAAGCCCGTCATTCGCAGCTCATTTTGAATTTGAATGCGGAGC
>DSDU01000177.1 GCA_011056835.1 Deltaproteobacteria bacterium
TAAATGGGCCGCGCGAATGCGCGGCAAAGTCAAGTATTTTTTATAAATTTTAACCATTTTTTACGTGGAGACTCTAAACTCTAGTTTATTTATAAGGATTCCCTCTTTATTCTGCCGGTCGTCACCGGTTGAACAAATTGTGCATTTCTTTTGATCATTCGGACATTCAATCGTTACTTTGGCTTCACTGACTCCCATTAATCGCACTTAATGGTACAAGGAATAGTGATGGCTTCTGATTGCTTCAATGAGATGGTGGCATCTTTTTTTACATCTGATTTGAAAGATTTTTTTGCTCACAGGCGATACTTTTGTCAGAGTATTCCCACTATCCCGACAATGTTCCCCGGTACCGAATTTAATGACAGGTTATTTTTATGGAGCAGACTGCCTCACCGATGCGATGCGGTATCTTTCCAATTCCCTGATTATATTGATTTCGGGGTTCCTAAAATTGCCTCCTCCCGGCTCATCGAGAGTTGCCATTGATATCCCTGTAACTGCGTAATGCCGAATTAATGTGGGGAATGATTACTGGTGTGAAGTAACAGGATAATGAAAAATATAAGTTAAAAGGAATGATGCCGGAATAATATATAGATTATTTATCAGCAGGCTATTTTCCCCTCTTGAGCAGTGCCCCCCCTTTCTTAATATTAGAACGTGACAGTATTCTAAATGAATGAAGAGTAATGTCAATATTAAATCTGAAACTTCATTTAGATTTTTTTCCCGCTCACATCACAATCATCACACATCGCTACGGTCCGGTTAAGAGTTGAGAACATGACACAACTTCCTGAAATACTATATATTTATTTCTTAATAAACACTCCTAAAAACCCTGAGACGGAAAATGGCGGATCGATATTTATGTATACGGTCGATTAGGCGTAAGAACCCGGGCAATACTCTTCGGAACCGATCGGAAACCAAACAATGCGAAATCAGATATCGAAGAAGGTTTGGCATCATTCTCAGAAAATGCTGTCGACCGAGCCGCTGTCTTCTAAATCGAATGGTCGCGCGGAAATCTTGCGTACAACGAGAATACTGTATCCTCTGATGAACTTCTTAAGGAACTTCCACATAAACGTCATCTTGGAGCACCATGAAGACATATGCCGGCAACTCCTTGCTCCGTCCCCGGAGAACCGTCGACCGCCTGAAAGCTTCGTCGCCGTAATCATTTTTGACCACAAAAAAGGGATTACGTTCAACACGCAACCCCTCGAATTCTATGGCGCGCCTGCAGGGATTCGAACCCGGGACCTACGGATTAGAAGTCCGTTGCTCTATCCAGCTGAGCTACAGGCGCGCATTTTTAAAGGATTGGGATTACTAACTTCTTTATTGTTGTTTGTCAAGACAAAATGATATCGAAACTTATCTTGAAATGTGTATAAAAATTACGTTCTATGCGTATTGATGCTTTGTAAAACTGACGGAGGCGGTAGTCTTTCCGCGAGACCACCCAACGCCTGAACTATTAAATCATTGCTTCGAACATCCGGCTTGGTCTGGTCTTATAAAAACAGTGGACCTCATAATATCCAGATGGACAATGGTCGTCTTCTCTTTTCATTTTCATGGCGCAGCCTCCCCCGGATCTATCGAACATATCCCGCGATTCCATCGTACTTGTAACCTTTTTTTGTAAGTCCTTCTCCTTTTAAATCGGTGGAATAAAAATGGGTCCCTGTCTCGGGATTATACCATCGATACAGCTCGCGCGTCTCAGTGAGTCGAGACGTGGCTATATTTCCTATTGGCCCCTCAAACTCATAATCCTTCAGGGATTTCCCTCCCCCGTTCCGGTCGTACGAGTAAAAGTGATCATTTCGTGAAGGACTGTACCATCGATAGAACTCTGTTGTGCCATGAGTTCCTTTCCTGAAAAGACTGAAGACTACTCCTTCATTCTTATATGCGGAAGGCGATAATAGTTTTTCGGATCCGGGGTCCGTTGAGTAGAGATAATCGGTACCCTTTGTAAAACGATGTACTTTTATCAATTGTGATGTTGTGCGATCCAAAACTTCGGCAGCCACTTCGATGACATTGTTCCCGCCATTCGAAGAAAATAGTATGTTTTCTGAGTACTTACCAGGCGGCAATCGATCGGTATTAACCATGATATTCACATAATCAGTTTCCTTCGTGGTTGTGCCGAGATCGGGGAAAATTCTTATCCACCCGTCTTTCCCCCTCATCAGTTCCTCGCCATAGACCCTCATGCCTTCAAATACGACATTACCTTGCCCACATATCAGAGTAACGATATGAGGCCCTTCTCCGAGATTTTCCACAAGTGAAACCTCAATCCGATTTCTTTGTTCGGCACGACAGTTAATAGTACCGACCGGCTTATCATCTACATATACATTGACGATGCCCCCGTTAGGATCCTGCCAGACAAATAAAACCAGACCTGTTCCGAAGAAAGTTGTTTTAAGGCTGTTGTAACCACCATTGCTTGAAGGATATCCTCTGTCTTCGAACCAGGAACCGGAAATGAAGACGGTATCTCTCAGGCGCTCCGGAACTTCATATTTTCCCTTGTTCATGATTTTTTCGTTAAAGAACGAAACATATCTCCCCCTCTTAAGTGTAATCCCTGAAAAGTATTTGCGGTTCCTCTGCAATTCAGCTTTCCAAGATAGTACATCCTTTCCCCTGTTTGTTACCTGAATTTTTCTTAACAGTCTTTTCCCTGTTTCAATGGACCCGAGATCTATTCTTTGAGGATCGACGGAGAGACGAGGCCTTGAGACTTCTGATGCTATGTCGAATTTAAGAAATATATGTCGCTGCCCGCCATTTGACTCTATGACAAAATATTCCCTGTAACTACCAGGGAATAATTTTTTCTCAAACGTGCATGTCTTATTCAGTGTTGCTATTTTGAGTATCACCGAGTACAAGTTTTTAGGTTTTTCGCCGGTTTTTGTCGATATAACAGTACAACGAAGATAACCGGTTGATTTTTCGATTGTTCCCGAAAGAGATACATCTTCTGCTGAAACCCATCCTTTCGGACCCTTTATCGACCATGCCAGCAGTTTCGAACCGACATTTTCAAGTGAAACAGTACCGTTGGATTGTTCACCGGGACCAATCGCACCAAGGTCAATTTCACGGGGTGAAATGAAGAGCACCGGTTCCGCAATAAATTCCTCAACGCTCACAGATGCAGGAAGGCTTGTCACGTCACCTCTGACCTTAGTTATTTCGACTTGGCCTATCCTTTTGGCGATAAAGATGGGCCTTTTGGAAAGAAATGAACCAATCGTGTGGTCTGATACAACCCATTGTCCCTGTTCATAATCCGTGATGTCCGTCCTGCTGCCGTCGGACCAGATTCCGATAGCTTTGAAAGACCGTTTCTGGCCTACTCGAATCTTGATCGATACGGGACTGATCTGAATAGACTGAAGTGAGACAATTTTCATGAAGACAGCCACTTTATTGGTGCCTCCATTTGACATTATGGTAATGGATCCGTCATATTCCCCTTCTGGAAGTCCTGCCGTATAAGCAGTGAAGGGCAAATCTCGGCTCTTTTTTCCTGACAGATACTGTTCCCCTTCGGATTCCACTTTCCCAGGAACAAGCCATGGCTGATTCGAGACAACTTTCCATTCCAAATCATTCGTGCCGTTGTTCCTTATCGAAACGGTAAAATTCTGTATTGAATGTTTTTCCACATTCCCCAGATCAATACGAGGCGTTTTCACCTCCAGAACAGGACCACTTTTTGAATGCTCAGCGGATGAAGGAACATCCTGAGCATTTGTAATATGTGGTATACTAAATAACTGTATAAGAATGAACATCATCAGAAATAAAACAACTGATATATTTCTTCTCATGAACCATGGCCTCTTGTAACATCGTTTCATTGTTGGCTGCTATGCGAAAGTTGAAAAGAAGTTATTATAAGAATTCATCGATGTCAATGTCAAGATTGCCGGTCTCATAAAAAGGCTGTCGCGTCCACTGGGTATCACTGGATGTGTGAACACGCTATGCGATGCACATCGAATTCATTTTGATCGAAGTGCTCTATGTGCGACAGCAACGCAGGCGGCATTCCATAACATAAAGGGGAAACAGAATATCCTTTTAACGAACGCTTCGTATTCGCCGGGAACAATATGGAGGAATAAAATACTTGACACTCTGTAATTATCCGATATATCGTGCGCTCTGCGCTTCTGGACTTCCTGCTTCACCGTTTCTGATACAATAATCACTATTGAGAATTGAACATTATAAACCATGACTGATAAAGAAATAAAATACTGGCTTGCCCTTAAATTTGTCGATGAAATCGGTAACGTGGGATTCAAGAACCTCGTTGATGCCTTTGGGTCACCGCAGGCCGTGTTACGGGCCACAGAAGAACAGCTCGTCAAAATTCCTAAGGTTACAGAACGAGCCGCCCGACAAATCAAGAAATTTCATGATTGGGAGAGAGTCTATAGAGAACTCGAAAAGGCTGAAAAGTACTCTGTCGCAATTATCACTTCGAAAGACGAACGCTATCCCCGGTCACTCCTTAATATTTATGATTTTCCGCCTATTCTCTATGTCAAAGGCACGCTTGATGTGAACGATGTCAATATTGCCGTTATCGGTTCGAGACGGGCAAGCACGTACGGCACATTCTTAACGGAAAGGCTTTCTCGAGAACTTGCCGGAGAAGGAATCACCATTGTCAGCGGAATGGCCCGGGGTATAGATTCGGCAGCACACAGAGGTGCGCTCTCAGGAAGTGGTCGAACCACCGCAGTGCTCGGATCCGGCATCGATGTAGTTTATCCGCCTGAAAACATTGAGCTATATAATGAAATAGCACAGCAGGGAGCGATCATAACGGAATTTCCCTTCGAAGAGGAACCAAAGGGATTTCATTTCCCGGCCCGGAATCGTATCATTAGTGGCTTATCTCTGGGAATCGTTGTTGTTGAAGCGACAGAGAAAAGCGGATCGCTTATAACGGCACGACTGGGACTTGAACAGGGTAAGGAAATATTTGCAGTGCCGGGTAGCATCGATTCTCCCGGTTCGAGAGGTACCCATAAACTCTTGAAAGAGGGGGCGAAACTGGTCGAAAATGTACATGACATTCTCGAAGAAATTATTCTCCAAATTGAGCGGAGAAAGAAACGCTGTGAAAGTGAAAAAAAGCAGGATTTCTCCATTTCTGCCTGTAAACGGAACGAAACGATCCGGCATCAACAATCAGTTCAAACACTTCGTTCTGAAGAACAGAGAATATTAAAGCTCTTAAAAAAAACCCCGATGTATATAGATAACATTATCGAGATGAGCGGTTACCGGTCACAAGACCTATTGAACATTCTTCTGCACCTCGAACTGAATGGTTATATCGAGCAGCTGCCGGGAAAGCGATTTGTTATCAAGGAGTAGCTATGGCACGTTCTCTCATCATCGTTGAGTCTCCAACAAAAGTAAAAACAATAAAAAAATTCGTAGGATCGGATTTCGATGTGCGAGCATCGCTCGGCCATGTCAAAGATCTTCCAAAGAGTAAGATTGGAATTGATATCGATCATGACTTCCAACCGACGTACGAGGTTATCAAGGAAAAGAAAAAGGTCATTTCAGATCTGAAGAAATCCGCGCAAAGTTCGGATACGATTTACCTTGCCCCTGACCCCGACCGCGAAGGAGAAGCAATTGCCTGGCATATAGCCGAAGAGATCGGGACGGATAAGAACATCTATCGCGTCCTGTTTAACGATCTTACAAAAAATACGGTTATAGCAGCAATACAAAATCCCAAAGCCCTGGATGTCAACAAGTATGAAGCTCAGCAAGCAAGGCGTCTTTTAGACCGACTGGTGGGATATCAAATAAGCCCCCTTCTGTGGGATAAGGTTAAGCGGGGTCTCAGTGCAGGCCGGGTTCAATCGGTGGCCGTTAAGATTATCTGTGATAGAGAAAAAGAAATACGGGATTTTATCACCGACGAGTACTGGACGGTTACAGCAACACTGGAAGGCGCCAATCCTCCTCCATTCAATGCACGTATGGTGAGAATCAACGGCGACAAAACTAAGATAGAAAATGAAACACAGGTTAAGGAAATAGTTAAGGAACTTGAAACTGCAGAATACATCGTCAGCAAGATAGACAAAAAGGAGGCCCGTCGTCATCCAGCGCCGCCGTTCACAACCAGCAAGTTGCAGCAGGAAGCTTCTCGAAAACTGCGTTTACCTGCAAAGAAAACGATGCGGGTAGCCCAGAAGCTCTATGAAGGAATAGAGCTTGGGAAAGAGGGGTACGTGGGACTCATCACTTATATGAGAACGGACTCCGTGAGGGTCGCCTCAGAAGCACTTGATGAGGCACGATCATTTATTCTCGGAAACTATGGCACGGAATACCTCCCTGGCAAGCCGAGAGTTTTCAAGACGTCAAAAGCATCGCAGGATGCCCACGAAGCGATCAGGCCATCGTCTGTTGACCACCGGCCGACGGACATAGAAGAATTTCTCTCAAAAGACGAATTCCGCCTTTATCAACTCATCTGGAATCGATTCATGGCAAGCCAGATGAATCCTGCCGTTTTCGACCAGACGATCATCGATATTTCTGCAGATAAATATATGCTTCAAGCTCAGGGATCCATCATGAAGTTTCCGGGATTTACCATTCTCTATACGGAAAGCAGGGAAAACGGTGATTCAGAGGATGAAACCGGCAAAATTCTTCCCGATTCTTTCGTGGGAGAAACACTGTCCCTTAAGTCAATAGACCCGCAACAGCATTTCACCCAGCCGCCGCCTCGCTTTTCAGAGGCGACACTCGTAAGGGAACTGGAAGAAAATGGTATCGGTAGACCGAGCACCTATGCGGCAATCCTCAGCACGATTCAAGATCGAGATTATACCAGACTCATCAAAGGTAGATTTCATCCAACCGAACTCGGAACTCTGGTCAACGAATTGCTGGTAAACAATTTCGGAAGAATCGTTGATGTTGATTTCACAGCTTCGATGGAAGAAAAGCTTGATTTAATCGAAGAAGGAAAAACAAGCAGGTATGAAACGCTCAAGGAGTTCTACACTCCTTTTGAAGGAGAGCTTGAGAAGGCGAAAAAAGACATGAAAAATGTTAAACGGGAAGAAATTCCTACCGATATCAACTGTGATAAATGTGGCAGTCTCATGGTTATAAAGTGGGGGAAAAACGGAAAATTCATTGCATGCTCGAATTATCCAGCATGTAAAAATACTAAAAATTTTGTTCGTGACCAGAATGGAGACATCAAAGAAGTGGAAGCAGTATCAACGGAGGGTATCTGTGATGTCTGTGGCCGGGCTCTGACCATCAAACAGGGTAAATACGGGAGGTTCCTCGGTTGTACCGGCTATCCCGAATGTCTGCATACAAAACCGCTTGATGTGGGTGTCACCTGTCCACGTGACAGCTGTGGAGGTTATCTCTGCGAACGACAATCCAAAAGAGGAAAGATCTTTTTTGGATGTTCAAATTATCCTAAATGTACATACGCTCTCTGGGATAAGCCGATCTCTGAGACATGTCCTCAGTGCAATCACCCCTTTCTGGTTGAAAAAGTGTACCGTGGAAAAGGTACTGTAAAGGTCTGTCCGAATAAGGATTGCGGCTATAAGGAATAAACAGGTATCAACGGTAACCTTGAAACTCAAAGCACAAAACTCAAAATTATCAGAACCTGTTCTTGTCATCGGTGGAGGCCTTGCCGGTTGTGAAGCTGCATGGCAACTTCTTAAGAGGGGTAGACGGGTTGTCCTCTATGAGATGAAACCGGCGTCTTATTCCGCCGCCCATACCTCGCCGCTTATGGCGGAACTGGTCTGTAGCAATTCTCTGCGATCCAATGTCATGGAAAGTGCCGCCGGTCTTCTCAAGGAAGAGATGCGGCTTCTCAATTCACTGATAATTGATGCGGCAGATCACACATCAGTACCTGCAGGAAGGGCTCTGGCAGTTAACAGAACGTTATTTTCTCACTACATTGAAAACAAATTGGCGGGATTCAGGAACCTGGAGGTTATTCGGGAAGAAGTTACCGAGATGCCTGATGATCGTATCTCAATTATTGCGACAGGCCCCCTCACATCAGATGCTCTTTCAAAGAAAATAGCAGAACTGACAGGCAGTAAGAATCTCTTCTTCTATGACGCCATATCACCAATCATTGAAGCGGAATCGATTAATGACTCCAAAACATTCATGGCAAATCGATATGAATTGTCAGGTGATGATTATTTGAACTGCCCGCTTAGTAAAATTGAATATGAACATTTTTACCGGGAACTTTTATCGGGGAAGGAGGTTGCACCGAAAGATTTTGAGGACAGGATGTGTTTTGAAGGATGCCTGCCCATTGAAGTTCTTGCCAGACGTGGGATTGACACCCTTCGATACGGGCCGATGAAACCTGTGGGATTGATCGATCTCCGGACCAATAGACAGCCCTATGCCGTTGTTCAGCTTCGGCGGGAAAACAGGGAATCGTCACTCTATAACATGGTCGGGTTTCAAACGAAACTGACTTGGCCGGAGCAGCGGAGAATATTCCGCCTTATCCCCGGTCTCGAACATGCCGAGTTCGCCAGGTATGGAAGTATTCATCGCAATACTTTTATCAATTCTCCCGTCTTGCTCTCAGAAACACTTCAACTCAGGACTCGTGGAGAAATTTTTTTTGCAGGACAGATAACCGGCGTTGAAGGATATGTTGAATCGGCTGCAATGGGGCTCCTTGCGGGAATCTTCACAGCACGATACCTTTCCGACATGGCACCTTCACTTCCGGGAAGAACAACGGCTCTGGGGTCTTTGATTCATCACATCACAAATACGGATGTGAAATGCTTTCAACCGATGAACATTAATTTCGGTTTGTTCACACCCCTCGAAGGGAAACACACTAAAAAGGAACGGGGCAAACAGTATGCGAAACGATCACTTTTCGATCTGAAAAAATGGATGGAAACCATAGAATAGATTTTACCGCGACGTATAAGAGGCGGTACGCGGCAAAGCCCAGCTGAGTAAATTTGTAAGACAAGGTTCTGAAAGAAAATTAATACCTCTGGCATAAACATCAGATGAAATCAAAAATGAAAAAACGCTGTCCGCATCGGATAGCACTCTTTCCATAAAAAGTGAATGTATCGACTGTCTTTTCACGCCTTGCTCCTGCCCGTAAGGGATTTCTATAGCCTTGCACCTTTAGCCTGTTCTCTTGTTGCTGTTTCGTGAATAAATAATACATAAACCGTCAAGCGTAAGCATGTCATCGACTTTGTCGATCGTTCTGGTTTCAGGTGCTATGACTCTTGCAAGACCCCCCGTTGCAATGACGGTCGGATTCTTCTTGACTTCGGCTTTAATTCGATCCACGATGCCGTCAACGAGTCCTGCATATCCATACATTATACCGGCCTGCATGCTGCTTACGGTATCTTTCCCTATTACTGATTTCGGTTTACTGAATTCAACTCGGGGAAGCTTTGACGCCCGTTCAAACAGCGCATCTGATGACACGACAATGCCGGGTGCTATACATCCACCCATGTACTCTCCCGTTTCAGAAACATAGTCGAACGTCGTAGCCGTTCCGAAATCGACGACGATAACATTATTTCCATACTTTTCCCTTGCCGCAACGGCATTAACAATTCGATCGGCGCCGACCTCTCTTGGATTATCGTAGTGTATCGGTATTCCCGTTTTTGTTCCGGGGCCGACGATGAGGGGCTTTAATTTAAAATACTTCTGACAGAGCGGCTCAAGGATATTAAGCATGGGCGGAGCAACACAGGAAATGATGATGCCGGTGAGCGATTTAACCGTATTCATCCCGACATGAGCCGTTTTATAAAGGTTCAGAATTAACATTCCATATTCGTCAACAGTATAATCCGATCCTGTCCGAATACGCCAGTCATGAACAAGCTTGTCACCGTCATATAATCCTATGACCGTGTTTGTATTTCCTACATCGATAGCTAGCAACATGTCTCATCTCCGAGCAAGGAGACATCTCCCGATAATATTCGTTTCATGTTCTTTTCATCATCAAAAATAAGAAGCGCACCATATTCATCAATACCACGAACTGTGCCCTTTCGTATTTCATCTGGTTGATTCACACGAATGTTCTTACCGACAATTCTCGCATAGTCAAGCCATGCCTCCCTGATCGGTTCAAATCCTTCCAATCGATACGTTTCATACACCCGTTCAAAAGATGAGTAAAGATCGGCTGCAAATTGTACCCGTGAAACATCGTTGTGAGTTTCTTCCCTGACAGACGTGGATATCTCTCGAAAATCTTCGTGAAATTCATTCTTTCTCATATTGAGATTAATACCGATGCCGACGATGATATAGTCCACTGATGCACCAGATGTCCTCATCTCAGTAAGAATGCCGCATATTTTTTTCCCCCCGATCTGGACATCATTCGGCCATTTCAAGGTAGCGGGTTTTTCACAATATCGAGAAAGAACATCGGCAACGGCAACACCGGCAGCAAGTGTCAGTTGAGGAGCAATCGAAGGCTCGACGGATGGCCGCAACACAACGGATGTATATAAATTTCTGCCGGGTGGAGATTGCCATACCCTGTTGAGTCGACCTCTACCCTTTGTCTGACAGTCCGCGATAACGACGGTGCCCTCGGGCATCCCTTGATGGGCCAATTTTGAAGCGTAAAGATTGGTTGAATCAAGAACATTGAAAAAGCGGATATGCCTGCCGATGAGAGTTCCTGGAATCAGATCCAGGACATTACTGTCAGGTAGATCAGCGAGGTCATATTCCCTGAGATTTAAACGTTCCGGTTTTACGGTTATCATCTATTCCGCCACTATATTCAGCGATAAATCTGCCACCTTAACCGAATGGGTAAGAGCCCCAACCGAAATGAAGTCAACTCCTGTTTCTGCAATTTCCCGAACATTTTCCAGAGTAACATTGCCGGATGCTTCCACAAGAGCCTTCCCATCGATAAGCGATACGGCCTCTTTCATGTCACTTATACTCATGTTATCCAACATGATGATATCGACACCTGAAGAAAGTGCTTCCATGACTTCCTCTCTATTCTTAACTTCTACCTCTATTTTGATCGTCGGTGGTATCGAATTGGATGCCAGAGTCACCGCTTTCGATATACTTCCCGCAGCTATAATGTGATTATCCTTTATCATAACCCCGCCGTCGAGTCCCAATCGGTGGTTGAATCCACCACCGATTCTCACGGCATATTTATCAAGGTCGCGATGACCCGGCAGGGTCTTTCTCGTATCAAGTATCCTTGCTTTTGTTCCTTTCACCTTATCGACAAACAATCCTGTTATTGTCGCTATCCCGCACATTCTCTGAAAAAAATTCAAAGCCACCCTTTCCGCGGTGAGGATGCTTCTCAGACTTCCTGATATTTCTGCAATGACATCTCCCGGCCCTGCAATATCACCATCGTAACATGTCGCGTTGAATGCGAGGTATTCATCATAAGTCTCGAATACTTCTCTGAAAATATCGATTCCGGCAACGACTATTTGATCCTTTGCAATAGTTGCCGCAACACCGCGCTCATTCCCCGTCAAGAGAGCCCATGTTGTAATATCACCGGCTCCTATATCCTCATCAAGCGCGGCTTCAATGAGTTTCTTTAATCGAATCCTCTGAATCACCATCTAGCCTTCTATTTCATCAAGCCTTTTAAGAGCATTCTCAAGGATACAGCATTTTTCTTTCAAGTCTTTTGATTTTTTCATTTCTTTTTCAATAACGGTCCCTGAAGCTTTTTCTCTGAAATCTTGATTGGCGAGCTTTCGCGATACCACATCGAGATCCTTATTCACCTTTGCTAATTCCCTGTCAAGTCTGCTTCTCTCTGCTGCAATGTCTATCATTCCTTCGAGCAGTACAAAAACCTTAACTGATCCGGCGATACCGGTCGCAGCGTGTTTCTGCTCTTCCCGTACATCTTTCTCAAGTGAAAGATTCGACAGATTTGCCATGTCTAAAATGTAATCCTTTCCGTCGTTCAGAACCTCCATTGCGTCATTATCTGGAGCAGAAAGAAGTACGTTAAGTTTTTTTGACGGAGCAATATTCATTTCTCCTCTTATATTCCTGATGCACGCTATGACATCCTGTATCATTTTCATCTGCGTGACTGCATCGTCGTTCCGCAACGATTCGTTTTCCTCTGGAAAGCTGCTGATTACGATGGACCCTTCCGTGTTTGGCAGCATGCTCCATATTTCTTCCGTCACGAAGGGCATGATCGGGTGAAGAAGCTGGACGACTGTTTTCAAAACGGTAACAAGCGTATGCTGTGCCGCCCTTCTGCCCGCATGGGAACCTGAGCCATACAGCATCGGCTTTATCAGTTCAAGGTACCAGTCACAGAATTCATGCCATACAAAATGATACAACTTTGACGCTGCATCGTTAAATCTGTATTCGTCAAACGACGCCACGGTCTCTTTAATGATTTGATTCAAGCGGTCTCTAATCCATCGATCACCGATTGAATAATCCTCCGGCGCAGGCGTTACGCCCTCCGCAGGGTAATCATGAAGATTCATAAAGCAGAACCGTGCAGCATTCCATATCTTATTGACAAAGAACCGATAACCCTGAATCCTCTCCTCTGACATTTTTACATCTCGACCCTGAGCGGTGAATGCCGTCAGGGTATATCGAAATGCATCGGCACCGTATTTGTCGATCATCTCCAGGGGATCTATGATATTTCCCTTAGATTTACTCATCTTATCTCCGTGTTCATCTCTGACGAGTGCATGGAGATAGACGTGGGTGAAGGGAACGTCTTTCATTGCGTATAATCCCATCATCATCATGCGGGCAACCCAGAAAAAGAGTATATCAAAACCGGTGACAAGAAGAGACGTGGGGTAGAATGTCTCCAGGGCCTCTGTCTTATCGGGCCACCCCAGCGTAGAAAACGGCCAGAGCGCCGAACTGAACCATGTGTCGAGAACATCTTCATCCTGGCGTAAGGTATCCCCCTGGCAATTGGTACAATGTGTCGGATCCTCACTGGAAACGATGATTTCATTGCATTCATCACAGTACCACACGGGAATACGATGCCCCCACCATATCTGCCGTGAAATACACCAATCGCGTATATTATCCATCCAATCGAAGTAGGTTCCCTCCCACATAGTGGGTACGATCTTTGTTTTTCCCTTTACCACGGCGGAACTGGCCACTCGGGCAAGAGGCTTGACCTTGACAAACCATTGTTTGGAGACGGCCGGTTCGATGATCGTCTTACATCGATAGCACCGCCCCACATTGTGTGTATACGATTCTTCTTTGACGAGGTATCCCCCTTTTTTCAGGTCCTCGATTACATTCTGCCGGGCTTCATATCTGTCCTGTCCCTGATAGGGACCGCCGTTTTCGTTGATTACTGCACTGCCGTCCATGATGATAATGATTTCGATATTGTGCCGATGGGCCATCTCAAAGTCATTGGGGTCACATGAAGGGGTAATCTTGACGGCACCGCTGCCGAATTCTGGAGAAACGTAATCATCAGCGATAATCGGTATTTTTTTGTTCATCAATGGAAGTATCACTTCTTTCCCGACCATAGCTTTGTAACGTTCATCGCCGGGATTTACGGCTACGGCCGTATCACCCAGCATTGTTTCGGGTCTTGTTGTAGCGACCACTATCTCGCCATTACCATCGGCAAATTCATACCGGATATGCCAGAGACCACCCCGCTCTTCCGTATACTCCACTTCGAGATCGGAAATGGCGGTGTGACATCGGGGACACCAGTTGACAATGTAATCTCCCTGATAGATCAGCCCGTCGTTGTAGAGCCTGACAAAGACCTCCCGTACGGCCCGAGAGAGTCCGTCATCCATCGTGAATCGCTCCCGATCCCAATCGCAGGAACATCCCAGTTTTTGAAGCTGATTCAGGATGATGCCGCCGTACTTTTTCTTCCACTCCCAGACCTTTTCTACGAACTTATCCCTGCCCAGATCATGCCGTGTCCGACCCTGCTTGGCCAGTTCCTGTTCAACCACATTTTGTGTGGCTATACCGGCATGGTCTGTCCCGGGCATCCATAGTGCATTGTATCCCTGCATCCTTTTAAATCGCGTCATAATGTCTTGGATCGTGTTGTTCAGGGCATGCCCCATGTGCAGCATTCCCGTGACATTGGGTGGAGGGATGACTATTGCGTATGGTTTTTTTTCACTTTTGTCTTCTGCTCTGAAAAACCCCTGTTCGAGAGACTGACGATACCACTTCTGTTCAATATCAAGAGGATCGTATCCTTTTTCAATCATGTTTTTCCCCATTGAACCCCCATGACAGCATTCTTTTTTTATAGTTAAGGCTAAGGCAGTCGCAGCACCACCTTAGCCTTTTCACTTCGCTCAAAATGGAACGTCTTTAGAAAAACCGTAACTCTTCTTTTAATTTGCGAATAACTAATAAGGCATCCGCTCCTGAGACCGTACTTAAGGGAGCAAATTCACCTGTGGTAAAATCTTTTGTTTCCATAATTCCCCGGGAAGTAACGACCATGACCGCATTGAAATATGGAAGATCACTTCTCATATCGGGAAATGGCGATGTCGAACCAATAAATTTCGTAGCCAATTCTCTATCGTCATTAACTTTTATGAGGATATCTTCAATCATCATTGAATAGGCTGCTCTATTGATGAGATCATCAGGATGAAATGCTCCATCGGGGTAAACTTCGAGACCCCGGACACCGATCCGGAGAACACCCTCGATATCATTCTTTAAAACATGTTCTCCGATATCAGTTGCGGTAACAGCCGGTTTTTCCTTTATATCCTTAAATTTTTCGGGATCCCTGAACGTGGTATCGAACGTCTTTACCCCACGCCGTTTGTACAGCTCGTCAATTTTCAACTCTTCCATGAACAGCGCTGCGACGTCGGCACGGGTAATATTCTCGACAAGTGCTATTTTCTTGCCGGTGATGGTTCCCGGCATTGCCCGTTGAATTTTCTGAACCAGTTTCCAATCTTTATCCGCTTCCCGCACATATTTGTCATCCAGGTCGAGCACCTTTGCAAACATATCTGAGGCTTTGCCGAATTCCAAGGCTACTTTGTACGCGAGGCCCATAAAATAATGTGCTGCCGACGATTTCGGATCGATCTTGACGGCCCTTTTAAATTCGCCTTCCGCATCTTCAAGCCATCCATCATCAGGTTTAGCCATGGTGTACAATCTCACCATGCCCACACGATAAAAGACTGCTTCATCGTCTGATTCGGCATACTTTTTGGCACTTTTCATGTACTTGAAAGCCTGCTTGAAATTACCCTGGTATGCGGTAACCAATCCCATTCCGGTGTATGCCTTTGAAAATTTTCTATTCAACTCCAGCGCAAGCTCAAATTCCCGCTGGGCATCTCCATACTTGCCCTGATCCATCAGCTTCATTCCGGTGTATGTGTGGTGCTCGGGGGTATCAAGTTGACTGACCGGTTTCCTCTCCTTCGGAGCACAGGAGAATAGAAAAGCACCAATAGTTATCACAACCAAGATGATCAATGTCCTTCGATAGTTCATCATGTCCTCCTTTCCTTTAAAAAGCTGTTATGCTTTAAATATCCGTCTCATTATTATCAGCCTTACGATACAAAAACAAATCTGTTGCACAAATTCGTTGATATTGATCAGAATAAATATATGTATACACCGTTGAAGTCAAGTAATTTTACTGATATCCGTGTCCTATAAATCGCGCTATTTCATTAATGATTCGTGGTTCGTCGTCCGGGTCAAACCACGTGATGTCCTCCTCTCGTTTAAACCATGTCAACTGCCTCTTTGCGTAACGCCTGGTGTCCCGTTTTATGAGCCTTATTGATTCTGACAGTTCAAGCCCCCCCTTTATGTATTCTATTATATATTTGTAACACATGGATTGCATCGGTTTGTGGTTCTCGCTGTATCCTTTGCTCAGGAGAGTTTCTACCTCACTTACCAATCCGGTGCGAAGCATATGATTGGTCCTCTTATTAATCTTATCATACAAGGATGATCTGCCGATGGTGAGCCCAACCTTTAAATATTCATATCGGCGATTACCGAATCGATGCTCATCATGTTTTTTGATGATAGATTCACCAGTTTGCTCAATAACTTCCAAAGCTCGAATTATCCTGACAGCATCATTCGGATGAATTTTCCGTGCTGCACCCGGGTCTACGTCTTTCAGCCTCTCATGCAGATAACAGCTTCCATATTTCATAAGATCCTGTCTGTAAGCTTCGCGTAAAGCCCGGTCAGCATGGGGACCCTCGAAAAGCCCTCCCACCAAGGATCTTACATAGAGACCGGTCCCACCGACAACAAAGATTGTCTTTCCTCGACTCGTCAAATTGTCGATAATTCCCGCTGCCGACTTTGCGAACAAGGCAGCATTAAATTGTTCATCGGGATTGACCACATCAAGAAGATGATGATGAATCGATTGCCGCTCCTCGATCGTCGGTTTTGCCGTTCCGATATCCATATAGCGGTACACCTGCATCGAGTCAGCACTGATTATCTCCCCCCCGAATGTGGCGGCACATTTCAATGACAGATCGGTTTTACCAACTCCCGTAGGGCCGATGATGATGACAAGACGCTGCTTTTTATTCATTTCATCATGATAGTGACGTGCAGTTCTTACATTCATGCATTCAAGGTAAAATCAAGTAAACCGATCGGCATAATTCTCAATTTTTAAAGGTACTTTTCCATTATCTCAAAAAAGCCCCGTGATTCATGATTCATTTTCTCCGGAACAGCTTCTCAAGATCCTCTGTTTCAATCCTTATAAAGACTGGCCTTCCATGAGGGCAGGTTGACACATTAGGGACAGAGTCCAGCTCTTTCAAAAGTTTCTTAATTTCTCCCGTTGATAGGCGATGATGAGCTTTGACCGCTGATTTACACGCCGCCATCACTAATATTTTCTCACGTATCTCCTCAATACTTGAAGATTTTCCCGTTGATTCTATTTCGAAAATCATATCATGAATAAGAGACGTGCCCCCTGTAAGCGGCATATCAGACGGTACCGACTTTAAAATAACGGTATTATCTCCGTATTGATGCAGGTCGAATCCCATATCACGGAAAATATTGACATTGCTCATCATCAATAAAAATTGAGTCGGGGTCAAATCAATGATTTCCGGAAGCATCAGTTCCTGACGAGGAGACTTTTTCAGATATGAAGATTTCTTCAGTTTTTCATAAAAAACCCGTTCATGAGCGGCATGCTGATCAATAATTACCAAGCCGTTGGAGTCCTGAAAGACCAGGTACGTTCCGTCAATGGTCGTCATATACACGAGGGATGAGAAAAGGGAGGCTTTGAATCCCGTCTCATCTTTCTCTTTCACCGCAAACATTTCATCTATCCTATGAGCTTCCTCTGGATCCGCATCCGTTCTCTTATAATATAATTGTTTATTTCCTGAGAAGAGTGTGTATCGTCGAAGCGACTCTCGAACTCCCGCCTGATAGTTCTCCGATACGGAGGGAACATCGTCGTCATGACGATTAATTGCCTGCCCGGACGGCATTGAATCATCTGCCAGGACCGCTGAAAAGGCATTGATTATCATTTCACGAATCTCTCCGGGATTTTTGAATCGTATTTCTGTTTTTGCCGGATGAACGTTAATGTCAATCATCGAAGGAGGAACGTGTAAAAACAAAATTACCGAAGGAAATCGTTTCATCTCGATGAGCCGACGGTATGATGTCATAATTGCGTTGTGGATTAAACTGTCACGAACATATCGCCCATTGACAAAGTAAAGAATCCCTTTTGTATTTGATCTGGTAAGGCTCGGCTTTGAAATCATGCCCCACAGTTTGACGGCATCGTTCCTTGTTTCAACATTTATAAATTGTTTCATCATCGCACTCCCGTAGATCAGTGCGATTCTTTCTTCATGATCTAACGTCTTCAGGACCGAAAACATTTCTTTGCCGTTTGCGGAAACCGTTATGCTGACATTTGGATGCGCCAACGCCGATCTAAAAACGACATCAACACAATGTGCCTGTTCAGTAGTGTCTTTTTTCAGAAATTTCTGTCGTACCGGTGTAAGCGAAAAAATATCGGTGACAGTAACGGAGGTACCGACAGGACATCCTGCATCGATCACGTTTTTGATCTGTCCTGCCTCTACAATAATCCGCGTTCCCGATTGCGAGGTTCTTCTTCTGGTGAGCATTTCGATCTTTGATATTGATGCAATACTGGGAAGCGCTTCACCCCTGAATCCGAAAGAATAGATTGCATATATATCCTCAAATGTCTTTATCTTGCTTGTTGCATATCGTTGGAAAGCCAGCACTGCATCTTCCCGGTCCATTCCGTCGCCGTTGTCCATTACCTTGATGGCCGCCTTGCCACCACCGAAAAGTTCCACACGTATATCATCGGCATTGGCGTCAAGGGCATTTTCTACCAGTTCTTTGACGATAGAAGCGGGCCGCTCCACAACTTCCCCTGCTGCAATCTTACTTGCCATTTCATCGTTCATAACAACGATTCGACTCGACAAGGTTGCGTCTCCCTGGAAATAATTTCATGGATATTAAAAACCGCAGCCGCCGTCATAACGGCAACTGCGGTTATAATGATCAGCTATTTCTTCGTTACTACAGTTTCGTTAATACTATTTCAGTCCAGGACAATCATGACACGACATTTTTTCAGAAATGTTAAATTTTCCGACGCAGCCCGCAGCTGATTTGCATCCGCACTGCCGATGACAATGTTTGACTTACCGGGTCCATCTGATTTGATGCCTTTCACGGTGAGTGGATTATTGGTAACCCTGGCGTTGCTCTGCGCTGCCGTCAAGTCACGGGCATAACCGCTCATCCCCTGCTGAACGGCATATTCACGATCGACATGCATGGAACCGTAGACCTCTTCCCCGTTTTCATCAATAACTTTCGGCGACATGGCCGGTCTGGCCTGAATACCACGGGCATCGATAACCAATCCCGTAAAAACCTCGCCAACCGGGGCAGCCGGTGCCGGTACTTGTGGAGCTGCGGGCGTTGGAACCGAAGGAACGGGTTGAACTGCCGGATAGCCTGAGGGCGGCGCCGGGGGGAATCCTGCTGATTCCATGATTCTCGGGTAAACGGCCTGGCCCAGACTGCTACCTGCTCCACTCAACGGCATTGCCACAGTGACCTCAACCGTTCCGTCCGACAGATATTCCGTCTTTACTATTGTCGCCCCTCGCACTATCCCTTCCACCTGTGTCCGGACGACATCACTTTCAACAGCATAATCTTTTACCAATGTTGTTGAGTCGACACGGACTCCGTTCGCTACTTCAAGTAATTTTCTGTATGCATCGACTTGCGCTGCTCTCATCGCCATAGGACGTGCCTGCGGTTTTCCGTAAAACCTTTCAGGAGGGGAACCGATACCAACTGCCATCAAGGTCCCAGTCGACCAGTTGACATTTCCCGCGGTGCCTACATTCTGTACATATTCTCCCACTCCGACACCTTGCTGTGCAGAGACACCTACCACACCGGTCATGAAACACATCCCGATAACAATTGCCGCCACAACAAACATTCTTTTCTTCATGATGTCCTCCTTATTCGTTCAAAGCTACTCACGACTTGCAACCGCTTTGTCTTGTCTTTTTAAAGCAACATACAATAACAAACTGTTCGCAACCTTGCAATATGCTATTTTAGCCTGCAATGAATAATATGTTTTCTTCATTTCTGGTATTGTTTAAGGTAATATTGTGCCGCCTTGTTGTTCGGCATGATGGAAAGCGTTTTATTCCAGTAAGCTACGGCATGAGCCGTATTTTCATTTGATAAAGCCAGGAACGCTATTTCGTTATATGCCCTGGCCAGGTTCGATATGGCGTCCTCATCTTTGGGGTTTATGGACAATGTTTTTTCCCATTCACTGATTGCAGCATCATAATTTCCCTGATTGTAATATATCCATCCGATTTCGTTGATCGCTTTCGTGTATGTCGGTTTCAGCTCCACCGCCTTGTTGTATTCCAGATAGGCGTTGTTAATCATATCAACATTATGAAAGGCTCTCCCCAGTCGATAATGCGTATCTGCTTCATCCGAGTCAGCATCCCGGGCTTTCTTGAGATATTCGATCGCCTTGACGGGGTTGCGTCTGAAATTGTAAATAGAGCCGATAAAATAATACGCATCGGCATTATTCGGATCTATCACCGTAATTTCATGAAATGTTTCAAAAGCCCGGTCCATGTTGCTTTGCTTAAGGTATAAGATGCCGATCCAAAGAAGCGCAAAGATATTGCGTCGGTCAATTTTCACAACCGTGCTGAACTCCCTGAAGGCATCATCATTTCGTTCTTTCTTGGCGTAAAGGAGCCCCAGTTGATTATGGACGAATTCATTGTTCGGATCAAGTCGAGCAGCCTCTTGAAATGACGCGATCGCTTCATCCAACGCACCCTTGTAATGATAATCGGCGCCTTTAAAAATGATATCATTGATATCGGCAGCATGGGCATTATAGTGCTGAAGCATGAAAAAAAAACATGCTGCGAACATCATGTAAATCCACATGCACATGGCAATCATGGATAATCGTTTTCGTTGATCCATCATAATCCCCATGCAACTGAATCGACAATTCTCTGTCGAAAGGTCCGCTGCCCGAGTCGGAATTCATCATCTGAGTTGGATATGAAGCCTATCTCTAACAAAATAGAGGGCATTCTGGCCCGTCTGAGGACGAAGAAATTAGCGGCGTTGACACCCCGACTTTTCAATGGAAGCTTTTCCTCGATTCGTTTCTGAAATGTTGAGGCAAACACACCGCTTTCTTTCCAGTTCAGCCTTTGTTCGAACCGAAACAATATTTCTTCGATATCGATATACCCTTCTTTCGCCTTGATCGGTTCATCATATTTGAGAACAGAATTTTCTAGCGAAGCTACCCGGGCCGCCTCTCGATTAGATGCCGTCTCGGAACAGTAGTATGTCTCCGATCCTTGAGCGCTTCTGTTTTTACTTGCATTAACATGAATGCTGATAAAGAGATCCGCCTGAAACTGGTTGGCGATGGTCGTCCGGTCCGAGAGGGGAACGTAGTAATCATCCGTTCTTGTCAGGAACGGTTTTATCTTACCCTCATTTTCGATCTTTTGATGGAGCATGCGAGCGAGGTCCAGCGTAACGTCTTTCTCTTTCAACCCGTTCCTCCCGACTGCTCCGGAATCAAATCCACCATGCCCTGCGTCGATAACGACGCGCTTTACTTTATAGGTAAGCTCCTCATCGGATTCCAGAGATGCCAGAATGTCAGCTTCTTCCTTCCGGGCCTTTATTTCCAGAGGAGTCAGCGGTTCTGTCTCTTTTTGTAATCTGGGGACCGGCTTCTGGGTAATCATTTCTATCATCATCCGTGAATAAACATCTTCCGGATTCAACCTGACTGCTTTTCTAAAAGCATCCACAGCCTCGGCCTCTTTATGGAGTGCTCTATACGATCTCCCCAACAATCCATAGGCCCAATCGCTTTCGGAATCCATTTCAACCGCCTTGAGAAGCACCTCTATGGCTTTATGATACGCACCATTCTGTAAAAAGTTCTGCCCCTCAAGAGCATAATCAAAGGCTGTTTTCCCGAATGCCGCTGTTGGAAAGACACCGGAAAATGATGATACAAAGAAACCCTTGCCAAGTATCTGCAGAAACTTTCTTCTCTCCATTTTTATTCTTTCTGGGTGAAAGCCTTTTTTTCCGGGACATCCAACCACGGTTCGATATTGATATTGGTACCCCATATTTGATTCTTATCCGGGGGTGCCGCTCCCCACCAGTTATTTCGAGCATCGATGTATATCGACGAGAACGACTGGATGGCCACCGAATTGTTCACAAAGTTATTATAGTTGATGATCGGTTTTGACATTCCGACGCATCGTATCGCTCCTTCGCCGAAATTATCCGTAAATGTGTTATAAAATATCTTAGGCGCTGCATCGTTTCTACAATAGATGCCGCTCTGCGAATTGCCTGCAATATGGCAATATGATATCTGGGGAGTTCCTGAATTGATATCAAATGCCGTCGTCGCATATGATATGACGCAATACTCGAAGAAACTGTTGACGTTTGTTTTCTCTCCGGTAAACCGGGCCACATTCGAATAAAATCCCGGCGACGGTGACTCAGCTGACGCGGTAAAATAGATCGGCGCTTTTGCAGTCCCCTTCGCAACGATGCCGCCGTCTTTCACATTGAATGCCGTGTTTTGATCAAACAGCACCGTTACACCCGGTTCAATTAAAATTGTAGCGCCTTTGTCAATACAAACGTCCTTCTTCACCCTATACGGGCTGCTCGAAAGCGTCAAATAGCAATCGCTGGTTATCTCGCCCCCCAATTTACTCTCCAATATTGGAAGCTTCAGCGGCTGTCCTTCCGGATGATGCCTATCCAAAACTGAACGAATAGTAATCTTTCCGTTTACACCGGACAAGATTCGGAGAATGTCCGTCGTACCCCACCAGTTATCACTGGCATTCACTGCTTCTCCATTCACCATTCCCGTCACATTAAAGGGACTGTTATCATAAATGTTATTCTCAGTTATCGTCGCCTGGCTTTCCCCTGTCGCAATACCTGAACCGTTGTTCTGAATAATTGTATTTTCTTTGATGATGGGTGCTGATTTGTCCACGGCGATTCCGCTTTTGCCGTTCGCATGTATTTTGTTGCGGGTGATAATCGGTTGGGATCCATTGATAACATCAATACCCACCGCCTTGTTCGTCCGAATCGTGTTGCGCATTATTATGGGCTTGGAAAAAGATCCGGACGTTTGGATTGCTGTGCTGTTCTGCGTCAGTTCGCAGTCCTCTATGGTCGGAGATGACGATTGACATACAATACCATACTGTGCATCTCTTATACTGCAGAATCGCAGATTATTCTCTTTTTCTCTCACGTTTTCAAAGAGGATTCCCTGCCAGAGAGCACCATCCATTCCTTCAAAACGAATCAGGTGCCTTTCATCTCCCACGGCACTCATCCGTCCCTGTACTACGAGTGCCGACCCCTTTGACTTGATGATCGTGCCCGGTTCTATTGTCAGAAGTGCTTTATCCTTAATCACAACAAGCTTTTCCAAAACATATGGGCTTGCGCCGGCATACCATACCGTATCCGAATTTATATAACCTGAGACCGGGGTTGGGCCAGGAGCAACCGGCATACCGATCGCAGCATCCGTTTTTTCACTTTCATTTCCCGCCATATCAAATGCAGAAACCTTATAGAAATACTTAACCGAATTCTCGAGCCCTTCATCGGTGTATTTATTAAATTCCATCTCCGCCCGTTGATCAAAACCGCTAAGTGGTGTCATGCTTCGATAGACCCTATAACCTGCAAGATCGGGCTCCTTATTTTTACCCCAACCCAACAGAACAAAGGTGCTTCTTCCTACTGCATTGAGATTCTTCGGTTTATCAGGGGGGGTCGTATCAAGGGTAACCGTACCGACCGCATCGACCCATTGAGCTGTATTGCCGTTATCATCAATCAAATAACCGATAATGACCGCATCAGATACATTATCTCCGGGCACAACCCGGTAGACGCCGAAATATCCCCCTTCTTCGATTTCTTTCATATCGATGCCTTTTTTGTATTCCCCGATATCAAAATAGGCCCTCATCCTTGCCGTTCCCTGCATGACAACCTTAATTTCATCACCCCCTTTTTTTGGCTGCCCTTGAGTATCCTGCGTCATGATCGTAATGACGGGGGGCCGGGCGGTCTCTGCAATAGTCGGAACCGGAATAGTCTTGACCATATCACGGAAGAGATCGTCACAGGCACGGAGAAGCTGAATATCCCGCACATTCATTGATGTGGCAATGACCGTGGCAATAATCCCGATAGGTGTCGTGGAAATGCCGCCTTCCTGAATTCTTGCCGTATGTGTGCCACTCCACAGAAAATTACCCGTTTGGGTATCATACATCTCTATCATGGCACCGACCGCCACCTGTGAATAAATGACGGCAAATATTTTATCGAAGTCGGATATCGATCCGTACACCACGGCATCGACATTGAGTATCCTTCCCAACTCCTGCGGTTTTTTATTTTTAATAACGTCCGGGTCGGTCAATCCCGCTTTCTTGAGAAGGTAGTCCACACGATGCAGTTCCATGTCTTTAAAAGGAAGAGAGCTGAAGTGATTGTAGAAATATCTTCTCACCGTCTCCGTCCCCTGTCTGCTCCTGGATTTATCAGTAAATGGAAGAATCGCTATAGTCACAGGCTTATGTTTCTCCATATACGGATCAACCTTATATGTCCCGTCAAAGATTTCTCTTATCTGGGGAGAAATCGCTGTTTTCTTTGTTGCAACCACGCATCCGCAGAGAAAAACAGCGATCAATACAGCGATGACGCCGTAAATGCTTCTGCGATAACTTTTCGTCATATGGAACCTCCCTCACCCAAAAATTTCTCATAATAGCCTGGACGCCGCATCCCGATAAATCGTTTCATACACAATACCGGAAATGGCGCATTATCGCCGCCGCATCAAAAGACAATTACATTTTGTAATGCATTATAATCATCTCGTATGGTATCTCCATGTCCCGGATAAACGTGGTTCGGTGACAGTGTTTTGATACACATGAGAATGATTCCTCGATCCTGTCTCCACTCCAATTAAAGCGATTCAGAATATCACCACCGTTTCTGGATATATTGATAATCGAATCCCCGCAAATGAATTCATCGGTTGCATCATTATAAAAAGAAATTGAGTCTTCGCTGTGCCCGGGTGTATCAATCACCTCCCATGCTTCAAAGCCCAGCTTACATCGCCACGTATCACCCGTGCCGAAGTACGTAATTCTGCTTTTATCGAAAGAAAGATTCACATAATTTCTCACTCCTGGAAGCGGAATTCCCGTACAATTCATAAAGATCAGGTGGGATGTTCTCCTTACGTGTCGAACGCTGAGGAGCGATGCCGGCATGAAACCGGTAATCCAGTTTCTTATGAGTGAAATTTTTTCTTTCCACTGAGGTAATCTTTAACACCATAATTGAACAGAACTTTTGTTAGAGGCCCGCACATCTCGATCAGATGACCGATCCCGCCGATGTGGTCAATATGAAAATGTGTAATATAGCGTAAATCACTAATATCCCGCTTGAGGCGCCTCCTTATATATTCTACCGTATCATTCGCAGCCCCGTGACTTCCAACATCGACAGCCATGAGAGAATCGGTTCCCTCGATAATGTATATCCTTGACAAGACCGTATCGTGAAGGCAACGGACGGTTGTGTTTTGTTCTTCCTGCAACACTTTTGTTTTTATCTGCGCAAATTAATGTGTCTCATTCTTTTATGTGTCGACTGTCTCCTCACTATATAGTCTGTTGTTTTCCTCAAAAAGAAAATACTCACGGTTAATACTTCATGCTAGAGTTTAGAGTCTCCACGTAAAAAATGGTTAAAATTTATAAAAAATACTTGACTTTGCCGCGCATTCGCGCGGCCCATTTATCAATGGGCCTCCAGAA
>DSDU01000175.1 GCA_011056835.1 Deltaproteobacteria bacterium
GAGGAGATAACTGAAATCAGGGGGAAAGAAGCCATTTTGGCTGAGAAGTGTCCTGACAAGGAGATACGGGAAGAGATTGTGGTCGGCCAGCATCGCGTGGAAATACATATACCGGCACATGTAATCTGCCAGGCACGTATCTCCACACAGGAAAAGCGGGTCAAGATGGCCGGAGTTCTGGCGGCTCGGATTCTTCAGGAGAACCCCCACGTTATATCTTCACATTTGGATGATCCCGTTCATATCTGGGGAGACATCAGAAAGTTCATGCTCAATAAACTATAGCGAATCAATATCATCACGCTGACGGATCAGAGCAAGTGAAAGGCTGTCCTTATGAATAAAAAACAAAATGCGAGAGAATGGTTTGTCAAAGGTTATCACTATGATGTTTCATGTCCTGATTCCAAAAAGGCCATCGATGCATACAAAGAGGCTGTCAAGCTGGATAATACGCTGACAGATGCCTATATCAATCTGGGATTCATATACTTACAGCGAGAATGTTACGAAGATGCTCTTCATTGTTTTGAAAAAGTTGTGGAGTTGGAGCCGGATAACCCCGATGCATACAATAATCTGGGTTATGTATATGAAAGGATGGATAGATCGGGAAGTGCAAAAAATATGTACGAACGTGCCCTTCAGTTGAATCCGGGGAACATTGAAGCCATGCTGAATATTGCTCAGGTTCTCGAAATGGAAGGAAATTACCATGCCGCCGTTGATCAGTATCGTAAGGCGCTGGGTGTAAATCCTGATGCTGTTGCACCACGATTCTGTCTGGCAGTCCTCTATGATCGGTATGACATGTTTGATGAGGCGATTCGTGAGTATGAGAATGTTCTCGAAAGGGATCCTTCTCATATGAAGGCGTTTTTTAATCTTGGAACGCTCTGTGTTCATTTTGGCGATTATGACAAAGCAATCAACTGCTTTCTGGGAGTGTTGAAACTCGATCCCGGCAATGCTGAGGCCTGGAACAATCTTGGCTCAATCTATGAAGATACAGGTCATGAAGAAAAAGCATTTCATGCTTATGAAAAGTCTCTCTCTTTCAATTCATTCCAGGAAGAAGCCCATGTAAACCTTGCTCGGATGAGGTATGCCCGATACCGAACTACACGTGATAGCACGTTGAAAGAGGATGTTATTGAGCGGTTACATTTTGTCCTGTCCATAAACCCCAGCAATCGAGGGGTTCAGCAATTGCTGGAAAAAATAAAAAGCGACGACGAAGGCTGAAATATCGGTTTGTTCCATTCATCCGTGAGAAGACAATCCGCAATGCCGTCCGGCAAGCCAGCCCGTCGAAAATGCTGCCTGCAGGTTGAAACCGCCGGTGTCTGCTGCAATGTCGAGTACTTCACCGGAGAAATACAATCCGTGTACGAGCTTCGATTCCATGGTCCGGGGGTTGATCTCTCTCGTATCGACGCCGCCTGCCGTTATGATTGCCTCGGCAAGCGGCTGATGGCCTGTTACGGGTAGGCAAAAGTCCTTCAACCACATCAGCAGCATTCTCCGTTCCGTTGCTGTAATCTGATGACAGAGTTTATCACCGTTGATTCCCGTAAGTTCGATGCAAACGGGAATAAGTTTCCTTGGAAGCAATTCTTTCAGGTATGTCTTAAAATACTTTTTCCCCTGCTGAGCAAAATCACGAAGCAGCCGATCCTCCAGCTTTGCTTCATCCAGGGCGGGCTTAAGATCTATTGAGACTGCCACGGATTGATTCGATCGCAGGGCATCAACTGCGTTACCACTGAGAGATAAAATGATCGGTCCTGAAACTCCAAAGTGGGTAAAAATCATTTCTCCCATGGCGGTGCTCTTTTTCTTGCCGTTTACCATAACCGCCGCGGTCACATTTCGAAGACTGAGCCCCTGCAGTTTCGATGAACATGTGCCGGCGGTTTCCAGCGGTATAAGGGCCGGTCGGATTGGTATGACCGTATGCCCGGCGGATTCGGCGAGTCGGTATCCGTCACCGGATGAACCCGTGGCAGGATATGACGCTCCACCGGTTGCAATGATGACATGATCGGACCGGTATATCTGTGTGGCGACCTGGGAAGACGGCGGGTTACTTTCTCTGGTGTGAACTGATGATACCGAAACGCCCCTGATGATTCCGTTTTCAATAATGAGTCGTTGCACCGGCGATTCGGTGACAACTGCGACACCTCTGCGCTTGACAAGAGAAGCAAGCGCGTCTACTACATCCTGGGCCTTCTCGCTTGCCGGGAAAACCCTTCCTCCCCGTTCAACGACGGTTCTCACACCGATTTTCTCGAAGAAATCTATGAGATCCTCACTGAAGAAACGGGAAAATGCCTGATGGAGAAAACGGCCGTTTCGACCGAAATGATCGATAAATTCCGGAAGAGAAACAATATTTGTGAGATTGCACCGCCCTTTCCCTGTGATACGAAGCTTCCTGCCGGGTCGATCCATTTTTTCCAGCAGGAGTGTTTTGGCTCCCATTTCAGCTGATTGAGCTGCCGCTATCAAACCGGCGGCCCCACCCCCGACTACTGTAACGTCATACGTTTCCATCTCATTACACGCTTGCCCATGCAGTTGATTCACAATAGCCACTTACCTTTCCTGGTGGGAACCGTAAAGGCGCTGCCTGCCGGTCACCATGTTTATAGACAAAACCGGATAGCTAAAATGGGCAATGAAGGAAATCGACATAACTCGCCCTCCGAAATCGGACAGTCGGTTGTGCCGGTCCTTCAGGTAGCTGAGATTTATACGGAAAAAAACCGTGATCAACTGTTCAAATGAATTTTCGTTTGGGTAACGATTCACTTATGTCTGACCTTCCGCTTGAAACATATGATTCATTATATCAATGTGATGCCGATACCCGCCAGTGGTGATGTGATGAGGTGTGGACAAAGGGCATCAGTCCATAATCACTTTGTTTTTCCCACTTCTTTTTGCATGATACAGAGATTCATCGGCTCGATTGATAAGATGCAAAATTTCATCATTGACGTAATGATGGATTATACCCATGGCGAGTCCGATGCTGACCGTGACCGGAATGGTGTCTTGAGTCACCCGTTCTATTTTTTGTCTGATGGTTTCAGCGATTCGAAGGAATCTTTCTTTCTCTACATCATTAAAGAAGATGACAAATTCCTCTCCCCCGTATCGTCCCACGATATCTGAGGACCTCACATTGTCCCTCAGGATTGACGCCACAACCTTCAAAACATTGTCGCCTGTCTGGTGACCGTGTGTGTCATTGACTTTCTTAAAATCGTCAATGTCGGTCATCATAACACCCACAGCGTATTGATGCCTCTGCGAAAGGTGCAACAGCGGTTCGATTGTATCAAAAAAACCCCGTCTGTTGAAAACCTCTGTCAACTCATCAAGGGAACTCTTGCGGGCAAGCTCTCTGTTTCTTTCCCATAAGGTTTGAATCGCTTCCGCCAGCAGCTCCAACTCGGGATTCATAGATCCGTGTTCCCCGATCATGATGTTGAGTTTTGCCAGGTGGTTTTCATAGGTGTCCGCCGGATTGTTTTCCGCTCCAACTCCCTTCATATAATGGAAAAGTGTCCCGATTGCGGGATGCAGGAGGTAAAATTCCATCCTGTATGCCATCAGAAACGGGTCGGCACTGTCTGGTGACTGTTCGAATTTATTCCAGAGTGTATTAACTTTATTCCGTATGTCTTCGAGTTCCCGCTTTGTTTTTGCCGGATCCTCGAATACCTGGGGAAGCATGCCATGTTCCGCCATCTCAACGATCGTGTTCCAGAATTTTACATGAGTTCGTTCTTCTTCCGCCATTTCCTTCCAGAAATGCTTGAGCATCTCCTGATCGGTGTGAGAAGCAATCTGATCATAGATTTTCGACGATTTCTCGTCGAGTTCAAGGCAGAGTTTGGTAATATCCCGCAGCACATCATCTTTCATGACCTTCTCCTTTGGACTGCACAATATAATGAAACGTTACGAAGAAGTATCCGTCATCGCTTTTACGAGCAAATGCTAGTCAAGATACACATGATAATCAATAAGATGTCAATATGATTTATATGGTGTGACCGATTTCACGGTTCTGTTATGACCCGGTTCATTGCATTATGTTCTTGTGTTTCTTATAAATAATCCAAAAGCTTTAAAAGGATGTAAAACAAAATTCATGCTCTTTGGGAACTGATAAAGGCAACCCACTCGTGAGAGATGTCACAAAGAAATGGGTCATTGAAAACAACGACCACCGGACTGTCGAAGTTATCGCCGGGTACGCTCACATGACACAGTCCCTTTTTCCTTTCACTGCGGATGTTCCTTTCTGATATTAGAAACTTTATCGTTTGTCTTCAATTCGATATCTTTGACAGGTTCCCATGATTCTTATCTGTGATGGGAACAAATGAATGCCCTTCATCGGGAAGTGGGGAATGGATGGAAGAATTGCTCACGAGTGTGACCTTAATGAAAAGAATACACAAGTGAAATACTTTCGTTTGCCGTTACCATCTATATGGACAGATCGTCGGCATGGCTGGTTTCCTAAGAAGAAAGCAGAGGTTTCATGGAAAAAATCTGTATTGTCAGACGGAGAAAAAACAGGGAACTCGGGAGCGAACGAGTCAATAATCGTTCATCGTTCGGCGAACTCATCTCGTATGAATCAGCAATGAAGGAGAATGCTTTTCAGTTCCACAATTCATATAGTGTTCATTGTAACGACGATATGCCGTTGACAGATTCAAAAAATGATGTGGCCTTCATTAAGTCGACACGGGAACAGACAGTAGGAAGTCGGTCGAGTAATTTCGCATTGCACCCAACTCACGGGATATCGTTGAGCATGGCACTTGAAGTCGAGAGTATTGCAGACGATGGGATAACCATACATTTTCATTTTGAAAAAAAAATACTTTGAGCCTTTTAAAGACACAACATGTTTGTGAAATGTTACAGATCAGCGGGAGTACACTCTCGAAACTTGTCAAAATCAAAAAGATACGAAGTTTAAAGCTAGGCAGGCTGAGACGCTTTTCTGTAGATGATATCTCAGCCTATCTGGCAGCGCATGAAGACTGAAAACTTCCGGAAGGTGGATTCTTATGGCTGCATTCTTTTTTTAGCGGGAATAATTCCTCAACGTAGCCTGATGCCGAGGAGGTGATGGTATGTATTATAACTATTGGGGCTTGCAAAAACCGCCGTTTGACAACGTACCCGACCCGTTGATGTATGTGGATTGTCATGCATCAATGGAAAATGCAATAGCTGAAACGCTCTTTGCTATCGAGGAGGGTAACGAGTGTATTGCCGTCGTAGTTGGTGATGCAGGACTGGGCAAAACACTGTCACTCAGGATGATAATCGACTCACTTGATCATAATCGGTTTAAAATAGCGCTGATAACGAATCCGAGCATTACGTTTGTCCAACTCATGAAGGAAATCATCGGGCAGCTTACGGGAGCACAATGCAATGATGCACGGAAAGTCGATTTGTTGGAAATATTCAACAAGATACTTTTTGACACTTTCGATGAAGGTAAGAGGGTTGTCATCTGTATCGACGAAGCGAATGTCATTAAACAGACTAATCTCGAAAACCTGAGATTGCTTACCAATATGCAGGATGATCAGCACAATCTGTTCACGGTGGTGCTCGCCGGTCAAATGGAACTTGCTCGTCGTCTTGAACATCCCAAGCGATCCAACCTGTTTCAACGCATCGGCACGTATAGTTTTATAGAGAAAATATCGACGGTAACACTTGTCAAGGCCTATGTGGAAAGTCGTTTGAATCTTGCAGGTGGCGAGAAGCAAATTTTTACCGATGATGTATATGACATTTTATGGGAGCACTCAGATCATGGTGTTCCCCGACTTATTAACAAAATATGTAAATTGAGTCTGAAGGCGGGGGAAACAAACGGATTCAATGTAATAGACGGCAAAACTCTCGATCAGATCGGTAAGCGCTTCAAAACGTTAAGTGGCACCGCGATTCAGAAGAGACAAGATGAGAAAAGGGATGTCGACACTTCCATTGATATAAAGAGACGCGTACCGACAGCCTTTCAGAAACAAACGGAAACTCTTCCTCGCGAAGAGAATCCGATTGTGCCGTTTACTTCTGCATGGCACGTTTCTGCAGCAGGCAGGAAAAATGCGGCGCAGGACGATGGATTGCACGTCATCTCGGATGGTGTGGTTGCATTAACCCCCGCGGATAGGAGCGGACAGTTCCCGTTGGCCGAGTCGCTGCCGGTCAAAACTCTTAGTGATGCGCCGGCATCATCAAAGATGCAGGCGGAACGGGGAAATGAGATCGATGTTGTGGGACGTCCGATCGAGATTCGAATCGGAAGAGTCAGAATTTCGCTTCGAATACCACCCTATATAGTTAAAAAAGCTAAAGATACGACACATGAGAACCGAATGAGATTGGCAGGAGCACTTGCTGCTCAGGCGTTGCGCCAGTATCCCCAGTTGATATCTTCCCCGGTGATGGATCCCGTTGATGTGTGGGGGGAAATCAGGCAGTCCGTTCTGACTGCTCTTGCGGCTGAAAAGCTGGCTAATGCCGTGTAGGTGCTAGGGATAGCGTCACAGTCTGCAGTGGAGAAAAACATGGTAGCAACTGACAACAAAAGTCTCATGAAAGATTGGTTTTTAAAAGGAGGTGATATCCATGATTGATGTTAACAGGGCTTTGTTGCACAGAACGGTGGTTGAACGATACAAGACGGGCGAAATATCTATCGATGTCAATAAAAGTTCGGCTCTTATGCTGTATGCAAGGGTTTCCCGTAATCCATTGATCAAGATGTTCAATCTTTTTGTCAGGGTATATTCGTATCCGCTCACGATTATCGGCGTCATCTTCGCATCCGTTTTTATTGACCGGTATCTTTATATTCTCTTCTACGTTATCGGTCTTTTTGGGACGATTACGCTGGAAGAGCACCTGTCGCGGGTGGCAACAATACATTCTGCTCTGGAAAATCAGAACATCTTTTCACACCTGCAGCGGCATGGTGTCATTTATGTCAGGGAGTTGATGGATACGCACGTGACGATTTAAGAAGCCGAAATGCTCTGATCCTCATTATGATGTCTATTATCAAGAATAAGAACGGGATAAAAGTTCCGGATATCCGATTCGATGATTTCCGGGGTTACGTATGTTCCGTTTTAGCCTGGCGTATCTTGCTGTCAACTGTCTGATAATCAATCAGGTCTTTTCATCCGCCTTATCAAAACTTTGTTTATCCCGTCGAGGAAGTGGCGGCATCATGATCAGCAGGTGCCGTTCCCAGAAAGCGACGGTAATACACAAGGAGGAGGAAGGTCATGGGAAGGGCGATGATAAGCCCGAATATACCAAGCAGCTTTCCCCATACGGACAATGACAGAAGAATCATGGCGGGATTCAGTCCCGTTACTTTTCCCATGATTTTTGGTACCAGGATGGTATCCTGGATAACCTGAACGACAATGAAGACCGAGCCGGTTAAGCCCAGAATCACCCAGAAACTGGTCCCCGTTTCAATTGCGGAAAACAGGGCAAGCAGAAATGCCGGGATAAGGGCGATAAGCTGCAAATAAGGGACCATGTTAAGAATGCCGATGAAAAGACCCATGATAATGCTCAGTGGCAATCCGATGAGAAGAAAACCAACAGCAAACAGGATTCCGACAATTGAAGCAACGGCTGCCTGCCCCCTGAAATAGCTGTTCATTGCCGCCTCGAAATCGTTGATAAAGCCGACGACAGGTCCGCGGTAGGCGGGAGGTATCAGCTCCTTCCATCCGTCGCTTACCTTCTGATAATCAAGAAGAAGGAAGAAAAGGTACAGCCCGATAACGGCGAGTCCGACAAGTCCCATAATAAATGTTGCCGTTCCTGCGATAAAGCCCCATACTCCCGGCAGAACCTTGCGTGCAACCGCTTCAACCGCCTTCCAGAAATTCTCCGTTTTGAACAATTCCTGTATGTCCTGTCGGGCCACATAGTCCTTGACGGCCTGCCAGAGGTCGGGAGGGAGCCGTCGTGCCGCCCGTTCGGCAATGTCAGCATTGTTTACCAGATTGGAGAGCAGTCGCCCCATATGAGTGATCTCATTGATGATCATGGGGATGATCAGCCAGAAAATGAATATAAACAATCCGATGACAATGAGAATGCTTATAAAAACGGCGGATAGTCGATGGGGTATTTTTTTCTGGATCAGCAGTACCAAGGGGTTCATCATGTATGCCAGAAGGAGGGCAACGGCGAATGGAATCAAAACGTCGCTCAAATATCCCATGAGCCAAACAAAGCCCCAGACAAGCCCCACTGCTATGGCAATTCGAATAACTCGGTCAAAGGTATACGGCTTCCTGTCAAGTAACATTGATACCTCTTATCTGCATCGGACTGGCATGTGTTCCTCCCCGTGGCGGCATGTGTTGATGGTGATGTCGATTGTCCGCTCGCTTTCAATATTACGGGCTCTGCCGCACCCGTTTGGGTTCAGGGAAGTGTTTAAGCTAGTTACCTTTCGAACATGGTTCCGATTCTGCCGAGAACGGACCCTTCGCCTTTGCTGCTTCCTCCCCCCGCAGGTGCATTAGCAAGAATACGGTCAGCCATACGGGAAAAGGGCAGACTCTGGAGGAGTAGGGTGCCCGTCCCCTTGAGAGTTGCCAGAAAGAGTCCTTCACCGGCGAAGAACATTGATTTCAGGCTCCCCGCCCTTTCAATATTGTAGTCGATGCCCGTCGTGAAGGCGACGAGACATCCCGTATCGACCCTGAGCGTAGCATTGTTCATTTTTTTTTCGATGATAGTACCGCAGGCATGAACAAAAGCCATGCCGTCACCACGGAGTCGCTGGAGAATGAAGCCCTCTCCACCGAAGAAGCCTGTTCCCATGCGTTTTGTGAATGCAATGCCCACCTCGGTTCCGAGAGCGGCTGCCAGAAAGGCGTCTTTTTGGCAGAGGAGTTCTCCTCCGACGGTAGAAAGATCAAATGGAATGATTTTACCGGGATATGGCGCAGCAAAGGCAACCCGTTTCTTGCCGCTGCCGGTGTTTGTGAAATGGGTCAGGAAAATCGATTCGCCGGTAAGGACGCGCTTGCCCGCACTCATCAGCTTTCCGAAAAGCCCTTCATCTCCCTGTGATCCATCCCCCATCTTGGCTTCGAATGTGATGCCGTCATCCATGTAGTTCATGGCGCCTGCCTCGGCGACAACCGTTTCCCCCGGATCGAGCTCTACTTCAACAATCTGCATATCATGTCCCAGTATTTCATAATCGATTTCATGGCTTTTCATCTATTTTTTCCGCCTTTTTCAGCAGGTGCCGCCGGATGTATTATTCAGATCGTTGTTCCGGGAGACGACGGCTCATAAAACGAGTTTTACGTCCGGATGCTGTTGCAGCTTCCGGTAAATGGTGATGAGACCCATTTCATCGGTTACCGTCACAGCAACGTTCATGCACAGATATCTGTCCCGCGAACTTCAGTTGGAAAGGCAAATAATGCAAGCCTTTGGCGTCACAACTTCTTGAATGGCTCGATGCATCAGTTCTTCATTCGACCCAATGACTTTATACACCCATCGGCAGGGATATGTCATGGCGATCTTATGATATCTGCCGCACACAGAAGACCCTTGCTATCCTTTCCGTTTCTGTCGGCGGAAGTCTAGCATATGCCTCCCGGGAAATGAATGGTAAAATTGAACCCTGTCATTGTCGACATCCCGTTCACGGTTATACCTGTCTGTCAACCATCTAAAGTCGGTCCTTTAATCGACACAATCTTTCTCCAGCCTTATGGATCGTTTCAAAACGTTTCGCGAAATGGAGACGGATAAGGTGATTTACCGGCTCATGAAAAAAACTTGACCCCGGGACCGCGGCAACGCCGATTTCGCGGATCATCCATTCACAAAAACTCGTGTCGCTGTCCCAGCCGAATTCTGATATGTCCACCAAGACATAGTAAGCACCCTGGGGGCTTGTGTGTTTGAGATCGGCTCCGTCCAGATAGGTCAGCATGGCCTCACGGCGTGCCGCATAATCCGATCGAATCATTTGATAGTATGAATCGGGAAAGTTCAAGGCCGTGACCGCCGCTTCCTGTAAGGGGGCCGCGGCTCCCACGGTGAGGAAATCGTGTACCTTACGAGCACCGTCGATAATATGGGCTGCGGCTATGATGTAACCCAGACGCCATCCTGTTATGGAATATGTTTTTGAAAGGGAGCTGCATGAAAGAGTGCGTTCAAACATGCCGGGAAGCGATGCGATATAGTGATGACGATACGGTTCATACACGATATGTTCGTAAACTTCGTCGGTAATAACGAAGGTATCAAATTCTATCGCCAGTTCAGCTATGTATGTAAGTTCCTCGGCGGTGAAAACGCGGCCGGTCGGATTTGACGGGTTACAGAGAACAAGAGCTTTCGGTCGTTGTTCGAAGGCTTGGCGCAGTTCGTCCGCGTCGAATGAGAACTCCGGCGGTATCAGGGGAACATAGATTGGATCAGCGCCGGAAAGAATAGTGTCTGCGCCGTAATTTTCATAAAACGGAGAAAAGATGATAACCTTGTCACCGGGATTGCAGACTGTCATCATAGCGACAATCATGGCTTCGGTGCTGCCGCAGGTCACAACGATATTGCTGTCGGGGTCGAGGGGTATGCCCATGAATCGTGACTGTTTCTTCGCCAGCGCCTGTCGAAATTTCGGTGCGCCCCACGTTACTGCATATTGATGAGGTCCCTGTCGCGCGGTGTTTTCCAGAGCATTCAAAAGTTCGGTAGGCGGATCAAAATCGGGAAATCCCTGTGAAAGATTGATCGCACCGTATTGATCGGAAAGGCGTGTCATGTGGCGAATGAACGATTCTGTAAAATAGCCGAGGCGATGGTTGATTGAGGGCATGATGTTTCCTTAAGAGATGCTTTTTCAGTAATCGTCGATCTCGGTTTTTCTCCCGTTGTCGAGTTTCTTCAGATATCGAAACAAAACTCTTGATGCTTTCTGAGACCTGTTCAACTGCTCTTCTTTTCGGGCGTTTCTGCCGAGCTGCATCAGTCGTTGACGATCCGCCTCTGAGAATTGATTCAAAATATCCTTGATACGATCGGCATTGCCGTGGATCAATTCGTCACGCCATTTTTCTATACGGTGAAGTTTACGGGCTTCTCGGCGCTGCCCCTGTTCGATATCTTCGAGTGCCGCAACAATGGGACCAATATCCATGCCGCGCATGAGCGCACCGATATGCTTCACATGCCTGCGCCATGCTTCACGTTTTTTAAGTGTTGTGGCAAATCGTATGGCTTCACGGAGTTCGTCAGGCAATGTAATCCTTTCCAGTTGATTCGGCGACAGATCAACAAGGCGCTCCCCAACCTTCTGAAGCACTTTCATGTCTCTTTTGATTTGAGACTTGCTCTTTCTTTCCGGGACATGCTGTCGGGGCATGTCGTCATTCTGCCTGTTCATCCGTCCATTTCCGCAAGACATCGATAATTTTTAATGCCTGATCTTTGCTGGAAATATTGAACTTCGACTGCTGAGAGTATTTTCCACTCACCTTGCGGTATCGTCTGATCGTATAGAGATCATTACCGTAATCTTCCTTCCGGTTATCCCATTGTTTGTATCTATATACAATAGTAGCCCAGGCACCTTTGGAAAGAATGACCTTGTCAAGCTCTTTTACGATGACACGACCGTTCTCTTCATATTCGATTGTGAGATCATCTACATCACCCGCCATATATCATTCCTTTACAGTATTCGATTCTTATATGTCATGTATATCTGCCGATGTGATCAGCATTCATTCAGAATCACTTCCGATATATCCTTGCGCTGCGATTGCTGATCCCGTGATGCCGGATGTCCCAGTGCTACAACCGCCATAAGTTCATTGGTATCTGGAAGTTCAAGGAGCAATCGGACCGCCTCTGCGTTTTTCAGTATTTCTCCCAACCACACAGCGCCAAGACCCAAAGCATGGATGGCGAGAAGCATGTTCTGTATGCATGCGCCCATGGCCTGATGGTCTTTCGCATTATCATACATGGCGTCCCTGTCGACAAAAACGGCGATACAGATCGGCGCATTTTTCACAATAGTTCCGTATCGTGTCAGTCTGGCAAGACTGTTTCGTACCCCGCTGCTCCGAATGATGACGAATCTCCATGGTTGATTATTCAATCCCGAGGGGGCCCACGTGCCGGCCTTGATAATTTCCAGGACATCACGCTGTTCAACCGGTTTGTCGGTAAAATTCCGTATACTCCGCCTTGAGTAAATCCCCTCGAGTATATTCATTGTTGCTTCACTCTGCTTTCTAGTCTGAATGCCGCTGAAGGGCGGCTCTCCCGGCACCCGTAAATCACGAGAAGGTGGCAGTACCATGCACGTTCTTTTCTCTATACGAATCGAAGTGATGACACAATAAAAAAATTATCATGGGTTATCCGTCTGTTTGAATTGTTTTAATCTGCAATCTTTTCGTATCGAAGTGATTTCAGATTCAATCCAAGTTCAAGATCCGTTCTGAGATATGACAACTGCCGTGCCCGACGCGCATCCTCGGCGTATGTGCGGATTGCATCACCAAGCCTGCCGGGGATAACATATGCCGACGATAAGATGTTGTCCAGCGTTTCAAATTGGGCCAGCAACCGTGCCGCCGTTTTCGATCCAACCGATGGAATTCCCATAATATTGTTTGTACTGTCTCCCGTCAATGCAAGAAAATCGACAAACCGATCCGGCGGGACACCGAATTTATTCGTGACATATGACCGATCAAGGGTGTGCTTTTGAAAATGATCCCTGACGACTATGTCATCGGAAAGAAGTTGGATGAAAATTTTGTCGGTGGAAAGGATGATCACGAATCCCTTCCGTGCCGCTGCCTTTACGGCGAGGGTCGCGATGACGTCATCCGCTTCCAGGGTTGAAAATGAAACGGAAGGGATGCCGATGTCCATAAAGGCTGCGTTAAAGGTCGACAGGTTGGCATGAAGGGCTTCCGGCATGGGTGTGCGGTTTGCCTTGTAGCCTTCGTAGAGGTGGTGACGCCAGCACGGTTCCTCACCTTCAAATACGCACACCGAGTGAGTCGGCTTGGATTCCCTGAGGGCCCGCTGGAGTGACTGGACACAGGAGTGCCGTGTATCATCAACCCGCTCAAGTCCGTCATCGCCGGAAACCGCGGCATAGACGCGACGTATGAGATTCAACCCATCAATCAACAGAAACCGTATCTTCATTAATTCGTTCTCCCCTATTTGCCGGTGATGCTAAGCTATCGCAGGTCGGTATGTTTGTTAAATTTCATCAGAATGTAATCAATCGATCGTCCGCCAGGCGAAACGGCAGTGTGTCGATACTGTGCAGAAGCTTTGTACACCGTTTACAGATACATCCGCCACACGATTCCGAACCAGATGAGACTTGCAACGAAAAAGCAGGCACATGGCAACACCAGAAGTTTGTAGACGGCGGAAAGATTCGCCCCGAAATATTTGTTTGACAGAAGCAGGCAGAGATGAAGCGGCGACATAAGGACCCCCAGAAAACCGCTTCCGATAGCGAGCATAATATACGCCATGGCAAACTGCCACTCGCCGCTTGTATGAATCAGCGGAATAAGTATGGGAAAGGTACTTCCGACGAATGCGACGGTAATCCCTACGATACTTCCAACAAGAAACGGCAGCAGAATGGTGATGATAACCATGGGAATATGGAGCGTCGCGAGTTCATGGTTGATGGCTTCGACGGCATGACTGTTTTCCATCATTCCCTTGAAAATAAAAATGGCCGCAACCATATACACCATGCTGATGATATGCGGATCCGTAAATCGCTGCCGTATCTTTTTAATGGTAAAGTTGTTCGTGTACCAGATCCATCCGATCGCAATGCAAAGACCGATAATCAAACCGGTTTCTTTTGCTATGGTGAATGTGGTTATGGTGTACGACAGGATGGTGCCGATGCTCAAACCGATGACGATGACGATAAGAATCGGAAGAAGTTCCTTAAAGAACGGTCCAAGGGGTGGTCGGATTCGGACTGTCTGAACGGGGCTTGGGGTTTTGATGTTCCTGATGGGAAGATATCCTATTATGAACGCCGCTATTGTCAGGGGGAACATAATGCTGACGAAGGTCCATATGTTAACCTCAGCCAGCGTCGTTGCCAGCAGGACACCCGGATACAGGGGCCACCAGTATTCCCAGATGTGGCGGAACCAATAATTGGTGTAGCTGAGCTGGGCCGGGTCCAAGTTTGAGTCGTATCCCAGTTCCTTTACCATGGGGGCGGAAAATACCGCTCCGCCCGGCATGGGCAGAAGTCCTATTAATGCGGGAAAGACGACAAGGTTGATCAGGGGCGCGACGATTAACCCACGAAAACTACTCAGAAGTCGTTTCATCTGGCCTGACGCCTCCATACTGTCACTCAGGACGAGGATCAGTGAAACAATGACGGCAAGAGAGAGTGTCTTTGGATATAACACTGATGAGAGAGCTCCCTGGGCAATATCGAGCGGGCCGAGATTGAACATGATACCAAGAGCGATTGCTCCAAGAAGGAAAGCATGTCCCAGCGACAGTTTCTTTCTGATACAGATGAGAATGAAAACGAAGGCAAATGCCAACCTGATGACGGCAGGAATATGATCTAGTCCCGACATGTGTTTACAACCTTTGATGTTTAATGGACATATAAAAGATGGCAATGATGGGAGTGTTGTCCCCGCTCCATGAAAATGAATGTTCGTGTATCATGCCGTCTGACGCCTTTTATTATTGCAGAAACTGTATCTGTGTCGCCATCAAGGAGTGACTGTTCCGGGGAAGGGCCGGACGGGAGGCTTCTGCCCTGAGCTGACTCGATGTTTCCAAATAATGGTCAATCGCCCTTTGATATAAGCGCATGACCAACCGAGCATAGTCATAATTTCTCATGTGTGATGAATTGTAGGCCAGTAACGCCATATAGCGATTGTTGAATTGCTGATGAAGGAGACTGTGGAGATAGTGGGCGGCAAAATATGCCTGTGTCTTGGGAAGTCGAAGAAAGTTTATAGGAGGTTCCGTCGGTGTATGCGGTAAATTCTTTTGCTTCATATCCAGATAGATGTGGTGACAGGTTGATTTGAGAATTTGAAAGATGCCTTGGGCAGGATCGGGACAACTGAATTTCAATCGGTCCAAGTCTCCATACATGTTACGGAAATAGGTCTCGAAATTTCCCACGGCAAATAGAAGGAACGGGTCGAGTCCATAATATGTTGAGGCATCGTAGATAAAACTCGTGTGCATTTCAGCCTTTTCTCTCGACATGGAGAGATTTTTTCTGTTGTAGTAGCCCTTCTTATATTGTTGCTGCATATACGGAGCCATGACGGCGATAAACCGTTCTCTTGGCGGGAGCGGGTCTATCGTTTCGGGTTGCGGACGGGGAAGGTTCCAGTAGTCTTCGGCGAGAAAGGCATCCGCGAATTCGGGATATTTTTTGATAAACGATTTCAGGTCCGATGACGTGATGTTAAGGTCGAGAATAAAACGGGTGGAATTCCTCATTGTAATTGTGTACCATGGGAGACCCAATTCACGAAGGCGCTGGACAAGCTGTACCGCATTCTTTCTACTCGTATACGAGGCACACTGAATATCGTATACTGTTTCCGCCGATACGATGCAAGAAAGGGTAAACACCGCAAGAACGGTTACAACGATCTGTAGCACAACCCTGCATGAAATCATGGGTTCTTCCTTGAGCTGATCAAACGTGATAAGATAAATTATATATACGAAACTCTTGACATAATCAATGTCAAGATGAAAGAAGCTGCCGTCGAGGTTATGACTGTTCCATGTGCCCGTCGGCTCATAATGAAATGTTAACAGAGAAGTAGCGTCATGAGGTAACGTTGGCTCACAAAGAATGTTACCCTGGTTTTCTGAGTGAAAATATCAGTTGAAAAGTTTATGTCATTATTGCATAGAATTACAGATTGAGATGATCAGATAATCAAGAAACAGGATTGACGGAACAATGAGAACGGAAAACACGTTAAATAAGCTGGTGGTCATATTTCAGAATCTTACACAAATAGAATCTTCATCTGTTGAAACAAACCTCAGTGAATCGTACTTTTTGAAATCCGTCAACACGGAACTTCGTGAAATAATTATGGTGTGCTACCTGAACACGGATCTGTTGGCGGTGGGGCGTTATATCAAGGAAGAATATAAAGGAGAGTATTATTCCCTTGTTTATTCAAAAATTAATGACTTAAAGAAAAACATCAATAAAAACCTGAAGGTTATCCAGTCTGTCTCCGGTTACATCAAAGACAGTAATTGCCGCAGGTACATCAAGGATGCAGTTCGCCATGTCGATGCGCTGTTGCTGTCCATCGACAAATCCATGGAAACATTCACCGCCGCCAGGAATCATATGCATTAAGCAGATCGTTTTTCCTCCCACTGTTTTCTGAAGGACCCTTATAGCAGGGAGTCCCTTCGTCAGTCGTCCAGGAATGAAACAGCCCTTTCATGATGACGCTTCATCATCGGTAATCGGACAACCGATTAAATATGTAATGGTTCTGGGCAGATTTGGAACCGGTTTCCTTCCGATTTTCCACACATAGGAATCGTTTGCCACCTTTTCTGTGAGGTTCCGCAATTCCCTCGGCGTATATGTCCGAAGTGATGAGATGACGCCGTCGTGGGTGATAATAAAAGGAAGCAGAGGAATGATATATGTCCAGAAAAGCAGGGAGAGGCGAATGGGGCGGACGAAGGGCATCAACACGAAAACAGAGGCGGGAATCAGCAGCATGATCTGAAGAATCGCCATGATATTTCGTTCGGTTGCCTCAAAGATGCCGATGCCCTGTCTTTTGTTCATGGCATCCTGGAGGATCGAGAGGGCTTCCTCGGGGCTGAAATGATGAAAAGAATTAAAAAATGTCCTGAAGCCGGTGAGTTCATCGGGAACGTTGGTGGCATCGATTGATGCAGGAAGGAAATCGAGACCCTTGCAGGATATCGCTCGTGTTTGCCGAAGGAATTCCACATTCGGATTCTTGTCCGTCAGTAAGATGGTTATGGGAAACCCTTCGCGCTCGTGAAATGATTGATAGAGGCGAAGCCATGGTCCACCACTGCCCGAGCAGAGGTCTATAACACGCCGAGCGCCGCATCGTTCCATGGCATGGCGAATGAGGGACGATGTGGTGCTGAAAATATTACTCACGTTCTCGAAGTACTGTAGAAAGATGGTTGCTCCGTCACGAAGCGGTCTCGGGCACCAGTGCTGATCGGAAATTTCTCGCAAATGGAATCGTTTCATTGTTCTTTACTGACGTATAATCTGCCTTTGAACGGAAATGCCCGTATTGTGTGAGTGTAGATTGAGAATTCCGACGTTTGAAACTGAATTCTTTTATGCCCGATCACTGTGAAGATTTGGCTGCATTGTCAAATCATTCTGGTGACGGATAGGCTTATTGGACCGTCATGATCCCGAGTGAATCGGTTCCGCCGAAGTCACCGGAAAATTTCCCCTCAGTGATGATGATCCTGTCGCCGGAACGAATCAGGTCCATTTCTTGCAAACGTTCAAGGATGACTGCCTGCCACGTTCCGTCATTCGTGCTCATCAACATGGGATAGACGCCATAAGACAGCAGCATGAAATCGCATACTTTCTGGTTGTGATTACAGGCGATGATCCAGCTGTTCGGCTTCAGTCGAGAAATTCTTCGTGCCGTCGCACCCCGTGATGTAGGGGTGAGTATGAACGGTGCCCTCAATGCCTGTGCCGCCTCAACGACGTTGAGCGAGACGGTGTCCGGGATATCGATTTGTTTGTTCCTGAGGTACTGTTTCAGCTGGTCCTGCAGTGCCGAAGACCATTTGATTTTACCACGCTGTCTTTCGAATGATGAGGCAATCCGTGCCATCATTGTCACGGTCTGTGCGGGATATTTCCCAATTGCCGTCTCTTCGGAAAGCATGACCGCGTCTGTCCCATCCATAATTGCATTGGCCACATCGGTTACTTCCGCCCTGGTAGGACGGGTATTATCAACCATCGATTGCAACATTTGTGTAGCGGTAATGACAGGCCGGCAGCAAAGATTTGCCTTGTGAATAAGTTCCTTCTGAATAACAGGGACATCTTCGATCGGTACTTCCACACCCAGATCTCCCCGGGCAATCATGACGGCATCGGTCGCTTCAAGGATCGCCTCTATATTGTCGATTGCTCCGGCCCGTTCTATTTTTGCCACTACATAGAGATTCTTTCCTTTCTTGCGGCCGAACTCCTTTACCCTGAGAATTTCTTCGGCAGACTCAACAAAAGAAACACAGAAGGTATCGATTTCATTCTCGATAGCAAATTCCATTATTTCAAAATCTCTCGGTGTTAAGGGATCAATAAGAAGTGGTGCTCCGGGAATATTGAGACCTTTGCCCGACAGGAGCGGACCTCCGATTGTTACGACACATTGCACCGCATCCTTGTCAATGTTGAGAACCCTCAACTCGATAAACCCGTCATTCAGATAGATGATGCTGCCCGGCGATACGCTTTCTTCGATCCTGTCATAATTGACGGAGATGAGAGAAGACGTTCCTATCACCGGTCTTGTTGTAAGGACAATTTCTTCACCTTGCAAAAGTTCAAGTGGTTCCGTCTGGAGTTTGCCGATTCTGATCTTCGGCCCCGGAAGATCGGCGAGAATAGCAACTGATGTGCCTTCGCTCTTCGCCGCTCTTCTGATTGTCCTTATATCTTCTCCATGGCTGTCGAAGCTTCCATGAGAAAAATTAAGACGTGCCACGGACATACCGCATCGTATCAATTCCCGTAGAACTGATTCTGACCTTGATGATGGCCCGATCGTGCAGACAATTTTCGTTTTGTAATGCGGCAGGGTAATGTTCATGTTTAGAGTATAAAACAATAAACACGGATTTGCATCAACAGAAATTCCTCTATGAAAGTTTTTGTGCATGCCGACAGAGGTCCTGTGAATGTTAATAAAGCAAAAACGATTGACATATTAGAATATATATTCTAGTATATACATTCTCTATGGGACGAAAAGCACGGTATGACAAGAAACAGTTTATTAGAGGAGCACTGAAACTGCTGGCGGAGCTCGGCCCTGCAGGGGTTACCATGAATGCGGTGGCCGAGGAAATCGGTGCGCCCATCGGTTCGGTTTATCACCGTTTTGTTTCGAGAGACGTGCTGCTGGCAGAGTTGTGGCTCCAGGTCGTGGAATCGTTTCAAAAGAACTTCCTGAAGGCGCTCGAACGGAGTGACGGTCTGGAAGCTGCCCTCCATACACCAAGATGGGTCAGAGCGCACCCAAAAGAAGGAAAGGTTTTGCTTCTGTACCGGCGGGATGAACTTTCGAGGGGTGAATGGCCCGATGATATAAAAGCTCATGCGGTTAAGCTTGCAGAGGAACTCAACACGGGCATCCGTTCATTTGTCACGCAGATGTTCGGTCGCATGTCAAGACGTAACCTGAACAGAACGGTGTTCGTTCTTATCGATGTTCCCCATGCCGCCGTGAGGCGTTACCTGGAGGTGGGAGCAATACTGCCCGACGTGGTGGATGAACTGATACGGGATACCTATCATGCCGTTTATAAGGAGGTTGTATGAAGGTTTACAATGTTCATGAACGCCGTCTTCAGGCACAACCTGAAGACGTTGGAAAACTAATAGACAGTCTTGCAGGGTCCGGCGACCTGCTCTGGCCGAGAGAAAGATGGCCGGCCATGGAGTTTGATGTCGGATTACGCTCGGGAGCGCGGGGAGGCCACGGCCCGATACGTTACCATGTTGCCGATTATATTCCAGGTGAACGGGTCGTTTTCCGGTTTGACGACGCGGGACTCATCAGAGGATTCCATGGATGCCATCTCTTTGAGGCGTTACCCCGCCGGGATAATGTGGTTCTTCGCCATATTGTAGATGGGGAATGTTCCTTTACTCTGTGGCTGAAATGGCATCTCATTGTCGGTCCGCTCCACGATGCATTGCTTGAAGATTCCCTTGATAAGGCCGAGAACGGGATAGCCAATGGTACAGTTACATCGTCGCAGTGGAGTCCCTGGGTTCGTTTCCTCAGATGGATCATTGCCCGTAAACGCAAAAGGAAACAACCTGAATCGACAGGGCGTCGAGGTTAATTAGGAAGCCGGTATCCTGAAATCAAAATAAAAGGACTCATGCATAGACTTACGTGACCCTTTGCTGTTCTGATACCGGCACAGAATGCCTCGTTTGTGAAAATAATGACTAAGATGAAAGTATCTTTTTTATAATCGCGTGCAGGTAAGCAAGTTCTTCACCTGAGAGATTTCCGCCGAATGTCAATTTGTTGCGATCGCTGATTGCAGTTATACCCGATGAAGGAGCCAGTTTGTTCAAAAGGGAGACAATAGCCGCCGTCTTTTTGCCGATCTTTCGCCGGCACAGAGGCAATCTGTTCCCGATTACCGATCTGCCGCAATGGCAGGTTATCCCTTCATCCGGAATCGTGTCTCTTCCGAAAAGATCGGTCATATTGACGAGGGGATGTTGATTGAGAATGAGCTCTTCTATTTCATCGGCAGCCATCTCTGACGTGTTTATCTTGTAAGGGGTCTGTTTCTCGATACGGAGAAGGGCGCCGGAGACCTGAACGCGAGTCGATTCATTGGTTTCTGAAATGACCTGACGGACCGTGGTTAGGATCGGCATCAGTACAAATCCGATTCCGATGAATGAGATTAAAAACAGCCGGAGTGGTAGAGGCATGGGAAGCATCATGATCACATTTCCGAACATGATGATGACTGCTGCCACAAAAAGGAGCGCTATTCCGAGTTTGGCATATGAGAGGAGGTGCATTCCTGATGGGGGAATGATGATAATAAAGGTTCCTGATTCTTCCCGTATGATTGATTTCATTGTGTGCGGCATCTCAGGAACGTCAATGACTTCGCCTGAACGCCTTACCTGTTCCCTGATAGAATCGTTCAGAGCGTCGGCCTTCCGCTCAACATTCATGCCTGTCCCGGTATCGGACAGGGGCAGACCGAGAAACTGTGCAATCATTTCGGCCTCTTTCCGAGCTTCCAGGTAGACGGAAAATTCTCTCACCGCAATAACGTCAGTCCCGATCTCTCCTACGATGCGCACAGGATATACCGTCGTTGAAGAATTTTTACTGCTCCGATTTTCTTTGCTGATCATAATTCTGGAATAAGAGTCGAGCCTGTAACACTTTTGCTTGATCGAGGTAAAAAATCTCCACCTTCTTATGATGATACGCCGCCTCCTGTCGATGGCGAGGTCGGTGCGTCCGAACATCAGAATCGCACCGGCCGTGGCGAAGACACCGCCGAATAAAACGATAAAATACCACGGTGGAATCTCGCCCTTCACGGGCACAATCCCGAAAGGAAGGAGAATAAAAAAAATCCCCACCAGCATGAACGGGATGCCGAATATCATGAGGCAGCCACCACCACTCTTGAAGAGCAGTATATCCGGATCAGTTTTTTTTCTGTAAATCAATGTATGGCATCCTTTAATGACAGGAAACATGTCTGAACCATTAACAGGAAGCAACGTGTTTCTTTTTTTGATACCTCAGAACCCATTCAATGGGTATTTTTTTGAAGATGAAACAGATCGGTTATGTTTGGCGAACTGTGAGCCATCCAAAGGATGTATTTCCCGGGTCGTGCTCTGTATCATGCACCCGGTGTCGGTTAAACTTTACTTTCTCGGCACTGTTTACAATAAATCGTTCTGCCTCATGATCGGCAAAACTAATGATTTCCTGAAGCGATTTAATTCTTGACTACATATTGTGGTTATATTAAGTTAGACACAATATGTTGTGCTATCAAAGATGTCACATTTTTTTGCAGGCCGTTCTTCAACAGTAGTCCCTGAGAGGTGGAATATGAGTTATGTTCATAAAACGTACTGCGAATGGGCAGAAGAACATGATGACCGTCATATGGATCATTCCGTGGAGACCGTCCCTCGAGAAAAAGACGGAAGGGTTCTGTTCACGTTGAATCATGACCTTTCCGGATACGGTGTGTTGAAGAGTATTGTGGCAAGTTTTGTCGTAACCTCTATGGAAGCAGACCGGATATGGCGGTGTGTTGACCATCTGATCAGCGAAAACGGCATTGAATGGGTTTGGGAACATATTGATTACATTAAGGATATAATAGAGTTCCACGGTTTTGTCAAAAAAGATGCTGCATCTGAATAGCAGCGACCTTTCCCGGTAATGTGGTTTTTCGGGAGTTGCACAACCGCAAATTTGCAGATATATGTAGCATCACGTCTCTTTGTGAAAGACCTGTCAGGGTTATTTTTCTTCTTCTTCAGTCGTTCCGCAGGGAGCAACCGTGAAATATATGGTTTGCTTCGCACGATGATGAACCGCGAACATCCGAGATATAAGGCACATGAATGTGCCCGTTTCTTTGTCGCTTGTTGAGTAGCTGCTTGTTCGGCATCTCAGGAAATTTCAAGTCGTTACATTGTTCTGAAACAGCCGGTCCCTCCGATGATGGTCGGTTGCCCCGGGTTCCCGGCAAACAATATCAGTTGCGTTAAAGGCAGGTATGACAAATCATTCAATGGTTTTAGTGAAACCCCATACGGTCTGCCCTTCCTGATTTATCGAGTCTTGGGAGCGCCCGGGTATGCATTGTCCAAGGTTCCTCCCGGAATTTCCACAGATTCGCACATCGGCATGCACCCCTCATTATACGTTGCATTTCCGCATATGCAGTAGTGTCCCGAAGCGTATTTATGCTCATGGTGTAAATGCATATGAAGGTTGGTGCTGAATTACAAATGACTGAATATGCTGAATAAATTCGATCATATTCCCCGGCACAATTATTGCTTCATATTAAACGGTCGATCGGATCATTCAGTATCCATAGGTAGTGGCCGGAAGAGTCTCCGAAGAAAATTGATGTGAGAGGATGTTTTTTTTTGCAGCCGAAATGGTGAGCCTACAGGCATGTTAGAGGCGAGGTTTGAATTAATTGAGGCGGATCAACGATACGTTACCGTGCAGGCCTTATATTCTATCCAACATTACACATTTAATTAAAGTTCCATCCCGATGTTCAGCAAATACGGTGCATAGTCGGCGTTAAAAGTGTCGAGAAAAATTTGTGGATATTCAGAGGGGAATTCGAGTCAAAAAGAAACGAATAGCTAAAGCGCATGAAGCAGGGAGACGGGGTTGTTTTCGCCGCATATATGATCTCTCGACCAGGGAATGAGAAAATTTGATGTGTTGTGAGATTTCTGAAAGCATTTCTTATGTTATCCATATGAAAGTGATCAGATCCTTCTGTTTGCCGGGACGTCCGGGATGATTTAATAACGGCTCAACACGAAAGGAGGTGTCGTCGGAATAGCAAAAGAGAGCGTGTCCGTAGAAAAGAATAAATTTCAATCAGAGCCATACAAAAGGAGGTTAAGCATGGCACACGAGCACAGTTTTGCAACACCGGCTCCTGCAGGATTGGCGGCATTAGCTGTCGCTTGTTTTGGTTTTGCGGCAGTATTTCTGGGCAAAGTAGGTTTAGAAGGGCTTCCCTTGCTTGCTGCCTGGTTGGTCGGCGGTTTCGTTGTTCAATATACGACGGCGGTTATAGAACTGAAAGATCATAATTTAGCCGGAGGTAATGTTTTCTTATTTTTCGCTGCTTTTTTTATGCTTGCGGCGGCCTTGAGTGTTTTTGCGAAATTTATGTTACATACATATGGTGTGAAGCCTCAGATTTATGTTGAGGGATGGTGCTGGCTTGCCGGTGCGGCGTTTCTTACTGTCGTGACGCCTGCCTATCTCAGGGGAAGCAAGATATTCTTCCTGGCCGTCGTGATGGCTGACATCGTCCTGTGGCTCCTCTGTTTCCTCGATCTCGGACTGGCAGATCCCAAAATCTTCAAACCCTTTGCGGCATATCTGTTGATTGGAATCGGCTTTATCGGCATTTATTTAGCAGGGGCAACAGTATGTAACACCGTTTTCGGAAAGGTAATCTATCCGGTAAAATAACGTCCTTATTCGATGAAGGGGCAGGCGATCCGTTCTCGCCTGCCCGTTTCTCAATTATGCCATCTGTCATTTCTTATACTGTCATTCAGTTCCATACACCCGGGAAGAGATTTATAAGGCAAAAATTTATGAATCGGGAAATTGACAACGAGGATATGCCTGTCCTCAGCCCATGATCATGGAAAAGATGCCATTGAAGAAAATGTAGATTTTGTATTGTTATTGTAGGCAATGCGGCCGCAATGTCGTTTTTCCGATAGGACGGCAGCGTTGATCGTCACTTCGATGGGATGAATCTGATCGGTTTCGCTATGATGCTTGGTAGAACGACAGGAAGGCTGCGATGCCGGTCATGAACATCTGGACGGAAATCGTTACCAGGATCAATCCCATGAGTCGCTCAATGGCGATGATTCCTCGCCTGCCGAGATAGCGGGATAACCCACTGGCAAAAAAGAGAATGAAACCGGAAGTGAAGCATGCAATGGTGATTGCGAGAAACCACCACGGCCAGCGGTCGGGATGGCGGTTTGCGATGAACAGGACTGATGCCAGAGCCGCCGGACCGGCTATCCAGGGAATTGCCAGGGGAACAATAAAAGGTTCATTGTCGGTTAATTGTTCACCTTTCCCCTCATATTCGGGAAATATCATGCGGAGCGCTATCAGAAAAAGAATGATTCCGCCTGCTATGGTCAGTGACGGTTCCGATATGTTCAGGAGGTGAAGCACATGCCGGCCGGCGAATAAAAAGATGATCATGACAAGCCAGGCAATCAAAAGTTCCCGGATGATGATTCGCTTCTGTCTCTGTTCATCGACATTTTTGAGGGCGGAAAGAAAGAGCGGTATGTTCCCGATAGGATCCATAATCAGAAAAAGTAGAATAATTGCGGAAAATGTGGTCACACCATCCATGCCTCCATTCGGTTATAATTGCCACTGGGTGAACCCCCGGCTCTGTAGGGTGGCACCCTTTTGACATTTCCCTGAATATGGGAAACTTCTATCAACCAACTATTGAAGGTTTTGCAGGTAATGATGCTCAAGCTGAGATATGATTGGAGTTTAAGCCATGCGATATGGGAATGCAAGCATCATCATGCGGCATGGAGAGAAAATGCCGAAGAAACGCGATAAGGGCGGTTGTGTCAGTATTTTGGATCAACATTCAGGAGCCACGCAACGCAGAGAGAAATCAAGGTTGCGAGGGGGGATCTCCCATCAGATCATGTGCATATGCCGATTTCCGTTTCGGCCCGGATAGTGGGAATTACTGATCTTTCGCTTATTCTTGATTTATTAGCACACTTCAGCTCAGCGTTAATGGACTGTACGGAGGTA
>DSDU01000146.1 GCA_011056835.1 Deltaproteobacteria bacterium
CCCGAAGCTGTCCACGGCAACTCCCGCCGGCGTATCGGGACATCTGTCCAGATAATCGGGAACACCGTCGCCGTCACTGTCAAGGGGGCACCCGAAGCTGTCCACGGCAACTCCCGCCGGCGTATCGGGACATCTGTCCAGATGATCGGGAACACCGTCACCGTCGCTGTCAAGGGGAGCCCGTGCCGCCGCTTCTTTGGTACCACCGAAGAAAATGCTCAGCCCCACCGTATACAGCAGGTTGTTGTATGTCGAATCGAACGATATGACATGCCGCACATCTCCCCGAAGAGCGATTGCCTCGGTAATGAAATACTTGAGCCCGCCGCCGTAATTGACGAGGGGATCATTGTCGTTGCCTCCGCTGCGATCAAAGTAGATGCCGCCGACGCCGGCCGCCACGTAGGGAACAAATCTCTCGGTCGCGTTGAAATGATACAGACCATCAAGCCGATAGAGATATGCCTTGATGTCTCCCTTGCCCGCATCGGATTTTGTGTTGACGTAGTTGAACACGGCCTCGGTACCCCAATTCCTGTCGAAATTGTATCCGAAACCAAGACCGAAGGCGGGCCTGTTTTTGATGTCCTGGTTCCCTTCAAAAATGTATCCGCCGATCATGGGTGATACGGTGAAGGTGCCAGCCTCCATTTCAGCAGACGCTCCGCCGGCAAGGCACACAACAGTGAGCCATGCCAGGGTAATCAATAAAACTGAATGTCGTTTCATCGCTTTCCTCCTTGTCTTTTAATTTTATTGGGTCACTTTTTCTTCCTTTAAAATCGGCATGACATGCTCCGCCCGGCATGGAAGTTCATCGTGTTACAACAGAGCCCCTTTAAGGAGATTCATGACAGCCGTACCCCCCTCCGACTTTGCGTAGTCAAGAATTATGGGGACAAATTTACTCACCATATCGGCATCCATTCCGAGCTTTGAAAAGCTGCCGGCCAAACTGCTCATGGCAGCCGCTGAACCGGACTGACCGCCCGACAATGATTTTAAACCACCGATGAGTCCGGAGGAACCTTCCGCTTTGGGAGCAGCCGAGATCAGGGAATCTACCCCGGGGAGCGCCTTGGTAACTTTCGAAAAATCATCAGCGCTCAACGCGGCCTTCGCGTATTCGAAAACAGCGCCGGCTCCTCCGGATGCCTGTTCTCCCGTAACCCCAAGTTGATCCGTAAGAGCTTTGATCAATACATTGGTATCGGCATGCACCGGACACACCGCACCGAACATGAAAAAAACCAGCATCGGCAGATATAGCCTGCAAAGTACTTTCATCATTTGATCCTCCCGCAATTTATTCGTCCCGTTCCACATATGTAGAAACCATGATTATAACTTCGGTGGAAAAGGTAATGAGCCTCCCACATTGTTTGTTCGCCATATTATGAATCTCAGGTTGAAATCGCCTTTGTCTTCCCTTATATGTACTGCGTTTTGCGTGCTGTTTAAAGCTCTGAAGTGCAATTCGGGCAACGCATCGCCTTAATCGGGATAGCGGTAAAGCATTTTGGACATTCCTTGGTTGTCGGTTCGACGACCGCCGCTTCCTCTTTTTTCTTTAAACGGTTCATCTGCTTTATAACCATGAATATCGCAAAGGCCACAATAGTAAAGTCCAGGACAGTATTAATGAATATACCATACTTAATAGTGACTGCCTCCGCCGCGGCGGTCTTCTCCTTCAGCGTAATTGCGAGATGAGAGAAGTCGACATTGCCTAAAAGCAAGCCGATCGGCGGCATGATGACGTCATTCACAAAAGAACTGACGATCTTTCCAAATGCCGCTCCGATGATGATACCGACGGCCATGTCGACGACGTTGCCACGCATGGCGAATTCTTTGAATTCTTTAAGCATTCCCATATTTATTCTCCTTATCATAGTAGTACTTCAGCAGGACTGCACCCCACAGCACACCGGCAGCGATACGCGCTGCAGTCCCTGCTCTTTTCTTAAACTTTTGCACAGTGAACGACGTCCTCATGTACATGCCCTCGATCGTGCCACGCCGTATCACGCGCACACCGGCAAGATCTGCGGACGCGGCGCAGCTCCGGGGATTGCCAAAAATTTTTAGACAACGAACATCAGTATTCAATCGATCGGGGCAGCGATTTTGCCTGCTCAATCCATTTTATCACCTGGGATTCGGAAGGAAGCCGGCGGGTTAGCTTTTTCTTCTCATTCACGTCGGCCATCGCCTGCGTGAGGTTTGCGGCATTGCGTCGCGCCAGTTCGGGCACCGTATCAACACCTGCGGCTTCGAGCAACTCGGCGAACTCCGACCCGACACCACGAATTCGGTAGAGGTCAACCATGTTTGCAAACTTGAGTATCTGTGCTTCTGAGAGACCGGATTTCTGAGCAATTTCCTTCCTGTCCTTGGGGGTACGGCACTGAACCAACAGTGAATCGGTGTCTTTTACACCTGCTGCGCGGAGTTTTTCTCCCGTTGCCTTACCAATGCCCTCAACATCTTCAATTTTGTAGTTAGCCATGATGCGTTCCTTTCTTTGGTTTTTAATACTGTTCTCTGCTTATTTGGGCAGCAAATTTCTCTGACGCCGGGGGAGTCCGTGAATCACATGTTTACACAATCTCCATAACTGCTCTCGATCTCATTCCCGTGCTAACGGGAATCTGGCAATCATAATCCGTTATTGATTCTCATCTTCGCGAGAATGACGGAACGGCTTGATTATGTTTACATCTCGGCGTGTCACCCTCGCCTGCTTTTCCCGGTTTATGTGACGGTGTCTTGTTTAAGCCGTGTCAAACCGTTTATCCTTCTGAACTTTCTCCCCCGGAGCGGGTCATATTTGATCTCCGCCTCATCGCACAGGGCCCTCAGTGCACCCAGTAAGATCCTGAAACTCTCTTTACTGAGATGTCTCTGCAGATCCTCGTCCGTCTCCCAATCATCGATGATGATAAAACGGTTTGGTTCCTCCCTGTACTCGTACATCTGTGATCCCCTGATTCCCGGTTCCGCAAGCCTTTCCTTCTGCAGGGAGCGCATGGCATCGAAAAATTCACTTCGCGTTTCCGGCCACACCTTTGCAATGACTGTCATGCTTACCATGAACACTCTCCTCCAAGAGAGATGAATGGCATCCGCTATCTTAATAATAGCAACACCGATGCCACTGGCAAGCAGTTAAGAAAAAAACAACATAACAATCTGATTTGAATGATTATTCGTTAAAGACAGAGGATGGCCGCCAGGAAATCGGCGTGATTGTGTCCTTTGTATTGCGCAAATTCCGTCGGATTTGATGGGTTCCGTTTAATGCAACGGAAACCGGCTGCCCATGTTATGATGTTGTGGTGTCCCTGCGAGAATAGGAAAAAGACGTTATGATGTTCACGGTCTCTCGATATCGAGCTTCCGCATGCGGCTTCTCAACGTACTCGGGTTCATGCGAAGAACCCGGGCGGCCCCCCGCTCCCCTTCGATTCTCCATCCCGTTTGATGCAATGCCTTGAGGATGTAGTCCCGCTCCATATCGACAAGGCCCTTCGGCTCTTGTGCCTCGTCCCCTTGCGGCACGGTTTTCCGTTCGGAATCAACAGGGAGGAACATAAGATGCTCGGTAATCCGAAGCTCGGGTCCGCTGCTCACGATGACCGCCCGTTCAATGACATTGATCAACTCCCGTACATTGCCGGGCCATGTATAGTCTTCGAGAGTTTTCATGGAATCCTGAGCTATCGTTTCAATGCGCTTGCCATAACGCTTGCTGAATCTGCCAGTAAAAAATTCCACCAGCAGCGGTATGTCCTCTTTCCTCTGCCTGAGAGGGGCGAGAGTCACGGGGAAAACATTGATCCGGTAGAAAAGATCCTCTCTGAATCGTCCGTTTTTGATTTCTTTCTCCAGATTGCGGTTGGTGGACGCTATCACCCTGACATCCACTTTAACCGGGTAGGGACTGCCCAGATACTCAAACTCTCCGTCTTCGATGACTCTCAGCAGTTTTGCCTGTAATTCTATGGGGAGCTCACCGATTTCATTCAGAAATATCGTACCGCCATGGGCCAGTTCGAAGCGGCCGATCTGTCGTACGGTGGAGCCGGTGAAGGCTCCCTTTTCCCTGCCGAAGAGCTCGCTCTCGATGAGGTTTGCCGGCAGACTGGCGCAGTTGACATTCACGAACGGCTTATCCCTGCGGGTACTCTCCCGGTGAAGGAAGCGAGCAAAGATGTCCTTCCCTGTTCCCGTCTCTCCGGTGAGGAGCACTGTTACGTCCGTTCTGGCTGCCTGTCGAATCCTGTGAATGGCGTATTTCATGGGATCGCTCGTGGCGATAATATCTCCGTGCCCATCTTTTAATTCGATTTCATCACGAAGGTAGATGTTCTCGGCCTCCAGCTTCTCTTTCATCACCTTGATTGTGTTAAAGGCTTTCTTCAGTTCTTTCTCTGACCGCTTTCGGTCGGTTATATCTCTGAATATGCTGAGCAGATGCGGATTGCCGTCAAGTTCGAACGGCGCCGAATTCACATCTGCTAAAAAAACGCTTCCGTCCCGGCGTTTCACCGCAACATCTGAGCTCAGGGAAAGCTCACCGTGCACGAGTTTTTGGAACTGCAGTTTGACCTTATCCAGATCCTTGGCCGGATGAACATCGGCAACGGAGAGGCGTTCAATCTCTTCGGCGGAGCAGCCGAGCATGTGACACATAGCGTTATTGGCCATGACAAATCGTCCGGATTTTCCGTCCGCGATGAGAATGCCGTCGACGGCGCTCTCGAATACGGTCCTCAAGGTCCTTTCCGATGTCCGCAGGGCATCTTCGATCTTGGATCGTTCCTGGATTTCCTTTTCCAGTTGCGATACCTTCTCCTCAAGCTTCCGCACCAGCCGTTCATTATAGAGCATAAGCATTTCATCATCCTGAAGCGGCTCCACCGTCGAAACGGTGCCGGGTTCTCGGACGGTCGCCATTACCTCCTGAATCGATTCAATAAACACCTCAGGCTCACAGGGCTTGACAATGAAACGGTTCGCGCCGATCTTCATGGCGAACTCCTCATCCTGGCCGCTGATATATGTTGAAGTGTAAATGATGAAGGGGATATGGCGCAGGTCGCTGTCAGTCTTGACTTCTCTACACAACTGAAAGCCGTCCATAACCGGCATGAGGATGTCGCTGATGATCAAATCGATCCACCCGGCCCTGAGTTTTTCAAGCGCCTCGACACCGTTTGGGGATGACTGCACATCATGACCGTGTCCTTTGAGCAGGACCTCTAAAAAATAACGGTTCTCTTCCTGATCATCTACAATAAGAATGTTCATTGTCTTTCTCCGGCATCCGTAATTGATGTTTGATGGTTCACAATGTTCACAATCATCAATCAAAAATATCGTCTGATTTCCTCGACGAACGTTTCCGGATCAATCGGTTTTTCGATGTAACCGGTGGCGCCTGCCTCCATGATCCGTTCCCGGTCTCCCACCATGGCATAAGAAGTCACGGCGATAATGGGGGTTCCCTTGAGCTCACGACGAGCTTTAAGCTCAGCAGCCACAGCAAGGCCGTCCATTTCGGGAAGCTGAATGTCAAGGAGGATCGCCTTCGGCCGGTGGGCCATGGCCATTTGGATGCCGTCCCGGCCGTTTCGGGCCTCAATAACCGTAAGACCTTTTTTTTCCAGCAGAAAACGCATCAAATAAAGATTCTGTTCGTCATCTTCGATGATCAGCACCGTGTCGCTCATGATGATGCTCCTGAATGGATCGGAAAGCGGATGGTAAAGGTGCTGCCCTGACCCCACCGGCTTTCCACAGCGATATCACCACCCATCATCTCCACCAGTTTTTTGCAGATGGACAACCCCAGACCGGTCCCTTCGTATTTTCGCGCCAAACCGGTATCGATCTGATGAAAGGGCTGGAAAATATTTTTCAGTTGTTCCGCCTGTATTCCAATCCCCGAATCCGAAACGGACAGACAATACCGACCATTCTCAGCGTGACATAAGACAGTCACATGACCTTTTTCGGTGAATTTTACGGCATTATTGAGAAGATTGAGAATAATCTGTTCCAGACGACGCTGATCCGTGGTTACGGTTCCAATATCCCGAGCCACATCCATCTTCAAATCCAGCCCTTTCTTTTCAGCCAGCGGCGAAACCAGTTTTACCATTTTTTCAATCGATGCCGTCAAATAAAAGGAGGTTGCTGAAATAGTCAGCTGGCCCGCTTCTATTTTGGAAATATCCAGCACATCATTAATCAGGGCCAGAAGATGGCGGGCGCTGCCCTGCACCATGCTCATCTGCTTGTGCTGCTCAGGATTCAATGGCCCCGCCAATCCCTGCAGCATAATGCCTGTGAAGCCGATGATCGAGTTAAGTGGCGTGCGCAATTCGTGTGACATGGTGGCAAGGAAGGAGGACTTGATCCGGTCGGCTTCACGGGCTTTTTCCACGGCGGCAGCGAGCTCAGCCGTCCGCCGGGCGATGCGCTGTTCCATGTCCTGATTGACCTTTCTCAGTTGCCGGGTGCGCTCGTTCACCTGGTACTTCAAAAAAATGCTTCCCGCCACGCTCATGATAAGAATAACGCCTGCAACCCATCCAAGTGTTCCGACCCATACCGGTAATTTGAAACGGACCTCCTCTGAAATCCATCGTTTCAGCGACCCATAATAAATCGATCCAGGATCACTCTTGATATTTAAAATATGTTTATCAATGGCATCCAGCATCTCTATGGGGCTGTTTTTCGATGCCGCGAAAAAAAGGGTGGAAGGGTTAAAAACTACCGTCGTATCCTCAAGTCCGTATTGTTTCGCGTGCATCACTCCATAAAAACGGTTGGTAATGGCGGCATCAGCTCCATTCATGGCAACGATCTCAAAAATGGTTCTATAGTCCGGTACAGAGATGATGGTCGCATCGATTCCGAAGCCCGCCGTGAGCCGGATAAATGCTGCCTGCTGAACCGATTGATTAAGGACGGCGATTCTCTTTCCACCGAGATCCAGTATCGATCGGATTCCGCTGCCCTTGCGGGCGTAAACCTGAAACCAGGAAGAAAGAACCGGCTCATTGTGAAAAGCATATATTTCAGCCCGGTCGGAGGTATAGGCAACATCGGGCATGAGATCGATGTCCCCGTTCCTCAAACGGTCCAAACCTTCAGTCCAGGTTCCGGGCACATAGCGAAGAGACCAGCCTTCTTTCTCAGCGATATGTTCAATGATATCAACAAAGATACCGGCAGGTTTGCCGGATTCCGAGATGAACACCTTTGGCGCATTTTCATAAACGCCGACCGTTACAGTCCGATTGTCGGAGCGTGCCAATGAGACCCTGAAGGATAATACAATCAATATAACAATGGGGAATATTAAAAAGACTCGCAGATGATGACCTGTGCTTTTAATGTTCATCATTACACGACTCATGGTGGATAAAAGCAATGAAAAGTTAATTTCCCAAACGTATTGCAATTACCTCTTCAATAGAACAGAGTCAAGGTAAAACGATTATTGCACATATCACAACAGGAGATGGGTCATGAACATATGGTGTGATGGGCTGCCTCCCAAAATACTCATTTGAGCGGTTTAATACGGACAAGGCCTGCCGGAAGACAGGCGGTCCTTGTGGCACAATAACAGCAACTGCGCCCTTGCCGGTGCGCACCGCATGGCAAACAAAATTCGGGTGCTTGCAACCGGACATTTTGTATAAGTCTCATCTTGGGAGTTTTTCAACGCTCGTCAACGATCTGCGGGGAAGGCGCATCTCCGAGTACGAGATCAGATCAGGTACCTATGGTGCAATGCACATTGCCCTTGACGCTAACGGCACGACCGAAAAAGGCCTGCTGCCGGTCTGTCTGAAACCGGTTTTATCGAGGGACAATTGATCAATCGAGAAAGACCTTACGGGCATGCTTTTTTCCGAATTCAATGACTCGACATAAATTCGACAGACAGGTCGGGAAAATAACCAGCACAGTTTCAGCACAGTCGGCAAAAAAAGGGGCAAGTAAGTGCTTAACTTCTCTTAACCCCTTGATTTTCCTGGCGCGCCCAGAAGGATTCGAACCTTCGACCTTCGGATTCGTAGTCCGACACTCTATCCAGCTGAGCTATGGGCGCACAGCACATAAATATGGCGGAGAGAGGGGGATTCGAACCCCCGGTACACCTTTTGGGGCGTACAATCGCTTAGCAGGCGATCGCTTTCAGCCGCTCAGCCATCTCTCCGCGTAATATTTTCAATAATTCGCCGGTGGGTCTGTGTCACTGCCGCTGTGGTCCGCTTCACTCATACTCCACTGTCACATCGTATTTTAAATGGCGGAGGGAGCAGGATTCGAACCCGCGAACCTTTCGGTTAACGGTTTTCAAGACCGCCGCCTTCGACCTCTCGGCCATCCCTCCGTTGTTCGCCATCTTACTTAACGGAAGTTATCCTGTCAACACCATTCATATACGGAATCAACACGTCGGGAACGACAACGCTTCCGTCTTTCTGCTGATAATTTTCCAGCACCGCCACGACAGTTCGACCGACGGCAAGGCCCGAACCGTTCAGTGTATGGGCAAATTCCACCCTGCCATTCTCTTCTTTTCGATATCTGATTCCCGCCCTCCGGGCCTGAAAATCTTCAAAATTACTGCAGGATGATATCTCCCGGTAGGTCCCCTGCCCCGGCATCCATGCTTCAATATCATACGTTTTAGCCGACGAGAATCCCAGATCCGCCGTGCAGAGGCTGACCGTCCGGTAGTGAATGTTGAGCCGCTTTAAAACTTCTTCCGCATTCAAAGTCAGTTTTTCCAACTCATCATATGACGTTTCAGGCTTTGAGAATTTCACCAACTCAACCTTGTTGAATTGGTGCTGCCTGATCAGTCCTCTCGTGTCCTTCCCGTAGGAACCTGCTTCCGCTCTGAAACAGGGGGTATAGGCCACGTAATACAGCGGGAGATCCCTCTCATCGATGATTTCCCCGCTGTGGATGTTCGTGACGGGGACTTCCGCCGTAGGAACCAGGTAATAGTCCGTCCCCGACACTTTAAAGAGATCTTCCTCGAACTTCGGCAGTTGTCCCGTCCCGGTCATGCTGTGGCTGTTTGCCATGAAGGGAGGAAGAACTTCCAAATATCCATGATCCGATGTGTGAAGATCGAGCATGAAATTGATAAGTGCCCGTTCCAGCCGAGCGCCCAATCCCCAGTAGAGGGTAAACCGGGCTCCCGTAATCTTCGCTCCCCGCGCAAAATCAAGGATCCCCAGATCTTCACCGATATCCCAGTGAGGTTTCGCTTCGAAATCAAATTTCGGCTTCTCTCCCCATGTTCTGACGACGGGGTTATCGTCTTCCCCTTCACCGTAAACGACCGATTCGTGGGGAACATTGGGTATAATCATTATCAATTCGTTAAGGGTCGCTTCCGTTTCTTTCAAACCGTCGTCGAGGGTCTTTATGCGCGACGAAACATCACCCATCCGGGAGATAAGCGCGGATGCATCTTCCTTATTCTTCTTTAACCGTCCGATTTCCTTGGAAACGGTATTTCGCTCGTTCCGCAGGGCTTCCACTTCCCGGAGAATATCCCGCCGTCTCTGATCCAGGACGACAAACCTCGAAAAGTCTATATCCTGGCCACGTTCCAGCATTTTCCTGCGGAGCAGATCAACATTATCTCTGACAAATTTCATGTCAAGCATTGCATTACCCCTTCAGTGTCCCTCCTAGAGGGTTATTTTCCCTACCATTTTGATAATGCTAAGTCAATACAAAATGCGGCGGCGTCAGCCGATCGACTCCCATAAATTCACGGGTTTATGGTCTTTTTCATGATGCTTTCCGCAGCAATTTTCTTCGAACTATCCTGAGCACCGCAGCAATTTCCGAATTTTTAAATAGAAACGACGACGCAGCAAATACCACGATCCCGATCATAACGGCTGCACAGAGAAAAAATGTTCGTTCACTGAATGATGCGTCATTGCTCCACGGAATAATCAAGTTGACTCCTCCCATCGATACCGCCATGAAGAGTGACGACACGACCGTCCCGGCACACGACCGGTAAAACGCGCTGTCCAGAAAGTTCCCTATTTTACTCCTTAATGTGACAGAGAGGACGATGACATTGACGGCAGAAGAAATCGAGGTGGCGAGGGCGAGACCTCCATGCTTCATCGGGAACATGAGACTGAGCCCGGCCAGCACGTTGACCACCAGCGCCAGAACGGCGACTTTCACCGGCGTCTTGGTGTCCTGAAGCGAGTAAAACACGGGGACAATGACCCGTATCAGCGAAAAAGCCCATAGTCCGACACTATACCACAGCAATGCATCTGCGGTTTGAGCGGTTCTGAAGGCGTCAAAGGCGCCACGCTCGAAAAGAACCGATATGATTGGAACCCTGAGAACAATCAATGCAACCATGGACGGAATTGTGACAAAAAGCATCAGTCGCAGTGAAAATGAAATCGTCTCCTTCAGTTTTTCTATTTGACCGTTCGCCATGTGCTCTGAAAAGCTTGGGAGTGCGGCTGTGCCGATAGCAACGGCAAACACTCCCAGGGGAAGCTGGACCAGTCGGTCCGCATAGTACAGATAGGAGACACTGCCGATTGCAAGAAATGACGCGAGGAGGGTACCGACGAGAACATTGATCTGATAGACAGCGGCGCCGAAGACCGCCGGCCCCATAAGCATGCCGATTCTTTTAATGCCGGGATGGTTGAAATGGAAGTTCGCCCGTATACTCACCCCCATTTTTTTTAAAAAGGGAAGCTGCATTGCCAGCTGAAGTATTCCTCCGATCAACACACCCACGGCCAGGGCGGTAACCGGTTCATCGAAGAAATCCCTGAGCAGAAAGACAGCGGCGATCATCGACAGATTGAGAACCAGCGGCGCCAGGGCCGGTGCGGCAAAGTGCCTGAGAGAATTAAGAATCCCCATGCACAGCGCTACCAGCGAAATGAAAAATATGTAGGGGAACGTGAGACGGGTCAGATTCACCGTCAATTCAAATCGGTCGGGCGTTTCAATAAATCCCCAGCCGATAATCCTGACAACCCAGGGAGCAAACACAACCCCGATAATCGAAACGACTGCAAGAATGATCGAGAGGAGCGTAAAGGCGATATTTGCCAGTTCAAGGGCGTCATCACGGGATTTTCTTTTCAGATATTCAGTAAAAATAGGAATGAATGCGATGGTGAGCGAGCCTTCGGCGAACAGTCGCCGCAGCACGTTGGGGATTCTGAATGCTACAAAAAAGGCATCAGTCGCCGCACCTGCTCCGAAAAAAGCGGCAATGACGACATCTCTCAAATATCCGAAAATTCGGCTGAGGAACGTGGCCAAACCCACAACCGACGCTGCTTTTGTAACGCGGGAGTTCTCTGTTTCTATCGGCTGGCTGTTTTCATTCATCAGTGAATGTGCATGGGCACGTCCCGGTTACGTCGGAATGATCGACTCAATATCTTTTGTGGTTAATCCGGTTACGGCAACCGATTTATTTTTCGATTTCCTGCCGGCGATTATGGAAATTCTGTTCCGCTTCACCCCAAGGGCATCGGAAAGAAATCGTATGCATTCCTCATTTGCCTGTCCTTCGATGGGAGGCGCGGTGATCTTGAGTTTCAATGCATCATTCTGAATTCCCGCGATCTCGCATCGCGATGAACGAGGCAGAACACGGATATTGAATACGACACCGTCGGTTGTTTCTTTAATCGAAATCATGACTCAGAAAATCGACTGTTTCTTCCGATTCTTTTTTCCACAGTTCAAAGAGTTTTGTATTAAAGTCAATAAATGATCTGAAATATTTATCGAGCTGATCTTTCAGTTTTCGTGTACTTTCGATTTCACTTTTAATATTTGTGAGCTCAATTTTTGCGTTCCTCAGTATTTCTTCAGCAGTGGTCCGCGCTTCCTTCATCATGTTCGCACATTGCTGCTCAACATCCGCCAACTCTCTCGCCGCTTTTATCATTCTCTCCTGTTCTTCTTGCTCCCTGTTCTTGATTGCGGCTTTTATCCGTTCAATTTCCTCCTGCAAACGGGTTGCTTCCTGAATCCTGAGTTCCAGTTCGTCCGCCGCCGACTGGAGAAATTCCCCCACTTCTTTGGCGTCGAATCCTCTGAATCGTGTTTTGAACTGGAAATTCCTGATTTCTTCGGGTTCCATGGTATGCCTTCCCCTCTTCTCTATTTAAAATATATGGCGAGCTGATAAAGACTCTTGATTAAAAAGGCCTGGAGAAAAATGATGACCAGAATGACAATAATGGGCGAAAGATCGATCCCGATGTTTCCGAAAGGAAGCCGTTTGCGAATCTGGTAAAGTATCGGCTCGGTAACCCGATAAAGAAACATGACAATCGGATTATAGGGATCGGGGTTGACCCACGACAAAATTGCTCTGATGATGATGACCCATATGTAGATCGTAAGACCGATATCAAGAATCCTCGCCAATGCTTCGATAAAATTTCCCACTATGAACATGACCGCTCCCGATGTGTATGTAACTTCAGTTTAAATAATTATTGCAAGGTTAAAAGTCAAGGGGTATATTTTCTACTCTGAACCGTGAGAAGCGGGGCCACGGCATGATCCTGCGGTTTCATGGGGCGTATCGACTGCCGGATTTGAGAAATCGCCATAATAAGGAGGGTATGTACTTTATGTTTAAGGGGAAAAAGATCAGCATTATCGGGGGAGGCAACATGGGAGAAGTGATTGCCGCCGGAATCGTTTCAACCGGGCTTGTTCCGGCGACGGATCTCACCATAACCGATGTCGTTACCGACAGATTGGACTATCTGAAGAAACAATACGCCGTAGCTGTTGCGACAGACAACAAGGCGGTTGTCAAAACGGCTGATATCGTCATACTGGCGGTAAAGCCGCAGACCATGGGAAACGTTCTTTCCGAATTGGCGCCCAGTGTGACCAAAGCCAAGCTCATCATTTCCATCGCGGCAGGCATTCCCGTTTCATTCATCGAAGGTTATTTAAAAAAAGGAACGAGGGTGATCCGGGTTATGCCCAACACACCGGCGCTTATCGGGGAAGGTGCTGCCGCACTGGCCGCCGGCACCGCCGCCTCCGAAGAGGATCTTGCCCTTGCCCGGAAGATCTTCGACTCTGTAGGTCTGACGGTTATCGTCAATGAGGATCTGATGGATGCGGTCACCGGCCTGAGCGGAAGCGGTCCCGCTTACGGCTTCATCATCATCGAGGCACTGTCCGACGCCGGCGTAAAAATGGGGTTATCAAGAGATATCTCGCTGAAACTCGCAGCGCAGACAATGGCGGGTGCTGCAAAACTCTGTCTCAAGGGAGACAGGCATCCCGGCCAGCTTAAGGATATGGTGACATCACCGGGAGGTACAACGATCGCAGGAATAAAGGCGCTCGAGACGGGTAAACTGAGGGCAACGCTCATGGAAGCGGTCGAAGCGGCGACACTCCGGTCAATAGAACTGGGGAAACCGAAATAGGAGACACTGGCCAATTCCGACGGAAAACCACGTCTGTCGAGGGTACCGTGTTTTCAAACAAACCGCCCCGCAGCGAGCCACGGGGTTTCATGCTCTATCGTTGTCCGGCTTAACCGGACAATCCATAGATTCCTGCTTTTACGGGAATAACTTGAAGCAAGCTTCGGGGAATCAGACCCGAAGAGATTAAAATCTGAAAATATCGAAAAACCTGATTTTACGTTTTTCCCCGGGACTGTCTTCTTTCCCTTCCTCCGACTCAACAGGTCCGTCCGTCTGCTCCTCCGGTTGACCCTGTGTTTCCACTGTTCCGTCCGGTGCGGCATGAGCCCTCTGTTCCTCCTGCTGGGGTTGCGACTTCGGTCTTCGCCGTCTGTAGCCTCGTTTCTTTCTGAACGGTTCTTTCTTCTGGGTTTTTATCTGATCTTCATCGTCAACTTCGGTAATACCGACAAGCTCGCTATCGCCTTTTGAAGCATTTTCCGCCGGAATTTCCCTCTTAACGACTTCAAAACGGCTTTCCCCCCAGATCAAATCACGGTTGCCGGAAATATGTATGGATATGCCGTACATCGATTCAAGCTTGCTGAGTTCGGCACGTTTCTGGTTCAAAAGGTAATCATTCACCTCATAGGGAAGAGAAACGTTGATAGCGGCATAATCCCCCTTAACTGCCTCCGATTTGATACGACGATAGGTATTGAGGGCAATGTACTCCATGGATGGACGCAATCCCGTGCCGCCGCAGTGAGGACACGAAGTGTGGCTGATCTCCTGGATAGTCGATTGCTTTCTCTGTCGTGATAGTTCAAGCATACCGAATCTCGATATTTTCGAGAGCTGAATCCGGGCCCGATCGACGCTCATACTTGTCTTGAAGGCCTTTTCCACCGCGCTATTGTGTTTTGCCTCTCTCATATCGATAAAATCGACAACAATGAGCCCCCCCAGGTCCCGCAGGCGAAGTTGCCTCGCGATTTCCTCGGCTGCCTCAAGGTTAGTTCGAAACGCCGTTTCCTCCACGTCCCGTCTGCTGGTACCGCGACCGGAATTGACATCGATGGTCGTCATGGCCTCCGTGGGCGCAATGATCAAATACCCCCCCGATTTGAGATCGACCCGTTCCCGATAAATGGCCCCGATCTGCTCCTCGATGTGGTACCTGTCGAAGATGGGGGTTTCCTCCCTATACTGCTTGATCATCTTTACGTTTCTCGGAGACACGATTTTAAAATAGTTCCGCATCTTTCGGTATGTGTCGATATTATCGACGAGAATATCCGTCACATCCGATGTAAAATAATCTCTCAATGATCGAACGGCAAAATCGCTCTCCTGATATACCAACGCCGGTGCCTGAGTCTTCTCCGCCTTATTCTTGATATCCTTCCACAGGCGCAATAATATCTGATAGTCTCGGAGCAGTTCCTGCTTTGTCCGGTTCACCCCGGCCGTTCGGACAATAAATCCCATTCCTTCTTTCTCGGTGATCTTGTCAACCATTTCGCGGAGTTTCTTTCGGTCCGCTTCGCTTTCAATCTTTCTCGATATACCGATGTTTCGCTTGCTCGGCATGAGAACAAGATATCGTCCCGGCAATGATACCTGCGTCGTCAACATTGCACCCTTGTGATTTTTCGCTTCCCGGGCTACTTGAACGAGCATTTCCTGACCGACGGCAAGAACGGGTTTATTCTTCCCCTTGGCGTCATTTTCCTCAGTGCTCTTCGTGGTGAAATATTCGGGGATTACGTCATGAAGCGGTAAGAATCCATTCTTATTGACGCCGAAATCGACAAACGCAGCCTGGAGACCGCGCTCGACCCGCCGAACAATTGCCTTGTAAATGTTGCCCGTTGTTGGCTCCTTAACCGACATCTGGACATTATATTCCACCAGTTTGCCATTTTCGACAATGGCCATTCTACTTTCTTCTTCGTCAATCGTGTTGATCAATATTTTTTTTGTCATCATACAACCTCAGATAAACAGACTCACATCTCCCTTCCCTTCCCTGATCACTTCGGGAACTTCATCAATAAAACTGATGACACTCGACTCTTCAGGAACGATAACACCTCCATCAATAACCATATCAACGCGATGTTTGAATTCTTCCTCCATATCGACAGGATCACTCAAAACTTCGTTTTCCCCGACCGTAACACTCGTGCTTATAATGGGATGCCCCAGTTCTTTTACGAGTGCCAGGCATATGGCATTGTCGGGCACCCTGATACCAACTGCTTTCCGTTTCGGCAAAAGAATCTTCGGCACCAATCGCGATGCCTCAAGAATAAAGGTATAGGGCCCCGGCAACAATCGTCTCATTATTTTATAAGCATAATTTGAAACGGAAGCATAACTACTGATGTCTTTCAAATCGGCACAGATGATGCTGAACGGCTGTTTTTTACTCCTTTGTTTTATTTCGTAAATCTTTTCGATGGCTCGCTTATTGAAGAGATCGCATCCGATTCCGTATACCGTATCCGTGGGATAAATAACGATCCCTCCTTCGCGAAGAATTTCCGCCGCCTTCCGTATCATGCGTACCTGCGGATTTTCAGTGTTGACTGATACCAGCATATCGTTCCGGCCTCTATTCCCCGAACACTATGAAACCATACCGCGACAGAACTTTCAAGCGCCGATGTTCGATGTCGTGGATCGGACATTGAATCAAGGAAATGTCATAACCAAGTGCCGTGAACTATTCCGATCGAGGAAGGATAAAGAGGCTTCACATCATTCGTATCATATATCCCGCTTCATTCCATGACCATCATCCGATACGGGTGACCACCGATGCCATCGAAACTTCTAAAATCGGCTGAAATGTATCCCCATTTCGTAATAGTGTCAATAGTTTTTACCACCCCTATCCCCTGATTTCGGTGTATATGAACGTACTTACTCCTCGGCACTTCCGGTTTCTTTTACGGCACATCATTGACTTTCCCGGCCATTTGCTTTAGAAAAAGAATGTTGCACATGGTGTGAAATCTATAAAAGCACGAACTGACAGGAAAAGGGGTAACAGTGTGAATAATGAATCTGGAGGTCATGCATGGTATCCCTGTTTATTCACATGGGTCAGCGTGTCCATTATAATAGTCTTGTTATGTGCCGGGTGCGCAACCAAGGTTAAGGTTACCATGCTCCAGCCCGCCCCATACCACGGGGCATCAATAACAAAACGCATTGTCGTCCTGCCCTTTACCGGCCCGGGGGGGCAGGCATTTGCATCAGAGCTGGAGGCCGTTCTCGCTGACATCTACATTAACGATAAACAATATTTTACCTTAGTGGATCGAACTGCCGTCGATAAGACAATGAATGAACTGGCGCTCTCACTCAGCGGTGCCATTGATGAAAAAACCGCCGCCCGGGTGGGACAGATGGTCGGCGCCGAAGCAATCTACACGGGCAGCATCTCCCTGTCCGAATGTACAGACACCAATTACACACAGAAGCGCAGGGAGTGCGCGAGCCGGCAAATAGTGTATGACAAGCACGGCAAACCCTACGAGGGGAAATGCGTAAGGTGGATGACCTATTCGGTGACCTGCACCAAGCGGACGGCGCATTTCAAATGCTCGCCCAAGCTCATAGATGTAAGCACCGGCAGAATTCTCTACTCCCGCACTGTCGCAGGATCAGCAGAGACTCAAGGATGTGAGGATTCCAATCCCATTCCCGCAAAGGCCGAGCTCCTGGAGAAAGCGAAAGACATTGCAAAAAAGCAGTTCCGATTCGATGTGGCGCCGTCATCAGTGACCAAATCAATAGAACTCATGTCGTCAACCAAGGGTATCACGGCCAAAGAGGCAAAAGAAAAACTCAAAAAGGGCATCGCTTACGCCGGTAAGGGACGAATGGACATCGCCTGCGAAATGTGGGAAGAAGCGAGGAAGCTCTCTCCCGAGGTCCCGTCAATCCTTTACAACATGGGAGTCTGTGCAGAAAGTCGGGGGGACTTTGCACAGGCACATGCCTTCTATGACCAGGCTGATCGGGCATTGGACAGACCTGATGACAATATTAACGCCGCACTCCAACGAGTAGGGGAAGCCCTCAAAAACCGGAAAAAACTCGTAGAACAGCTGTACGACCGATAAAAACCATGCTGAGCGCCCCTGCGCCGCAATCCATTAACGCCATATGATGGATACACCCGTCATATCCCCGAGAGCACATATGTTCCGCCGGCAATTGATCGGACATTCAATTATTATTGATTTTTTTCTCTGCATTGCATATAATTCATGCAAGTTGAGTCACCAAGTATCTCGTCGCAAAATCCTTTTTCATTCTCGTTCACCCTATGGTGCAAGGTGAAAACAGTCCTGTCAGCGTATCTTTTTTAATTACTGAAACCAACGTCTCAGCAGTTTACTAACTGTGTCATCCCGTTATATGAAACGGCGTTCACAGTGCCGAACGGGGGGAATTTTTTTCAAAATGGTCAACCCGGCTGTTTTTATCGGTCTCCGAAGGCACGGCGACAGGGGAAGAACGCCACGACAACCATAAGCGTGTATAATAGAACTGATATTTCACGAAGGCATGGAGAATGGATTGAGGCGGAGTCGGTGAAGGATTTATTAACTGCAAGTTCATCTTACATTATCCGGTTTTGAAATACGGAAGGGGGATTATTTCCATGAAAGAGCTGATTACGTACATTGCGCGAGCCCTTGTTGATCATCCCGACGAGGTAAAGGTATTCGAGGTAGACGGCGGACGGACATCCATATTTGAACTGAGAGTCTCAAAACAAGACATAGGGAAAGTCATCGGTAAAGAAGGCAAAACCGCAAAGGCGATGCGAACCATCATAAGTGCGGCGGCATCAAAGCTTCGGAAGAATTATATACTGGAAATCATGGAATGACTGAAATTCTCGATGACGATATCCCGGCTGTATCAGGAATACACGGTTTATGATCGCAATCGTCTTTAAGGGACTTTTTTGCGAAGTTGTCATAGTTGTTATTTGATGAATTTCCTGATTCGGACCCTTTGTTCCCGCACCCGTTTCGTCCAGTCAGGATCGTCAAGCAGATAGGTTTTCGCAAGACGATTCCACTCATCAGCCTGGAGGATATCCCCTTTGGTCAGCCACGCCTCCGCCAGATAATAATAATTTTGACCGTTGTTCGGATAGATGCTCAGCGCCTGTTCGAGAATGGCAATCGCATCATCGGGGCGCCCTCTCTCCAGGAGTATCCGCCCCTGTTCCGTAAACTGCAGTGAAGCGGTTGCACGGGGATCAGGTTTCGTTTCTGTCGAGATCGATTCTTCGGTTTTCACGGCCGCACTGCCATCCAGGGGCCTGGGCGCCGGAGCAGGCATTACCGTCGCACATCCCGACAGACTCATACATATCCACACCAACGGGAACCATCCTATCCTCTGACGGAAATATATCATCATATCCGCATCCCTTTCCTCCTTCATCGTATCAGATTCTTTTTACTTATGGAACCGACAGTATTCACCGGGAACATGCATGTGTAAGAATATTTCCTCCATCGGTTCCGGGCATCTGTTTTTCACTGCAAGCTGTCCGCTCTGAGAACACACAATCCGCATGACCACGCCGGATGGTTTCCTGAACCAACTGCCCGGTGTATACTGCGGGAGAGCACTCATGAGTTCAGCCCATATCGGCAGTGCCGCGACCGACCCCTGGGCGAATACGGAGCTTCCGTCATCAAACCCGACCCACACCAGGGCGATAATATCAGGAGTATATCCGACAAACCATGCATCCCGGTAGTTATTTGTCGTGCCCGTTTTCCCCGCCACTGGAAATGTAATGTTCCGCCATTTCAACGAACGGGCGGTCCCCTCCTCAACTACACTGCGAAGAAGGGAACTCATCATATACGCCTTTTCAGGAGGAATAATCCTTTCAATTTTGAGATGTCTTCGCTCGAGAATCCGGCCATTCTCATCGACAACCGTTTTCATGGATACGGGATATGGTTGCACGCCATCGGCAGCGAATGTGCAGTATGCTCTCGCGAGTTCGAGGGGGATAACCTCAAACGCTCCCAATGCAAGAGACGGTTGTGCTTTCATCGGCGTTGAAAACCGAAACATCAGGGCAGTGTTAACGATACGTTTCAATCCGATTTTCATGGCCAGGTCAACAGTGGCCAGGTTGTCAGACCGTGCCAGAGCCGTGCGCAATCTCAGGCCGTTTTCAGCGACGGGGTTTATATTCTGCGGCTGCCATATTGTCCCGTCGATTTCATAGGATTTCGGTTCGTTCGATAAAAGAGACGACGGGGTAAATTCGTCCAAACCTGTCAGATAGACAAACGGTTTGAAGGCGCTGCCGGGCTGACGTCGCGCCTGGGTAGACCTGTTGAATTGGCTGACACTGTAATCGCGCCCCCCCACCATGGCTAATATGTAACCCGTCTTGGGGTGCATAACAATAATTGCTCCCTGCAATTGTTTATCCGGGGGTGAATTCCCTAAAGTCGGGTTCGCTCGTTCCAGGCGGGCCAGTCCACGTTTCAGAGCCCGTTCCGCGGCCATCTGAACCTGAGTATCCAGTGTCGTGTAAATCGACAGCCCTCGTGATGCGAGGTCCTCAGCAGAATAGAAAACAGGGAGCTGCCCTGAAAGATAGTCTATAAAATACGGAGCCTTATTTCTATATGCGCTATAACCGACGGGATTCACCGATGCTTCAAGAACCTCTTCAAGTTCTTCTTTTGTGATCCACCCGTTCCGGTACATATCCTGTGAAATTGAATCTCTCCGATTCCTGCACCGTTCGGGATCGATATAGGGAGAGTAGTGATTTGGACCCTTGATTAATCCTGCTATCGCAGCAGATTCCGCGACGGTCAGCTTCTGAACCTCTTTCCCGAAATAAAAATGAGACGCTTCGCCTATGCCATGAACAGCAATCGACCCTTTCTGGCCTAAATAGATCTCATTGAGATAGATTTCAAAAATCACATCTTTGTCATACATCACTTCCATGGTCAGGGCCATGAGGAATTCCTTGACCTTTCGTCGCACCGTTCTCTCCGGTGTCAGGAAATAATTTTTGGCGAGTTGCTGCGTCAGTGTCGAACCGCCCTGGCGGATCGCACCATGACGGATATTCGTATACAGCGCACGGAGTATCCCCCGGGGATCAATACCATGGTGCCGATAGAACCGGCTGTCTTCCGCCGTGAGAACGGCATATTTCAGATGCAGGGGAACTTCATTGATCGAAACGAGCCGTCGTTGCTCCCGGTCACGTCCGAAAAAAAACATGATCTCTTCCGGTTCAAGTTCCACCAGCGGAAGCTGCTCGCCGGTATCACGATGAACAATCGATGCGATACGATTACCCTGAAAGTTGAATCGAAGGGGAAATCCTTTCCGCTGCTTCGACGGCATGGAGAGGTCATACAGATACAACTCGAGTGCGGAACCGTTTTCGTACATATCCCCCTTTTTCATGGGTGCATGTGGAAAGCCACGGTATCCCAGGCGACCGAGTTTTTCCCTGAATGATTTCGGATTGAGAGATTGCCCCGGGTACAGGATGGTGCTGTCTGAATAAACCCGGGAAGGAATACTCCACCGTCGTGCGGAAAATCGTTTATCAATGACAGCCGAAAGGTGCCAGGCATACAGCGTAATCATGAGAATGAACGCAACGGACCCCCACACGATGATTCTCACAAGATGCCTGATTATAAAGGATTTTGAACTTTTTTGTCGTTCCATGGGCGTTCCCGTTTATCTTCCGGTACCGCCGGTATCATATCCGGCCCGCATCCTTTCTTACTTCCTCTCATGGCGTAATTCAAGCAACATATGTGTCATGAACTCTCAAATACCGGTATCATACCCACACTATGCCGCGCTTCGATCAGAAGCCGGAAAACGTCAAAGGCAGGCTTGAACGGCCGCTGAAGATCTTTCGCTATCTGCCGTCTCTTTCATCGATTTGATGCTGAGACAGCTCTTTTTTTGCATAATCGAGATGGATTTTTCGGTTGATGAAAAGATCGAAAAGATCGGCATCGAGATGATCATCCCTGACCATACATTCGAGAATACTCACAGCCTGAGAAAGGGTGTTGCCACGCCTGTACGGCCGATCGCTTGCGGTAAGAGCCTCAAAGACATCGGCAAGCGCGAGAATCCTTGACTGTATGGGAATATCTTCCGCTTTTAAACCCAGCGGATATCCCCGGCCATTGAGGCATTCATGATGGGAACCGGCATAACAGGGAATGTTTTTCAGTTTCTTGGGAAAAGGCATTTGTGAAAGCATCCGGCTGGTAATGGCCGCATGGTTATTAACAATTGCTCGCTCTTCATCCGTCAGTGTTCCCCGGCGAATCACGAGATTTCGCATTTCATCCTCCGTCAGAAGCGATTGTTTCTTTCCGTTGACCATCCAGGATTTTCTTCCGATTTTTGTCAGTCGCATGACTTGATCATCGGTCATACATTCCACACCCCCGTTAACCGATGCGAGAAATTCATAATCGTCTTCAAGATTATTGATTTTATGTCTACACCGATTTATAAGCGATTCTTCATTATATCCGCCCCGCCGTGCCAGTTCTTTCCTCAGAACATCATTTTCAATATCACGTTTTAAAACTTCTATGCGGGTCCGCAACAGGTCAATGCGGTCATGAACCGTCGTCAACTTGGTCGACTTGTCCATGACGTATTCGGGAATGGCCACTTTACCGACATCGTGCAGCCAGGCGGCGATTCTCAACTCGTTCATCTGATCCTTATTAAAGAACACACTCTCGAACGGACCGTGATTCATCTCATTGATCTCCTCGGCTATCATCATGGTCAGTTCGACAACGCGACGGCCGTGATCCCCCGTGTAGGGAGATTTTTCATCGATAGCAGTGGCAATTGTCTTGATGAACGATTCGAACAGATTCTGCAAATCCATGATAAGTCGATTTTTTGTCAGGGCGATGGCAGCCTGTGAAGCAAGGGATTCCGTCAACTCCTGAGAAAAGAGGGAAAAAGGAATCGTGCCGCCGTTCTCCCGGTCCCGCGCATTTATTAACTGAAGGATGCCGATGATGTCATTTTCATGATTGCGCATGGGAATCACGAGCATGGACTGGGAACGATACCCCGTCTCCGCATCGTACTGACGGGTTCCTTCAAAATTGTATTCATCTATATTGTAAACATCGGCAATGTTGACCACATTACCGGAAAGAGCCGAATATGACGAAACATTGGCATAATTGGGATCTCCATTCTCATTGTACAGTTCCACCGGCGGCCATGTGATTTCTCCCGATAAACCACCCATTCGAACATTCAGCGAATCCGTTTCAACGATTGCAAAGTGCAGTCTCTTTTCGTCGTCGCTCATAATGTAGAGTGTTCCCCCGTCGGCATTAGTGAATCTTTTTGCTTCTTCAAGGATCATTTCGAGCAGACGTTCGATGTTACTCTCCGCCGAAAGAGCCGCACCGATCTGCGTCAGCCTTCGTATCTGTTCAAACTGACTCTCCGTGAAATCCTTAACTGACGAAACCACCGTGTTCAATAGTCGGTTTATCTCATCATTGTCTGTCAACTGCACGTACTTCCTTTTCTTTTTACGCTGCATCCTGTTATCACCCCCTGAATTATGGACAGACCGGCATTCTTTCAGAAAAAACAAAAAAGTTTTGGAGAAGTCTAAAAGAAGGGTTATGGTCTGTCAAGGAGAAGATCACAGCAATAATGATCATCTTGACGAATCGATCGATGTCGTCTATACTTTTCCAAAATTCAGTTACAAACGTGGTATCACGATCACGGAAAGGACGGGGCAATGGCTGATGACAATATCGACAGGGACATGAAGAAGCTCATGGGTGAACTCGACGACGATATGGGTCTCCACCCCCTTGATCAGGAACCGACTGATCGTCGAAAAACGAATGCCGGTTTGAAGGGAAAGATTCTCTTTCTCAGTGTGCTCGTCATCGCCGTTGTAATTATTATTGCCGTCATGCTCCCCAAAAGAAGCACCGACCTCTCGAAGGACGATCTTTCCACAGTCAGGGTTCAAATGACAGAGATCGAAAAGAAGCTCGCCGTCATCGATGAGATGAGAAATCGAATATCCGATATGGAAAACAGAGAAAAAGGGCATCAGCAGCAAACGGAAGAGCTCAACAGCTATCTGAAGTCGCTCATGAAGCATGTTGATAATCTCACTCAGAAAGTCGACACCCTGGAAAAGGGGCCGGCCGTCTCGGCGGTGAAAAAAGCCCCGGCGCCGACCGCGGAAAAGCCAAAACCCCAGGAACCGAAACCGGCCGCTGAGACACAATACCATACGGTCCAGAAAGGGGAAAACCTTTACCGGATTTCTCTGAAATACGGCATTGCTCTCGAAGAACTGTGCCGCATCAATGACATGACCGTTAGTGATTCGATTCAACCGGGGCAGAGACTGCTGGTGAAACCCTAGAGGATCTGTGAAAACGCTTTCAGCGGGTATTTCCCTCGCCACCCATGGTATGGTTCACCGATAAGGCAGTTGACTCAACGCACTGTCCTGTGGAGGAGTTACCGTTTCCCCCGTCTCATTCCCCTATGAAAACCGAAAGGAAACGGGAAGCGTCAATCAGCCCCGTCACCGATAACACCGATCTCCCTCAGAAAATGTGATACCGCCCGATAAAATTCCCGTGGATTATCCGTATGCACGGGATGCGCTGCATTCGGGATTTCGACGAATCTTCCGTCGGGAACCAGTCGGCTCATTTCTTCTGCAATGTTCCGACGCATGACCCGACTCTCCGATCCCCGCAGGACAAGGGTGGGACAGGTAATCGCACTGAGCCGGGAACGCACGTCATATCGATCAAAATGTGAGAGAACTTCCCGGTCGTACCGGCAGGTATATAAACCGTCGGGATGCCGTGCCAGCGCAGCCGAAGCGATTTCAAGCAGTAACCGGGGATCGGCATAGGGGCTGTTTTTTTGCATCTCATGGGCATACGCTTCGACGGAATGATATCTGAACGGGGCGTTATGATACATATTCGTCAGATATTTCTTATTCCAGTCGGGCGGAAATGGTTCAATGTCCGCATGGATCAGGGCGGCGACACGGGAAGGTCGGAGCGATGCATAGTGCGTTGCGTGGAGCGCCCCCATGGAATGTCCCGCAACAATGACCCTCCGCAAATCGAGGGCATCGATGCACCGGTCAATATCGCCGACATAGTCGTCGCACGTGTAGGCGGGAGGCACCGGACGATCGCTGTATCCGTGACCGCGCTGGTCGAACGCGATGATTTGCAATCCGTCGGGGAGTGATTGGGCGAAACGAGACCATATCGACGCGTTGTCTCCAATACCGTGCAGCAGGACCATCGTGTAATCACTGTCGCCGGTCCATTTGAGGTAATGAATATTGAGATTTCCTATCGTGATAACGTGTGACTCCGGTCCACGGAACGCTTTAGACTCATCTATTAATCGTCGTTTATCATCCATACCCGGATCGCCCTTGTGCGCTGACGGCGGAGCTTTATATCTCTGTCCTGCCCGGCAATGATTCACTCTTTTCTCACAAACGATGCATCGCAGTCAATAAACAATCCTGAGAATTTATCGGAAATATATGGCGTATTGCTTGGAATTTTCATGAGGCGGGAAGAAAAAGCGGTTGATCTTTTACGTTGCTTACCGTAGACTTCTTCACTAAGTTCAACAAGATGTAAATCCATGAGAGATTTGTTCCGATATGATTGATACCATACTTGA
>DSDU01000147.1 GCA_011056835.1 Deltaproteobacteria bacterium
CTTCCTCACTTCTTGATATTTCTTTTTATTTTTGGGGCCCATAGCTCAGTTGGAAGAGCCACCGGCTCATAACCGGTAGGTCCCTGGTTCGAATCCAGGTGGGCCCACCATTAGCAATAAGACCGAGGTGCTGATAATTTTGCAATACATGTGTTTCACAAAAACTTATGAAGAAGATACATATTCGGAACAGACGAGGAGTCCGTAAGGAAAATGCACCACAAGCTGGTGCATTTTTTTTTACCGTTATTCCATTGTGTGAAAGGGGATTGTTTTGAAGGAACAATTAATTCTATTGATAGAACTTCAACGAATCGATTCTGAACAACGGAGCATTGAGAATAAAAAAGATCTTTTGCCTCGGGAATTGGAGCGTCTTCATGCGGAGCTTCAACAGTATGAAAGCGCGGTTGATGATACAAGGAAAATGCTGGAAGAATTGGTTCAAAGACACAACGAACGAGAACAAGATCTGGTTCGGGGCATTGAGAAGCTGAAAAAAACAAAGAGCCGTTTATTTGAGGTAAAGACAAATAAGGAGTATCAGGCATTGCTGACGGAGCTTGACGTAATCAATGAGAAAAATGATGTGATTGAGAGTGAAATCATAGTCATGTTGGATAGTATCGATCGGGCACGGGATGATTTGAGTAAAAAAGAAGGAGAATATAGACTTATTCGCTCAGACTTGGAAAGTAAAATAAAAAAAGTTCAGGATGAGATGGATTCAATTGACTCTCTATTGACGATTGTTACGGAAAAGCAGCTCAATGTAAAAATGAAAATTAATTCGGCATTTCTTAAGCGGTACGATCTCATTAAGCAGAAACGAAATGGCAGGGCGGTGGTTCCCGTATGGAAGGAAGTTTGTGGCGGATGCCACATGAATATCCCCCCGCAGATGTACAACCAATTGCAGAGATCCGAGGAATTGATACTTTGTCCGAACTGCAACAGGATTATGTACTGGGAAAACAGAGGAAACGGCGAATCGTAGTGCATGCAGGCAAAAGATAGCCTGCGTGACGATGCAAATCCATTCGCCCTCGCGAAGGAAATGCTCATCGGTTTATGACGGCAAGGCGTGTCTCAGTTGTGGAGCGAACATTCTCACCGACGGTCACGACCTCATCAAGGGACCGTCCTCCTGTAAAACATATAAACGGACTTTTCATCAAAGATATGATGAATCTTTCGCGTTCACTCTCCGATAAAGTAAAATTCAAGTCTATTTCAACAACGTGTCGACACGGCTCAGTCTCTTGGAAGGGGGTTCTTCTTCAACTTTTCCGGTTCGTAGCTCCGGACACTACAACTCCGGATAATTGCCGGTGAGGGAAAGAGATCCTGCCGGCTGAGGATGATTGCGCAACAGATTACCTTGCCTCGATGTGGTAGGTGTATGGCATCATAGATATGTGTGACATCCGTCTTATGGTTAGGCATTGAGCATGGAAAATCAGTGATACGGCTTCAGCAATGGGCATGAATGAAAATGTTGTTATTCAACCTCTTATTGTTTATAATGAAGTGCACCAAAGATCGGATAAAGGGAAAGAACTTCCGATATATAAGTCGACTGAACATTCAACTCATAAATATTGCGGGTCCGTATTGTCAGAGTAGATCGGATGATCGCTGGTCCGTTTTTGCGGACGAGAGGAAAGTCCGAGCTCCACAGGGCAGGATGGTCGCTAACGGCGACTGGGGGTGACCCTAAGGAAAGTGCCACAGAAAAGATACCGCCCCGGGGGATCGGCAGTGCGCCATCTCTCGGAGTAAGGGTGAAAAGGCGAGGTAAGAGCTCACCAGTTTCCCGGGTGACCGGGAAAGCTTGGTAAACCCCATCCGGAGCAAGACCGAATAGGAGAACGGTGAGAGTGGCCCGCTCGAAGTTCTCGGGTAGTGTCGCTTGAGGCAGCAGGCAACTGCCGCCCTAGATTAATGATCATCATCTTTCTGCGGGGAGACTCCGGGAAGAAACAGAACTCGGCTTACAGATCTACTCTGACGATACGACTTGCAGACATCAGAAACGAGACGGATACAATGCATTCCACACGCCACACCATCCTTTGCGCAACATGTGGATTCCTTGTCCTCCTGTCTGTCGGTATGGGATATGGGTATGATGATCGGCATGCGATGGAGTCTGCCGATGCCTACCTGAAGATGGGACTGTATCTTGAAGCTATCGGAGCATACCGCTCCGCTGCCGACAATGCTGGCGACCGCAATATGCAAGCGCGGGCGATCCTGCGTATTGGTGACATTTACAGTTATTTCCTCGATAATTACGATACTGCATTGCTGTTTTATTCATTCGTGACGAAGCATTATTCCGGAAGTATTCATGCCGCCAATGCATACTTTAACTCGGGAATGATTCGTTATGAGAAATATCAATATTCTGAAGCACTGGCGCAGTTTCAAGAATATCTTGCCCGATTTCCCCAGGGAGAAAGGAAAGAAACCGCTGAATTTATGATCAAAGCCTGCCGGAAGCCGATACCCTCCCCTGAGGAAAAAAAGGAGGTAACGGCGAAGATCGGTCCCGACGAGATGATACGGATTCTTATTCATGAAAATATCAGGGCGGTGAGTGTCGCCGGAACGAAGCCATGTGAATTCAGAGATATAAATAGACAAACCGTTATTCATCGAATACCCGCTGGTCTGGTTGCCGACGTTTCAGTTAATGGAGGTTTTCTTACGGTCAATGGCTCTGCAATTCGCAAGAAAGAATTTACTGTTTTCCCCGGAATAAACGGTAATATTACAGTGAACGGATTACCCTATCGGGGCACACTGACAATCAGGCGGCACGAAGAAGGGATTGATGTTATCAACGAGCTGAGACTGGAAGAATACCTCTACGGTGTAATACCAAAGGAAATGTCTCCTCAGTGGCCGAAGGAGGCGCTTAAAGCCCAGGCTGTAGCTGCCAGGACCTATGCGTTATATCAGAAAGAAAAAAATCGTGACAAAGATTACGATGTCTATGCTTCAACGTTATCACAGGTGTACGGAGGCATTGCTGCCGAACAACAAAACACCACCACGGCGGTCAATGAAACACAAGGCCGACTGCTGACATGGCGTGGAAAGCTTGTCCTTGCGTACTTTCACTCAAACAGCGGTGGCGTGACGGAAGATGCGGAAAATGTATGGACAGCTCGCGTGCCTTACTTGAAGAGCGTCCGTGATAAGTTCAGTTCCCAGGCACAGGGAGTTCAGTGGATCTACTCTATTGACTTTATTGGTATGCAAAGGATCCTTAATCAGAAAGGAATTCATGTCGGAAGGGTTTATGAGATCGCCCCGGTGGAGGTGAGCCCCACAGGGAGAATAAAGAAAATCAGGATCGTCCACAGCGGCGGTACAACAACGCTGAGCGGTAATGATTTCAGGATAAAATATGATCCGACACGTATAAAGAGTACATTGTTTCGTGTCATAACGGAAGACGGAGGAGTCAGTGTGCGTGGAAGCGGGTATGGCCACGGCGTCGGGATGAGTCAATGGGGGGCCTACGAAATGGCAAGGGCAGGGTACGGATATACCGACATCTTGAGGTTTTACTACGCAGGTGTCGATATCAAGTAGGATACCGGTGCAGTCTATGGAAGTTAAGAGGACACCCGCGAGACAGGGAAGGAACTTAAGCCTTGCGTGACAAAAAAAGGACGTGCCGCTATGGTGAAACGGCACATCCTTTTTGGTTTAAAACCGTCGTTTCAGCCGATCTTCTAATTTCCCAAGTCTTTTTCCGTTTCAAGAATATCAAGAGTCGTTTTAATAACGGTATCGGAATTCAAAGAAATGCTGCTTATTCCACACTGAACAAGGAATCGAGCAAACTCCGGATAATCACTCGGTGCCTGTCCGCAGATGCCGATTTTTTTACCCAATTCATTCGATTTAAGGATTGCTCTTTCAACGAGATTGAGAACGGATTGATCTCGCTCATCAAAGATATGGGCAACCTGGAACGAATCTCTGTCAAGCCCGAGGGTTAACTGCGTCAAGTCATTTGAGCCAATGGAGAAGCCGTCGAAGACCTTGCCGAATTCTTCGATCAGCACCACATTGCTTGGAATTTCCACCATCATATAGATTTCGAGACCATTTTTGCCTCGAACAAGTCCATTTTCAGCCATGATCTTTACGACACGTTCTCCTTCTTTCGGGGTCCGGCAGAAAGGTATCATGGGTTTTATGTTGGTGAGCCCCATCTCGTCTCTGGCCTTTTTCATTGCTTCGCATTCCAGGACGTAAGCTTCGCGGTAACGGTCATCGTAATAGCGGGACGCCCCTCTGAACCCGATCATGGGGTTTTCCTCATCTTCTTCGAAATATTTGCCCCCGATGAGATTTGCATACTCGTTACTCTTGAAATCGCTCATCCTGACGATGACGTCGTTTGGATAGAAGGCGGCGGCGATTTTCCCCACGCCCTGGGCCAGCTTGTCAATGAAGAAGTCCTGCTTGTTGGCGTATCCCTGAGTCAGTTTTTCTATCTGTCTCCGCACCTTTTGGTCTGTAACCCTGTCGAAATGAATCAGCGCCATGGGATGGATACGTATAAAGTTGTTGATAATAAACTCAAGCCTGGCGAGACCGATTCCGTCGTTAGGAATTGACGCCAATGCGAATGCGTTATCAGGGTTGCCCACGTTCATCATGATCTTGGTTTTCGGCCGTTCGAGGTTTTCGAGATTGACTCGGTGTACGTCATATTTCAGAATCCCTTCGTACACTTCTCCTAATTCTCCGCTTGCGCAAGATACGGTCGCTTCGCTTACCCCTTTGAGTTTATCCGTTCCATTGCTCGTTCCGACAATGCAGGGGACCCCGAGCTCACGACTGACAATGGCGGCATGACAGGTTCTACCACCTCTGTTGGTCACGATGGCGGCGGCGATTTTCATAATCGGTTCCCAATCAGGGTCTGTCATGTCCGTTACCAGCACCTCGCCGCGCTGAAAGTCTCTTATGTTCTCAACAGTTTCGATGATCCGAACTTTGCCGGTGCCGATCTTGGCCCCGACGGCGGTCCCCGTTACAAGGGGCGTTTTCGTTTCGAGAAGTTGATATGTTTCCAGAACATTAGCATCTTTCTGTGACTGGACTGTTTCGGGACGTGCCTGAAGAATGAACAGCTCGCCTGTTCTCCCGTCTTTGCCCCACTCGATATCCATGGGCTTGAAAAAACCTGCCTTCTGAGAGTAGTGATCTTCAATAATTTTAGTCCATTCGGCAAGCTTCAGAATTTCATCTTCCGTTACGCAAAAACGGTTCCTGTCTTCTTTTGTGACCGGCACGATCTTGGTTTTTTCTTTTCCACGCGCAGCATAAACCATTTTCTTTTCTTTTGTGCCGAGTTTCTTCTGGAGTATGGGGCGGTATCCATTGAGGGTCGGTTTAAAGACATAAAACTCGTCGGGATTGACCGTACCCTGGACGACCATCTCGCCCAGTCCGTATGAACCGGTAATGAGAATAGCATCTTTAAATCCGGATTCGGTATCGATGGAGAATATAACGCCCGAAGAGGCAAGATCGGAACGGACCATTTTCTGCACTCCGATTGACAGGAATACTCCCATGTGATCGAAGCCCTTGTCTTCTCTATAGGAAATAGCCCGGTTCGTAAACAGGGAAGCGAAGCATTTTTTACATGCGTCGATCACTCCGTCTTCACCCGTTATATTCAGATATGTTTCCTGCTGGCCAGCGAAGCTTGCATCAGGCAGATCTTCCGCCGTTGCGGAACTTCGTACCGCCACATCGGTATTATTTCCATACTCGTCACAGAGTTTTGTATAGGCCTCCGCGATAGCATCCCTGAGATCGTCCGGCAGCTGCGCGTTGTATATAAGGGACCTGATTTTTTCTCCCCGATCAGCCAGATTAGTCATGTCATGAGTATCGAGATCAGACAGAAGCCTATCGATTTTATCTTTAATGCCTGCAGATTCCAAGAGATGCCGATATGCATACGCCGTTACAGCGAACCCGTCAGGAATATCAACACCTTTCGGAGTAAGTTCCCTTCGCATTTCACCCAGAGAAGCATTCTTACCGCCAACTTGCGGAATGTCGTCTAATTCAATTTCATCGAACCACAGGACAAACTTATCGTCTTTCATTGTACGCCTCCTGTAGAATATAGTTAAAACAGTAGAGATCTAACAAGTTTGTTGATTCAAGTCAATAGCAAATCACGGAAATATACTAAAACTGATGGATTAACCTGAAGGCCCCGGGATAACAATGTCGACCTGATTTTATTGAGAAATTATTGCGACAATATCAGTTTGGTGCTCGTGGAAAGTATTGCTTTCGATGACATTCGATTCAGCCGAAACACAGTGTATGCTGTTGGAAGGGGATGACTTCATGTAATTGCATATCGGACTCTCAACACTGCTGTGGTCGCAGTGGTTTATCGATGACTATTGTAAGACGTTTGCGACTTTGTAATCGCGGCAAGTGCGTGGATGTTTTGACATCCGATCCGTATTCGTATAATACAACCGATAAACCAAATCGATGCAGTGTGCCGAATGAAAATTACAACCGTCAAATTTATTAAGAGTGCAACCCATCCTTCCCATTATCCTGACAGTGACTTGCCTGAGGTAGCATTTGCAGGACGTTCCAATGTCGGCAAGTCGTCACTGATCAATGCGCTCGTCAACCGAAAAAATATTGCAAAAACAAGCGGTACTCCCGGAAAAACCAGGCTCATCAATTTTTTTCTTATCAATGACCGGCTGTCATTTGTTGATCTGCCCGGTTATGGGTTTGCGAAAGTATCTTCGGAGGTAAAAAAAAGCTGGGGACCCATGATCGAAACCTATCTGAAGGAGCGGAAAAATTTGAGGCTCGTTGTTGTGATTCTTGATATGCGTCGTGATCCTTCAAAAGACGATATTTCCCTGGTTGACTGGCTTTCACATTATAATCGCCCCGTGATCTTTATAGTGACGAAAGCCGATAAACTATCAAAGAATCAGGCAGTTGTGCGTGTTCGGAAAATACGTCAATTCCTGGAAGGTTGCAATGATGCCGAAATAATACTTTTTTCCGCAAAAACCGGTCTTGGTAAAGATGCGATATGGCAAAAGCTGATGAAATCGTTGGATTGAGATACAATTACCATGAGATTTCCTGGTGTACCACGCATGTGTGTTGTTAGAAGAACCGGAAAAATGTGAAGATGATAGTCGTAGGTTTCTTCTACTGATTATCTGGTCATTTTTCTGCTGAGGTTAACAATGGAGTATCATGCCGAATGGAGGCTGCCTTTAATATAACGTGCGAAATCAAATTGTTGCAAAACACATTACAATTGTATCAAATACGCCTTGACAGGATATTTAAATTTTGCTAACGACCCAACGGTTATAGTAGGATTTTGAAGAATCATTTCTAACAACCTTTTGTTCTTTGGAGACATTAAATCTGAGGTGTGAATATAGTGGTTAAAGATAACGAAAAAGTCGGCGCAGTAATGGTTGTTGGGTCAGGGATCGCAGGCATCCAAGCCTCCCTGGATCTTGCCAATTCAGGTATGAAAGTATACCTTGTGGAAAACGATATCAGTATTGGCGGGGTCATGGCCCAACTTGATAAAACGTTTCCTACCAATGACTGTTCTGCATGTATTCTCTCTCCGAAACTGGTCGAAGTTGGAAGACATCCCAATGTGGAAATCATGACCAGAAGAACAGTAGAGGCGGTCGACGGAGAGCCTGGACGCTTTAAAGTAAAACTCACAAAAGCACCCCGGTATATAGATGTCAATAAATGTACCGGATGCGGTGACTGTGCGAATGTCTGTCCTGTCGTCGTACCGAACGCCTTTAACGAGGGGTTGGATGAGAGAAAAGCCATATACCGCAAATTTCCTCAGGCTATTCCAAGCGCCTTTGCAATCGACAAACTGGGTACTGCACCGTGCAAGGCCGCCTGTCCGACCCATATCAGCGTCCAGGGGTATGTAGCTCTCATAGCTGACGGCAAATATAAGGAAGCGCTCAAGCTTATCAAGCAGGAAAATCCCTTTCCCGCCGTATGCGGTCGTGTCTGTACCCATCCCTGTGAAACAGCCTGTAAGCGGGCGGAAGTCGACGAACCGATCTCAATTATGTACCTGAAACGTTTCGTCGCCGATCTCGACCTTAATGACGAAACAAAATACATTCCTGAAATCAAAGAAAAAAAAGACAAGAAAGTTGCGATTATCGGTGGTGGTCCGGCGGGATTGACCGCAGCGTATTATCTTGCCATCGAAGGCTATGCAGTGACGGTGTTTGAAGCTCAACCCGTTGCCGGTGGATGGCTGTCGATTGGTATTCCCGAATACAGACTCCCGAAGGCGGTTATCAACGCTGAAATCAAGACGATCGAAGAGATGGGCGTGGAAATCCGGCTGAACACGAAAGTCGGTGTCGATGTACCATTCGAAGAGATACGAAAAGACTATGATGCCGTCTTTATCGGTGTCGGAACCCACATCAGCAGCAAGTTGGACGTTCCCGGCGAAGATCTGGACGGTGTGGTGCATGGTATTGATTTCCTGAAACGGGTAAATCTCGGCGAGAAAGTCTTTCTTGGAAACCGGGTTGCCGTTGTGGGTGGCGGTAATGTCGCCATGGATGCCGTCAGAACTGCTCTCCGAACCGGTTCGCAGGAGGCCTTTATTCTTTATCGCAGGACCCGTGCCGAGATGCCTGCTGCTGATGAAGAGATCGAAGAAGCCCTTGCGGAAGGGATCAAAATGGAATTCCTTGCCGCACCTGTTCGTGTCATCGGAGAAAACGGCAGGGTGACGGGAGTTGAATGTATCAGAATGGAGTTGGGTGAACCCGATGCGAGTGGTCGGCGACGGCCTGTACCCGTGAAGGGCTCCGAATTTGTGCTGGATGTCGATGCTGTTATCCCCGCCATCGGACAGGCAGCCGATCTGACGTTCATCCCTGAGGGAAGCGGAATATCGATCAATAAGTGGAATACCTTCGATGTCGACAGTGTTACGTTTGCAACCTCCGTTAAAGGTGTATTCGCGGGTGGCGACGACGTTACGGGTCCCGCGACGGTCATTGAGGCGATTGCCGCCGGCAAGGAAGCGGCCCGGTCCATTGATCGATATCTTAAAGGTGAAGATGTCGCCTTGGGACGACAAAGAGATTGGACTCAAAATGTTGCCGATAAAGCAGATGTGAGCTGGGTGAAGAAGAGTGGACGACCCCATTTGCCCGAGCTTGAGCCTGAAGAGCGAAAGAAACATTTTGATGAAGTTATTCTGGGTTATTCTGAAGAGGAAGTGGTGAGAGAGGCTCAACGGTGTCTGAGCTGCGGCATCTGCTCCGAGTGCTACCAGTGTGTCGAAGCATGTATTGCCGGTGCCATCGATCATGAGATGAAGGAAGAAATTGAAGAAATTGAAGTAGGGTCCGTCATTGCTGCGGCAGGATTCGAGGTGTTTGATGCGAGCCTGCGGGGTGAGTACGGATACGGCATCTATGACAATGTCGTCACCAGCATCCAGTTTGAACGAATTCTTTCGGCGTCCGGACCGAATTTCGGACACGTACAGCGAGTTTCCGACGGTAAGGAACCGCGGAAGATTGCTTTTATTCAATGTGTCGGTTCGAGAGATACTAATTGCGGAAATTCATGGTGTTCGTCGGTTTGCTGTATGTACGCGACGAAGGAAGCTATTATCGGTAAAGAACACTTGAAGACTCTGGAACCTACAATCTTCTACATGGATATTCGCGCCTACGGGAAGGACTTTGACCGCTTTATCAACCGCGCCCAGGATGAATACGGCATTCGCTACATCAGATCCATGCCTTCATCGGTGAAGGAATTGCAGAAATCAAAGAATCTGCTTCTTACATACGTTACTGAAGACGGTTCCCTTATAGAAGAAGAGTTTGAAATGATCGTCCTATCGGTTGGGCTCACGCCGCCGAAAGAGGCGGAAAAACTGGCCCGAAGCCTGGGTGTCGAACTGAATGAACATGGTTTCTGTAAGACGATGCTGGAGAATCCTGTTCGGACAACCCGGGAGGGTGTGTTCGTATGTGGTGCTTTCGGCGGACCTAAGGATATTCCCGAAACCGTTATGGAGGCAAGTGGCGCCGCCGCCTGTGCGGAAGGATTGCTGGCATCCCGGCGGGGAACTCTCGTGGCGGAAGAGGATCTGCCTCTTGAAAAGGATCTCAGAGGCATTGGACCGAGGATCGGTGTCTTCGTGTGTCATTGCGGAATCAATATCGGCGGTGTCGTCGATGTGCCCGCCGTTGTAGAATATGCTAGGACACTTCCCAACGTTGTGTTCGTGGAAGATAATCTCTTTACCTGTTCGCAGGATACAGCCGTAAAGATGTCCGAGGTCATTGCGGAAAAGAACCTTTCGAGGGTTGTGGTGGCAGCATGTTCACCGCGAACGCATGAAGGGCTTTTCCAGGAGAACTGCGAAAAAGGTGGGCTGAACAGGTATCTCTTCGAGATGGCCAATATAAGGGATCAGAACTCGTGGGTTCATATGAATGAGCCGGAAGCAGCTACAGAGAAGGCCAAGGATCTTGTCAGGATGGCGATTTCTAAAGCCCAGTTCCTGCAACCGCTTAAAGCGGGACAGCTCAGCGTCAATCACGCAGCCCTGATCATCGGCGGCGGTCTGGCAGGAATCACGGCGGCGCTTTCGCTGGCCGACCAGGGATTCGAATCATATATCGTAGAAAAGGAAAATGAGCTTGGCGGTAATTATCGGAAACTGTACTACACGCTCGAGGGCCTGGATACGAAGACGCATCTGGCCGATCTTGTGGATAAAGTTGAGAAAAGCGATCTGATCCATACGTTTACCGGCGCCATGATCAAGGATCTCGAAGGATTCATCGGCAATTACAAAACAACCGTCGAGGCAAATGGCGAGGAGCACCAGTTCGAGCACGGTGTTGTGATAGTAGCAACCGGTGCGTACGAAAACGAGACGACTGAATATCTCTACGGTCAGAACCCGAATGTGGTGACGCAGCGGGAACTGGAAGAACTTATTTTCGAAGGTGACGACAGGGTAAAAAATGCCGACAGCGTCGTCATGATACAGTGTGTCGGTTCGCGGAATGATGAGCGACCTTACTGCAGCAGATATTGCTGTGGAGAGGCGATTAAAAATGCGCTGAAACTGAAAGAGATGGATCCGGCCAAGGATGTAACCATTCTCTACCGGGATATCCGAACATACGGCTTTAAGGAAGATTATTACAAAGCAGCCCGTGAAGCCAACGTCAAATTTATTCGTTACGATCTGGATCGGCTGCCCGAAGTTGCCGGTGACGGTTCAAAAGTTTCGGTCAAGGTGTTCGATCCCATATTAAACGAACCTGTAGAGTTGAAGACGGATCTTCTGACCCTGAGTGTCGGTACTGTGCCCAATCCAGGTAATCACGAGATTTCCAAGATGCTGAAAGTCTCGACGAATCAGGATGGGTTCTTCCTTGAAGCGCACGTGAAACTGAGACCGGTTGATTTCGCAGTGGACGGTGTTTTCCTCTGCGGACTTGCCCATTCACCGAAGTTCAGCGATGAAACAATCACCCAGGCAAATGCCGCAGTTTCCAGAGCATGTACAATTCTCACGAAAGATTTCATCGAAGCTGAAGGAAAAACGGCGTATGTGATAAAAGCGCGATGTATGGCGTGCGGTCTCTGCGAAGTGAATTGTCCCTTTGGCGCGATAGCTGTAGATGAAAAAGAAGGATGCGCCGTTGTCAATGCGGTGCTTTGCAAGGGGTGCGGTGTGTGTACCGCGTCGTGCAGAATGAATGCCGTCGACTTGAATGGCTTTACCAACGAGGAAGTTCTGGCACAGATACGAGCATTTTAGAGTACGAAAAGACGAGGATCATATGGCTGAGAATAAATCGAACGAAAACTGGACACCGAAAATTGTCGGTATTGTATGTAATTGGTGTACATATGCCGGTGCTGACCTGGCCGGAATAAGCCGAATTCAGTATCCGCCGAATGTCAGGTTGATCAGGGTTCCATGTACCGGAAGAATAAATCCCTTTTATGTGTTCAAAGCCCTCCAGGAGGGTGCGGACGGAGTGCTGGTCTCAGGTTGCCATCCGGGAGAATGTCATTACCTGACGGGGAATCTGTCTGCCAGGAGGAAATTTAATATGGTGAAAAATTTCCTCAGCTACATCGGCGTTGAGCCGAACAGAGTAACCTTCACGTGGTGTTCGGCCTCGGAAGGTGAGCGGTTTTCCAAGGTCGTCAAGGGTGTGACCGAAATGGTTAAAGAATTGGGACCGGCGACAAAACTTGTCAAGAAATTGTAAAGGGACTACTGATATAAAACATCCAAATAACGGTAGCGAGGAATCAAAAGCTGTGGAGAATATAGAAAAACAACTACGGGAAGAGGCAAAAAAATTATTGGCCGGAAAAAAAGTGGATGTCGTTGTCGGGTACGAACAAGGTACCCTTCCGCTGCAGACGACGCCCTGTTTTATCGAAAATCCTGACGATGTGGAAAAGCTGGTCTGGAATTCATACTGTTCACAGAATCTTGCCAAATTTGCCCATGACATCATTCATCAGCACAGAGAATCTCAGGCCCGCGTCAAACCGGAAGAAAGAACAAAAAAGATCGTGGGAATCGTTGCCCGAGGCTGCACCACGCGTTCGTTGATCATTCATCTCCAGGAACGGCAGTACGGCCGTGATGAAATTGTGGTACTGGGAGTTCCTTGTACGGGTTACATTTCAAAAAAGAAAATTGCCATTGCCGTTGACGGCGACGAAATACTTGAAAGCACTGTTACAGGGGATACGATTTCGCTCAAGACGGCCGGTGGTGAAAAAAAAGTGCCGCTCGGCAATGTTCTTTCGGATAGTTGTATCACGTGCCGCTTCAACAATCCGCTTCTAGTGGATGTGATGATCGGCGAAGCGGCGCCGGCGATGAATCCGGACGGCGAGTATGACGATGTCAATGCGTTTGAGAACCTGCCGATAGAAGAAAGGTGGCAGTATTTCACTAAGGAGATGGCGAAATGTATCCGGTGTTTCGCATGCCGCAATACATGTCCCTCCTGCTATTGTAAGATTTGTTTTGCCGAACAGAGCCAGCCGACATGGATCGGTGTCGGCGTCGATGAAACGGATGTGCAGATGTTCCAGATGATGAGAATATTTCACATGGTGGGACGCTGCGTCGACTGCGGATCGTGTGTCGAGGTCTGTCCCATGGGTGTTGACCTGCGTAAGTTTCTAAAGAAGCTTGATAAAGACGGATTTGAGCTGTTCAGCCACAGAGCGGGCGCGGACATTGACAATCCCCCGCTGTTAAGTTCCTTCTTGATGGAGGATAAAGAAGACTTCATTTATGATCCTGAATAACACGTTTACTGGAGAAACTATGACTACATTCCTGGAAGAAGTAAACCGAAGAATCGATGGCGTGCCCATTCAGCGGTGTTATCATTGCCGTAAATGTACGGCGGGATGTCCGATTGCGTTTGCCATGGAATACAATCCGAACAAGATCATACGAATGATTCAAAATGGCAAAAAGGCTGATGTTCTTAACAGTTCGACTATCTGGTTGTGTGCATCATGCGAGACATGCGTGACACGATGCCCTAACGACGTTGATATCGCCCGGATGATGGATGTCTTGAGAGAAATGGCCATTGAAGAACGTGTGGATATAAGGGAAAAGAATATCCTGAAATTTCACGAGGCGTTTCTGTCAAGTGTCAAGATGGGGGGGCGAATCAACGAACCTTTCATGATTGCAAACTATAAGCTCAAGTCGGGAGATTATTTTTCTGATGTCGGTATGGGACTGAGCATGTTGATGAAAGGTAAGCTCTCGCTCTTTTCACCGCGAACAAAAGATATAAAGGCGGTAAAGAAAATATTTAATGAAACGAAGGCATAGCGGCATACACGCTGATGTTGTATGAGACATGCCGTATGCCCGATCGTTAAGGAGGCTATAGTTGAAAGTTTCATATTATCCGGGTTGTTCCCTTCATGCCACGGGCAGAGAATATGATGAGTCGGTAAAGGCTGTGAGCAGTGCCTTACAAATCGAACTGAAAGAGGTTGATGATTGGTCGTGCTGTGGCGCCTCGTCCGCCCATATGACTAATTACAAGCTTTCTGTTGCCCTTCCTGCCAGAAATTTAATCGCTGCCGAAAAAGATGGTATGGACGTCATGGTTCCATGTGCGGCCTGCTTCAACAGATTTAAAATGGCGCAACACCATCTTCGGGAAAATTCAGCCCTGAAATCGGAAGTGGAAGGCATCATCGGCAAAGAGTATCGTGACAGTATTGCCGTAAGAAATCCCATCGATATTATTTATAATGATATCGGTATCGATGCGCTTGCCGGGAAAGTTACCAGGAAACTGACGGGGCTCAAACCGGTCTCATATTACGGATGCCTGTTGCTGAGGCCCCCGGAAGTATGTGAATTCGAAAATTATGAAAATCCGTATATGCTTGATGCGATCATGAACACGCTAGGAGCGGAATCAAAGAACTGGTCATGTAAGACGGATTGCTGCGGAGGAAGTTTGACCCTCGGTAAAACTGAAATCGTTGTCCATCTGGTCAATAAACTGATGCGAATGGCCAACGAAGCGGATGCGAACTGTCTGGTAACGGCATGTCCCGTCTGTTTTGCTAACTTGGATATGAGGGCCGGTAAGGATCTCAGTCTGCCTGTATTCTATTTTACCGAACTCGTTGCTCTGGCGCTCGGACTGCAGGGGCCTGAAAAATGGTTCAAAATGCACAATGTAGATCCCATGCCGCTTATAAAATCGTCGGGGCTTTTGTAAGTTTGGAGGAACAAAAGTCAGCGCGAGCGATTTCTGATTTGATGATATAAATAAAACGGATTGATCAAGGAATGATATGGAAACGAGATTAATAAAGAGAGATGCTCTGGCCGGTATTGTCAAGAAGCTTTCGGAACAGATGACCGTCTACGCACCGGTGAAGAAAGAAGATAATGTTTTTTTCAAGGTGCTGGAAAAAGGCGAAGAACCTCTGCTTACCTATGCAAATACAAAAAACGCTCCCAAAAACTTTTTCTTTCCTCAGACAGAGACGATGATGGGATATATGCGGACGGAACGGGGAATGGAACTGAAAGGTGACAACATTGCAGACATGGGTGATGCGGTATTATTTGGCGCCCGTCCCTGTGATGTGAGAAGTTTCATTCTTCTTGATTATGTATTTGATCAGGAAAAATATAAAGATCCATATTATATTGACAAGCGGGAAAAGACTACCATTGTATCGCTTGCCTGTGTGACGCCCCCCTACTCGACATGCTTTTGCACCTCCGTGGGCGGTCATCCCATGATAGTCGAAGGGGCCGATGTCGTCTTAACCGACGTGGGCGATAATTATCTTGCTGAATTCATTACACCCAAGGGCCAAACAATTCTGGCAAAACTGGGAGATCTTCCAACGGCGGATGATGCCACGCTGGCCAAAAAAGAAGAACTGGTCAAGAAAGCAGAGGGTGAAATCAAATCACAGGTCGCCGGTTCGGCAATAAAGCCATGGCTGGATGAGAACTTCGAACATCCGTTCTGGGATACCATTCACAAGAGCTGCCTTGCATGCGGAACGTGCACTTACCTCTGTCCCACATGTCATTGCTTTGATATAACAGACGAAGTAAAGGGGGATGAGGGGAAACGCGTCCGGACCTGGGATTCATGCATGTATTGGCTGTTCACCATTGAAACGTCGGGTCACAATCCGAGGACATCGCAGAAACAGCGATGGCGTCAGCGGCTTTTGCATAAATTTCGATATTTTGTTGATAATTTCGGTGCTATCGCCTGCGTAGGGTGCGGTCGATGTGTCATGTATTGTCCTGTCAATATCGATATAAGAAAGATTGTAAACGATATTTCGAAATTATAGTTTCGGGAGATAATAATGCAGAAAAATCCATATTTACCTATTCCTGTTGATGTGGCGAAAATAACAACAGAAGTTGACACGAAAGACATCAAGACCTTTCGGTTGACTTTTGTCAACAAAGAAGACGAGGAAAACTTCAAATATCTGCCGGGGCAGTTTGCGGAACTTTCGCTTCTGGGAAAGGGTGAATCGCCCATCGGTATCGCATCATCACCAACACAAAAAGGATATATCGAGTTTACCGTGCAGAAGGCGGGAGTCGTAACATCAACACTCCATTCTCTCGAAGAGGGAACGCGGATGGGAGTGCGGGGACCGCTCGGTAATTCATGGCCGCTGGAATATCTCGAAGGCAAGAATATCGTTATCGTTGGCGGCGGTTTTGCCTTTACGACCTTGAGATCACTTCTCAATTACATGATTCATGAAGAAAACCGGAAGCGTTTTGGCACTATAACCGTTGTGTATGGCGCACGGAATCCGGGGCTGCTCATCTATAAGGATGAGCTCAAGGAATGGGAAAAACGAGATGACGTGAATACGTTTATTACGGTTGACAAAGGTGATGATGGATGGAAGGGAAGAGAGGGGTTCGTCCCCACCGTCTGCAAGGAAGTTGCCCCAAGTTCCGAGAATGCCGTCACTGTCATCTGTGGACCGCCGATAATGATTCGCTTCACCCTGCCCGTCTTCTTCGAACTGGGCTTTTCCAAGGACAATATTTACACGTCCCTTGAGATGCGCATGAAATGCGGCATCGGAAAATGCGGTCGTTGCAACGTCGGCGAGAAATATGTCTGCAAAGACGGCCCTGTTTTCTCATTGACCGAGTTGGATCAACTGACACCGGAATATTGAGAAATGTAATCTGTTTCGGCAGACCGATTATCCGTGCCAAACAAACCGTTACTCGATGATGACAAGGGAGCCTGTTGGTTCCCTTTTTTATATAGTCTAGTTTGAGGTATTTGATATCACGACCCGCACTGGTTACTATTTTAAGGGACTGGTGAGGTCACTCAATGAGAACAGGAGAATACAAATTGAATCTGATACGAGAAAAAACGTTTCTTTCCCATGCCGTGGTAAAAATGGTGATAGATGCGCCGAATGTGGCACGAAAGAGAAAAGCCGGCCAGTTTATCGTTCTTATGACTGACGAAAAAGGAGAAAGAATTCCACTCACAATTGTGGATTCCGATAAAGAAAATGGAACAATTACAATAATCTTTCAAATTGTGGGCAAAACGACCACCTGTCTGTCGGAAATGAAAGAGGGAGAGAGCCTGTACAGTGTCCTGGGACCGCTCGGTCAGCCGACGGATATAGAACAATTCGGTACGGTTGTCTGTATTGGAGGCGGGGTGGGTATCGGCGTCGTCTATCCGATTACAAAAGCGCTCAAAGAAGCAGGGAATAGGGTGATATCAATCATTGGGGCCAGAACGAAGGATATTCTCATTCTTGAGGATGAGATGGCTCAAATAAGTGATGAACTTCTGATAGCGACTGATGACGGCAGTTACGGTTTTCATGGATTTGTCAGTGATGTGCTGCAGAAGCTCATCGATATGGGAGAAAAGATCGATCGTGTTGTTGCTATAGGTCCGGTTCCGATGATGCGGGTTGTGTGCGATGTGACAAAACAATATAACGTCAAAACCATTGTCAGTTTGAACCCGATCATGGTTGATGCAACGGGAATGTGCGGCGCATGCCGGGTTTCCGTCGGTGGGTGTACAAAGTTTGCCTGTGTTGATGGACCTGAATTCGATGGTCATGAAGTGGATTTTGATCTCTTGACGAGCCGTCTCAGGATGTATTACACGCAGGAAAAAGAAGCTATGGAGAATTTCAGGTGTGAATGCCATGACTGAAGCGAAGAAAAAGAAAGAAAAGATACCACGACAGGCAATGCCCGAGCAGGATCCCGAAATCAGGCGCAGCAATTTCGAAGAAGTGCCTCTCGGCTATACCGCTGAGACAGCCATGCTTGAAGCGAAACGGTGCATTCAGTGCAAAAAACCGACCTGCATGAATGGCTGTCCGGTGGATGTGGACATTCCTGGTTTTATAAAATTGGTTGCCGAGGGGGAATATCTCGAGGCGGCCCGCAAAATAAAGGAGACAAACAGTCTTCCCGCCGTGTGTGGCAGAGTGTGCCCGCAGGAAAGCCAGTGCGAAGCAACCTGCGTGCTCGGCAAAAAGGGAGACCCCGTAGCCATTGGGCGGCTTGAACGTTTTGTGGCGGATTATGAACGAAAATCGGGACAGATCCTGCTGCCGGATGTGTCACCGTCTACAGGGAAAAGAGTGGCGGTCGTCGGATCAGGTCCGGCGGGACTGACCGTTGCCGGAGATCTGATAAAACTGGGTCATGCCGTCACCATTTTTGAGGGACTTCACGAGTCTGGCGGTGTTCTTGTGTACGGGATTCCGGAGTTTCGTCTGCCCAAGCTGATTGTTGCCGCTGAAGTGGGTTATCTCATGAAACTGGGAGTCACGGTTGTCACCGATGCAGTCATCGGTCGCGTAAAAACAATTGACGATCTTTTTGCAGAAGGATTTGATGCCATCTTTCTGGGTGTCGGCGCCGGTGCCCCGGTCTTCATGAACATACCCGGTGAAAATCTTAACGGAATTTATTCGGCTAATGAATATCTTACTCGATCAAACCTCATGAAAGCCTACCGCTTTCCCGAGTACGACACTCCCATCGCCCAGGGAAAGAATGTAGGAGTCATCGGCGGTGGCAACGTGACCATGGACTCGGCCAGAACTGCCCTGCGACTCGGCGCGGATAATGTGTATGTGATTTACCGGAGGACGGAAGTCGAAATGCCTGCGCGGGTTGAAGAAGTGCACCATGCCAGGGAAGAGGGGGTGCAGTTCATACTTTTGACGAATCCGGTAGAATACTTAGGTGACGAGAATGGGCGGGTCAAAGGAGTCAAATGCATCAGGATGGAACTGGGAGAACCGGACGAATCAGGGCGGCGGCGGCCGATACCCATCAAAGGTTCCGAGTTCGTCATCGACGTTGATATGGTTGTGGTGGCCATCGGAACGAACGCCAATCCCGTCATTCCCAACACCACGCCTGGACTCAAAACGAACAAATGGGGATATATTGTGGCAGACGAGGAAACCGGCAAGACCAGTCGGGACGGTGTATATGCCGGCGGTGACATTGTAACCGGTTCGGCCACGGTTATCCTGGCGGCAGGTGCAGGTAAAAAGGCGGCAAAGGCTATTGATGAGTATTTGAAGAGCAAGTAATCCTATCGTGTTATCGTGTGCGCCGTATCAATGTACTGTAATCTATACATAATGACTCTCGTATAGTATACGTTACTAGTGCCGTCGCAATAAACAATCTATTTATAATCCGGGGACTTACAGTGAAACAGCTACATACTGCTGACGAGTTGTATATGAAGAAAGCTCTCCGGCTGGCGAGGAGAGGAGAGAAATGGGCCAGCCCAAATCCTATGGTCGGTTCCGTTATCGTTAAGGATAATAAAATAATCGGTGCAGGTTACCACAAAAGGTTCGGGGGTAACCATGCAGAAATCAATGCAATCGATAATGCCTCCGAGTCGATTGAAGGTTTAACGATGTATGTGACGCTGGAACCCTGTTCCCATTATGGTAAAACACCACCCTGTGTTGATAGAATTATCGAATCACAACCAGCACGGGTTGTCGTCGGTGTTGCTGATCCGAATCCGGTTGTATCCGGTCGAGGGATCAGAAAACTTGAAGACAACGGTATCCAGGTGACCGTCGGGGTGTGCGAGGCGGAATGCCGTTTGTTAAATGAAAAATTTTTTACTTTCATGGAAAAAGGAATGCCGTTTATCACTCTTAAATATGCCCAGACCCTTGACGGCAGAATCGCCACGAAAACCGGTCATTCCAAATGGATCAGTTCGGATGACTCCAGAAAATTCGTCCACAAACTCAGGGCGACCCATGATGGAATTCTTGTGGGCATCGGAACCGTTCTCATGGATGATCCGGAGCTCACCGTTCGCCTTACAAAAGGGCGGAACCCCGTGAGGATAATCGTCGATCCTCGTCTTGATGTGCCCGCTGATGCTAAAATACTTCACAACCAGCATCTGGCAAAGACGATTATGGCGACCACGCATGAAGGAAATAAGGAAAAACGGTCATTGCTTCAGAAGATGGGGATTGAGATGATCACGGTTAATGAGATTGAACCTGGGTTCATCGATCTCAAGAAACTCTTCAAGGAACTGGGTAAACGGAATGTTTCCTCTGTTCTCGTTGAAGGCGGCGGCGGCATTATAACGTCTCTTGTCCGGGAAAACTTGCCGGATCGATTGTTCATCATTACGGCGCCGAGGATAGCCGGCAGGGGGATAGAAGCCGTCGGCGACCTGGGTATCGACAATATGGACGATTCAATCCGGTTAAGGTTTGAAAAAGTTTTCCGGAAAGGAAGTGATATTGTTTTTGATGCACGGATAGAACGATAAGATTGATAGATGTTCAAATCTCAAATATCAAATGAGGCACAAAATCCAAATCTGTTGGGGAACAATCAATGCCATGGTACGCAGTTCATACGAAAAGCCGACATGAAGACAAAGCGAACACCCTCCTGGTTCAGAAATCGATCGAGAGCTATCTTCCAAAAATGGAAGTATGGAGCAGGAGAAAGGATCGAAAAAAACGTATCGAAGTTCCGCTGTTCGCAGGATATCTTTTTGTCAATGTCGAGGATCTGACCAATGAAAAAAAGGTCGACGTTCTTCGAACTCACGGTGTCGTCAGAATATTGGGAAAACCGAACAGCCATGTTCCCGTGCCGGTGCCGGACGCACAGATAGAAGCCATTCGGCGTATCGTTGATTCAAAGGTGGAAATCCAGGCCTGCATGTATCCCAACGTCGGTGAAAAAGCCCGCATTGCCGATGGTCCGTTCAAGGGTATCGAGGGAGTCGTGTTGAGGAGTGATCTTAAAAAAAATCTCTTTGTCGTGTCCATCGATCTTCTGCAGCGTTCCGTGGCTATTCATCTGGAAGGTTTCCAGATAGAAAAAATATAATACAGGTCGTGGTTGTTTCTGCATTACAGTGATGGTCGAGAACCGGACACGTTATTCATTGAACGCTGTCATCGCCTCTTCTCTGAGTTGAAGTTCCTGTCCTCTGTATTTCGGTGAAAAGTGAAAGACGACAAGGTGCTTTGCTCCCGCCTGCCGAGCCAGTTCACCCGCCTGTCGAGCCGTGAGGTGGTATTTTTTCTGGGCCCGTTCGGCATCCCGATGAAGAAACGGAGCTTCAATGAACATGACATCCGATGATTTTGCCAGTTCGATGATCTTTGCCGCGTTATCTTCACTGTATATGACGTCTGCAACATATGAGAGTTTCATTCCCGGTGTGATTTTAATGATTCGTTCCTTGAGCATTCCCAGGGGCAGGGTTGTGAAGAAAGGCTTTTCGTTAGTTTTAACCCGTGGGATTTTGATTGGTGTCTGATCCGGATCTCCTCTGAAAATGCTTTTCTTCAATTCCCCAAGCCATGGACCGACGGGAAGCATTAGGTCGTTCAGGGCATTTTTCATAATGTTGATGTGCTGTTTTTCTTCCAGGCTGTATGCCAGTGACGGTGTGCCGTGGTCGAGGATAGCGGCATTGACGGTGAGGTCATCACGATCAAGCGCCGTGCCGGCGTAGTATTCTTTTTCTGAAATTGTTTCGGGCGTGAAAGCGGTCTGACAGTGATAGCGTTGTATTACTTTATGTCGTTTGTGAAGTTCCGTTACATGCAGGACAAAATCGTTTGTATAATTTTTCACAAGGTTCCATGTGTAGGCGCCGAGTTTGCTTCCCACATGAGCAATGAACCCGGGGGGACCGAAAAGAGATACATGCTGATCCCGACCCAGGCAAATCCTCAGAAAATGATCGAATCCGATAAAGTGATCGATGTGGGTGTGGGAAACAAAAATAGATCGAATTTTCAGAATCTTTCGTGCGGGCAGATTGTGAATATCTCCGAGATCAAACAAGAGCGCCTCCCGCCTGTGTCGAAGGTCTATGTAGACGCCGGGATCGTCGAAGGGATCATTAATGAGGTGTGCTGTGAACATGGTGTTATCGGCCGACAATGTATTTTATTATGGTATTCTCGTTGAAGATATATTCGAAATGAGCTATCTGTCAAGGGAAGACAAAGACAGCCGGTGATTATGGTGAACATACATGGGTTTGGCGAAGACGGAGGTGTGGGTTGACGAGTGCAACACGAGATCACGGCGAAGGGCCAGAGGCGAAGGGCTCACGGATAGAATTGACGCGCCGGGACCAGTCCTGGAAGCGATTAAGAAAGACAGTTCATATGTCATGGTGAAGGTATGTCGCGATTCAGTGTGTCTCTGATGAAGGAACAGGAGCTTCGTGAGCGGATGGAAAAGCTCGGGGTCAAGGAAGAAGATCTTCGAGAGAGTTTCATCCGTTCTTCCGGACCGGGAGGTCAGAAGGTCAACAAAACAGCGTCATGTGTTTTCCTTGTTCATGAGCCGACAGGTCTTTCGGTGAAGTGTCAACAGGAACGGTCACAGGCATTGAATCGCTTTTTAGCCCGGCGGCTGCTGCTGGATCGGATAGAAAGGATTCAAACGGGTCGGATCAGTGCGGAGCGAGCGAGGATCGAAAAGATCAAGCGGCAGAAAAGAAAACGATCAAAAAAAGCGAAGGAAAAGGTTCTCAGGCTGAAACATCAGAAGTCGGAGAAGAAGGAGCTCCGGTCGAAACAATCAATTTCCATCGATGAGTAACATGGATTGAGACAAAAAAAGAGGGAAAGGCACGATTTATTCGCTTTCCCTCTTTTATAAGTATGCCGGAATAATCAGCCGACCAGCGCGGGGAAGTACTTCAGCAGCGGGTTGGCGTACAGAATAACAAGGCCGATAACCAGCGCGTAGATAACACAGGACTCCGCCATAGCCATACCAACCAGCATGGTGAGCATGATTTTGCCCTGGGCATCGGGATTTCTTCCAACAGCACTTGATCCACCGCTTGCGGCATTACCGATACCGAGTCCGGCACCGATTGCGCCCAGTGCGACACCGAGACCGGCGGCGAGAATACAGGCACCGATTACGATAGCCTTCTGATACTCAATGGCATCCGCCGAGGCGTCTGCCGCCAATGCTGCCGGAGCCAGCACGAAAAGCAGGCCGAGGGCGATCATGAAGATACTGATGCTTTTTAACGTTTTCCTCATTTTGTTCTCCTTTCCTGAACCTGATAAAATATTCCGAATGCCGTATCCCCGTCTCAGCGCTGTCTATTCGTGAGCGGGACATACGCATACGGTCCAAGCAAGCCCTCTTTATCTGTAAGAAAAGCAATTGTCAAGCACTAATTGAGTATGCTAATGAGATTCGTGGCGTCGAGATGGGGAGCTTGAAAGATCTTAAGGTTCAATGTCGTTATCGTAATATTTCCCTGAAATACCTCCCATCCCGACAAGGGAGGTTTACCACCGGAACCCCTCTCCTTCATTCACTCCGACGAGAGGCGTGAAGGCCGTGTATGACGCATGGAGGTATGTATGATGCTTACCGAGAGAGAACAAAAAGTAGCGCGTTTCATTCAGCGTGATATTTCCGGGGACAAAAGGCCTTTCAAAACCCTCGGCACTGTGTTGGGAATGACTGAAGAGGATGCATTGAATATTATAAAAGCGCTTGCATCTCAAGGCATTGTGAGAAAATTCGGCGCAGTTCTTCGGCATACGAGAGCGGGTCTCACTCAAAATGCCATGGTTGTCTGGGCGGTCCCTGAGGATGAAATCGATTTCATCGGCACTAAACTTGCGTCATATCGTGAAGTTACCCATTGCTATGAGCGGACGCCATCGTTCGAGGAGAAATATAATCTCTTTTCCATGATCCACTTCAAAGGAGAAAATGCCGATGACCGCCTCCGACGGATCGCCGATGATTTAGGCATATCCGATTATATTGTTCTTGTGACGGAGCAGGAATTCAAAAAAGTAAGCATGGAATATTTTTAGTGCGGCGAAGCCGCACAGGCACGGGGAGAAAGGTCAAACGTGAAAGGGGAAAACGGATTTTGGTTCAGGCCTTTCGTGCTTCGTTTTTACGGCAGCGCAACACTGTGAGGATTATTGATGAAAAAAAGATCGGAAATGCTATTTGATAAAGCGGTGCAATACATTCCGGGTGGTGTGAACAGCCCTGTCAGAGCATTCAAGGCAGTCGATTCGACACCTATCTTTATCAGCAGGGCTTCAGGATCCAGGATCTGGGATGTGGACGGGAACGAGTATATTGACTATATGGCTTCCTGGGGGCCGATGATCCTGGGGCACAGTCATCCCGCTGTTGTGGAGGCTGTACGTGAAGCTTCCGCACAGGGGACAAGCTATGGTCTTCCCACAGATAAAGAAGTGGAGATGGCGGAGCTCATTACAGAGGCGTTTCCCTCAATCGACATGGTTCGCATGGTCAGCTCCGGAACAGAGGCGACGATGAGCGCCATCAGGCTTGCCCGCGGGTCCACGGGACGAGACCGGATCGTCAAATTCGAGGGGTGTTATCACGGTCACTCCGATTCGCTGCTTGTCAAGGCGGGATCGGGAGTTGCAACCCTGGGCATTCCCGGGAGCCCCGGAGTTCCCCGAAAGCTTGCCGAGTTGACGATTACACTGCCTTATAACGACAGTGAAGCGGTCACTGCCGCTCTTGATGCCTACGGCGATGACATTGCCTGCGTAATCGTGGAACCGGTTGCAGGCAATATGGGAGTCGTTCCGCCTCAACCGGGATTTCTCGAATTATTACGGGAAAAAACCGGGGAGAAGGGCATCGTTCTCATATTCGATGAGGTGATCACGGGATTTCGCGTAACCTACGGCGGTTATCAGAACGTCATAGGTATTGAACCGGATCTGACCTGTTTGGGAAAGATTATCGGCGGCGGTTTACCGGTCGGCGCCTTTGGCGGGAGGCGGGATATCATGGAGAACCTTGCCCCGGCCGGGTCGGTCTATCAGGCCGGCACGCTTTCCGGGAACCCTCTTGCCCTGGCTGCGGGCCTCGCATCGTTGAGAATTCTCAGAGACAGGGAATGCTATGAGACCCTCGAGAAAAAAGCATCCCATCTCTGTGAAGAGATCAAAACCATGTGCAAACGAAAAGGCATTTCCCACCGGCTCAACCGGGTCGGATCCATGTTTACACTCTTTTTTACCGGCGGAGAGGTCTTTGATTTTACATCTGCCGCTGCTTCCGATAC
>DSDU01000086.1 GCA_011056835.1 Deltaproteobacteria bacterium
CGCCAGGGACTGACTCGCTGATGACACCTGACTCGATGCCGTGGCGACCTGGTCCGCCGCCTCGTTCAACATCGCTACGGCACTCGTGATCGGCCGGGTGATGCTCCGGGAAAAGAAGAGAACGGCAATAACGGTCATCGCCAGAAAAATGCCGCCGATGATGAAGATAAAATTACGAATGGAATGAGCCGATGCGAGAAATTCCGCCTCGTCCTGGGTAGCGCAGACGTTCCAGCCCGTGAATTTAACGGGTGCAAAAGCTGACATTTTGTCGACACCGTTGAATACATAGGACGCAGTGCCCGTCTGGTGCGCCATCATTTTCGCCGCGATTTCCTCCATCCCTTTGATGTTATTTGCATTCAGTTTTAGAATTATGTTTTTGTCGGGGTGGGCGATAACCATACCGTCCCTGTCAACCATGTAAACATATCCGGTTGTTCCGAGCTTAATATTCGTAATATTATGGGATAAAAAATTAATGCTTAATATTGTTGCAAGTTCACCGACCAGTTTCCCATTCTTTGAATAAACAGGAGAACACACCGGGACAATGGGATTGCCGGTTTGTCTGGAGATAATCACCTTACCGATCGTCGATTTCCCCTCTTTTGCCGCCTGAATATAATCACGATCCGCCACAGAGATACCGCCGAGCCTGCCTTTTCCATCGGCAAAAATGACACCATCAGTACCGGCCAGTAAAAGGTCCTCGTAGTCGTTTCCCAATTTACTGATCGCACTGCTCAGCGCCTCGTTTGCTCTCTTAATTTCCGGAGCAGCGGCGACCGTGCCGTGATCGGCAACTTTGGCAGCCGCTTCGACGATGGCATCATTGACGGATAGCTGTGTGATTATTTTCATCTCTTCCTGCATGACGAGATCAGCCATGCCGGCAACATCAGTTGCGACATTAAGAGCCCGCTCATTTGATATGGAATCAAGGGCATCGGATGCCTTCATAAGGGAAAATACTCCGACAACGAAAAGGGGGAGTAATACGGCTATGATCCCTCCTGCAATAAGCTTGAAACCAAGTGACTTCTTCTTTACCATGTATAATACCTCCTTGCTTCTGATATATTAATGCAGTGCTTTTGTGTTCATATGATCGATGATGCTTCGAAGGTGACCGATATCAAACGGTTTTATCATATAGTATATGACACCCTGTTTCCTGACCTCTCTTTCAAGATCACGAGAATTATAGCCGGTCATACTGATAATGTTACTGTGGGGCCACAGTTTTTTCATTTCAGGTATCAGGAGATGACCTTTTATGTCGGGAAGGAATATGTCGAGCAAAATCAAATCAAAATAGCGATGATTCATCTTTTTCAGGGCATCTTTACCAGTGTCGGCTTCTTCGGCCGTATGGCCCCAGCTTCTTACTGCGTCGGTGATGGAGGCCGAAAGAGAAATATCATCTTCTACAATAAGTATATTCATAATTTGTCTTTCTTTGAATACCTGCTCCGGATATGACTGACTTACCATGAAGCAATGGGTGTGCCACGACGACTGAATCATATGTAACCGTTTGCAATATTTAATAATAACTATGCGACGACATACTGCTTTAGGGAAGATTGCAGGGACAGAAATGACCCACGAATGTGGTCTGAACATCTGCAACAAGCTGAAAATATTATAGATACATTTGAGAGGACAGAAATGACCCGATATGGTGCTAGATCAAGGCATATGCCTTCATTTTACGAAACAGTGTCTTGCGGGAGATTCCAAGGGCAGATGCTGCTTTCGTTTTATGCCACTTGGTTTCCTTCAATGTTTTGACAAGGATCTTCTTTTCAAATTGTTCCATGGCGGAAGAGAGGGTGGTGATAGGATCGTATTTCCTGTCGGTCTGTTCTTTCTCTAATGAGATTGCAGGAGAATGGGGCGATGTGAAATCGATGCTTTTAAGGGTGACGTATCGGTGCAATACGTTTTGCAACTCCCTCACATTGCCGGGCCAATCATATTCAAACAGCGCGTCCATGATATTCCCCGGTATATGCTGTGTGGCGGTTCCGGTGTTATGGTTTTTCATGAAATGTTCTACAAGAAGCGGGATGTCCTCCCGGCGGTTCCGAAGAGGGGGCAGGGAAATCGGTATGACATGAATACGATAGAAAAAATCTTCACGCATTAACCCCATGTTGACCTGGTTGATGAGGTTTCTGTTGGTGGCCGCAACAATACGAATAGTGGAATGGCGGACCTCCGCGCTTCCGAGTGGCGAGTAACTTCCTCCCTCAAGAGCCCTGAGCAGTTTTACCTGAATATTCATGCCCAGCTCGCCGATTTCATCGAGAAAGAGACTGCCATTGTCGGCGAGATCCAAATATCCGTGCTTGTCAGAATATGCACCGGTAAAAGCCCCCTTTTTATGGCCGAAAAATTCACTTTCAAGAAGATGTTCCGGGATTGCTCCGCAATTGACCGGTACAAATGCATTCTCTCGCCGATCACCCATTTCATGGATTGCACGGGCAATGAGTTCCTTTCCGGTACCCGATTCTCCGTAGATGATGACATTTGCATCCGATGCGGCTGCCTGGTGAATCCGTTCATAAACCTCCTGCATAACCGCACTCTTTCCAATTAAAGGTCCCAGACGCCAGCGATATCGCATCGATGCTTTCAGTCGTATGTTTTCACCCCTGAGACGGTGCGACTCTTCCTCGAAGGCCAATGCTTTCATCTTTGTTTCGGTAATGTCTCTGATTGTGGAAAGAACAGCAGTTTCTCCGTTCCATCTAATCATGTTGTTTTGTGCCTCAATCCAGAATTCCCGCCGGTCTTTTGACAATGAAAGCCCTTGGAACGTATTATTCGAAACACCGCCGCTTTCCAGCGCCGCAAGTAACATTTCAAAATCATGCTGACAATCGGATCGAATCAGATCAACGGCCGTTCGTCCCACAATATCCTCCGCATCAGTGTATCCGAATATGGTAACGAAGGCATTGTTCACAAACAGGAGTTTTCCTTTCTGAATCAGGGCGACACCGTCGGCTACATTCTCTGTAAGGGTCCGATACCGTTCTTCACTTTCCTGGAGAGCCTGCTCCTTGTTCCTTCGTTCCGTTATGTCCCGGATGGATTCGATGGCTCCCACCAGATTACCATCCTTGTCGTAAAGCGGAGACGCCTTTGCCCAGAGAAAGGCTTCTCTGTTTCCGAAAACAGATGAGACATATGCTTCACCGTAGAGTGTATCCCCGTCACGTTGAGTAAAATTGTAGAGCAATTCCGCTTCGCTGTTCTCCGTGCATATCAGATCGACAAGCATGGGCCGTCGGCGGTTATAAAAAGGCATGGCATGTTCATATTCACCTTTTCCGATAATGTCATCCTTCTTAACGCCGGTCATCTTTTCCATTGCCCTGTTCCATGCGATGACCCTGCTGTTTCGATCTATAATAAATGTGGCATCGGGGAGAAAATCGATAAACTCGAGATATTTGTCGAAATTGTTTGCGAACCTTTCGTCGGCATGCCGGTAGGCATCGAATTCTTTCTTTAATTCGATTGCTTTTGTCTGTGATGCCGCATCTGTTGTCGCCATGCTGTTTCACAACCTTTCATTATTGCAGTTTATCTATTTATCAATATTCGTGCCAGCGATTGTCTGGTCGTAAGTATCCGTAATCACGTATACTTATGTTTCAATAGGGTTTCGTCCGCTTCCAGGAAAGATGACTTATCCTTGGCATAATGTCATCCTTTTGACAATGCCCTCGTGTTTTTCTCTGATATTAAGGTCATCCGGTGATTGTTCCCGGCGCATTGGGGAGTCGGCTGAGTCCCGGCGGTTCTTTTACAAACAACGCGGTTGGAATAAACGGATCATCGATGATATAGTCATCTTGATTATGGGCGTCATGATTAATCAGAAGAAAGAAGAGGGGAGTTATCATGGAAGAAGGAGGATGGGTCGTTGTCTGCAGCGCCTCAGGAATGACGAACGCGCATATTATTGTGGGCAGGCTGGAAACGGAAGAAATTCCCACCAGATTAAAATACGAAACCGCCGGGACAATCTATGCAATTACCATTGATGGTCTTGGCGAGGTGAAAATCATGGTACCTGAAGAGTGTCTTGAAAGGGCTCGAATCATTCTTTCACAAACGTATGATGAAGAGGATCTTGAGTGGGAGCGGACTGAGGATTAGGATACTGTCCAAAAACGCTCGTCCACGGCGTTTCCTTCGTCCTTCGTTGCTGCAACGTGCAAAACAGAACCGCTCGGGGCCAATGGCACGTGGATCACGGCGGGTAAATGAGACATCACTGTCAGAGGAAGCGCATATGGAAATTTCGGTTCAGATACAGATATCGTACGTTCCTCTTTTCACGAAACCTGATGCATGGCGCCTCTTTTTTCACATCTCATCCCTCACGCCTGACAGGTGAAGGGTAAATCATTACGCTTATTGTGAGTGCCGTAAACTGGCAGGGAAATCCTGCCCAAAAAGAAGCCGGGCGAAATCATCCAACGATATATAGTGGGCCAAAATGTTATGAAGCTTTTCCGCTCCGAGTTGAGTAAGACCTTTATATGGAGGATCGAGATAGTTATGCATCTGGGGAACAATCGCAATGTCGCAGAGATAGGGTTTGGTCATGAAGAAAATACACCTTAAGGAATTTCCGTTCTCTTGGCCCCATATTTGATCCGCCAGTGAGGAATCATTAATTGTGTAAAGAACGTGAGATACCGATATTATGGCATTCCCCTTATAACCGAGAACAAGGTCTCCCTCTTTCATTCTCTCCCATGCTGACCGCGCTCCGTCCTTTTTGTCCGCTTCTCCCCAGAGGTAACATGTTCTGTCGCTATAGAGTTTCTGAACCACATCTCTGTGTGACTCATCGTGGATAAAAGGTAATATCTCTCCGGTATCATATCCTTTTTTAAATGCAATGTTGAATCGCCGTTGCGCTGCTTCGTTGTTTACCGTAAAAATAAATACGTTTGCCATTGCGTCCCTTCCTTGCATATATAGCTGTAACCATGATCATGACATGGAAAAACGCCGCATGATCAGCCGAAAATACCATGAAGAGGTGTTCCGCATTTCGGGCATCGTGTCCTATCAAGATTCAGTTTATTTATGTAAAATCCGCATCGGTCGATGAGCATATTCCCACAGTTGGAACATGATGTGCTTTCCATAGTGTCTCCAGGGACATTTCCCGTGTAGACATATTTTAATCCTGCTTCTTCGCCGTACTGTGCCGCTTTATGCAGCGTTGCCACCGGCGTTGGCGGAAGGTTAGTCATTTCATACTGGGGATGAAATCGACTGATGTGCCACGGGGTTTCCGAACCGAGAGAAGCGATGAAGCGTGCGATGTTCTTGAGTTCTTCGTCACCATCATTGAGGGAGGGAATGATGAGGGTTGTTACTTCGACCCAGATTCCCAGCTCCTTCATCTTTTTCAGACTTTCAAAGACGGGTTGTATTCGGGCGCCACAGTACGTCTTATAAAAATCATTGCTGAAGGATTTAAGATCAACATTTGCAGCATCGAGGTAGGGTGAGATCACTTCCAGGGCCTCGGTGGTCATGTATCCGTTCGTCACGAAAACATTCTTGATTCCTCTGGTATGAGCTATTTTCCCGATATCGAAGGCATACTCGAAAAATATGGTTGGTTCCGTATACGTATAAGCAATGGTTTTTGACTGTGATTTGACTGCATACTCAACAATATCCTCGGGGCTTGCCGGCCGTCCCGCAATTCTGCCTGTCTCACGGGGCATCTGAGAGATATCATGATTCTGGCAGAATGTGCACTGAAAATTGCACCCGACCGTGGCAATAGAGAATGATTTTGAACCGGGGTAAACATGAAAAAGCGGCTTCTTTTCGATAGGGTCGACGTTCTGCGCTATAATCATCCCGTAAACGAGGGAATACAACGTGCCGTCGCGGTTTTCACGAACGCCGCAGATGCCTCGTTTTGATGGCGCAATCTTGCATCTGTGAGCGCACAGGATGCACCGGACGCTGTTCTTATCCTGTTTTTCGTACAGCATGGCTTCATGAATCATGACTGCATCTCCCGTGCCGCTTCCGGCACACGGTGTTCGTTAACGAACACCTACTTTGAGTGAATCTTTTAAAGGTTCCTGAATGGTGTGCCGTGTGTATACCATGGGGAAAACACATCCTCCGAACGAGCCCAGCGGATTATTCAGGCGGGGAATCCATTCTTCTACAAAAGAAAAAGAAGGATACCACCGGATCGGAAAGAAAATGACACTACCCCAATGAATAGTGGTTTCGGAGAGAATCCCCCTGATCAGCCGTCTTAGTTCGAAGATTCCAAAGGTATTCGATGCATGGCGAAAAATCGTATCTGCTTTCAGAGATTCCGTTACCAGTGAGTATCTATTTAAAAATCCGATCACAATCCGGTTTCGGGCGACCCGTATTGATTCTTCAATAACCCGTTGCGGGTTTTCATAAAACTCCAGTGAGGTGATAAGCGAAACGACATCGAATTCATTGTCGGAAAAGGGCAGATCGTGGACGTTTCCCTGATAAAGGTCCGCCCGATGACCGAGTTTTTTTCGGGCAAGATCAATCATAGCCGGAGACGGATCAATTCCTGTTACATTGCAGCCATGACGCCTGAAGAAAAGGAGAAATTGGCCGCTCTTGCAGCCCACGTCGAGCATAGTCTCTCCCTCCTGAGGCGCCAGGAGATCCAGAATCAGCTTCTGCTGTCTTCCGGTGATGTAATAGCCGACTGGTGACGTGAGCCAGTCATCATACGATTGTGCAGTCTTTGCATCGAAAATCATGACACGATCCCGTGACACTTGCTTGTGAGAATGCAACGGTGACACATTCGTAAATCGTCTCGTCGGAGCAAAACGTGACCGTCTTATTAATTATTAAAGTTGCCGGTCATACGTCCCCGGATCATCCGGTTCATCTTTTTATTGTGCATGTCTGAGTACGCAACACTGAGGCCGTACAATTGACGGATTGTTTGATCCATCTTCACCGGGTTCGTCCCGCTGTTTAATACGGCCACCGCTTGTTCAGGGCAGTTCCGGAACCCGCCCTTCGGGATCAGACGGTTGGCAGTTCCGGTCGTACGATTCAATGAGGTTCATTCGCAAAATACTCAGTGATTTCAAGTTAGAATAAATGTTCGTTTTGTCAGCAGTTACCGGACCGGGGACTCGGAGCCCCACATTGCGTCACCATCTATCCTCCTATTGAAGACATTGTCCGTGCGCATTTTTTCCTTTGACCTTCATGACACCGAATAGGGGCGTGCATGGGTTTATTAAGAATAACATTTTTAATGATATTCTCCAGTTCGGCGTCGGTGCATCCGTTTCGCAACGGAGTTTTCAAGTCGACTTCATTATCGATAAGCAGACATGACCGGAGATTCCCGTCGGCGGTGAGCCGGAGCCTGTTGCATGATTCACAGAATTGGTGACTCATGGCGCTGATGAATCCGATTTCCCCTCTGCCGCCCTCCATTTTATAAACTCGGGCGGGTCCGTCGGTTTTTCCGTTCTGACCCACCGCATCAAGGGGGGTGAACCTGTTGATTGCTTCCATTATAACATCATTAGAAATGTGACCGTATCCATCCTCCAGAGCTGTGATTCCTACGGGCATGTATTCTATGAATCGTACCTGGTATGGCTTTTCCAACGTCAGTTTTGCGAAGTCGATAATTTCATCATCGTTGAATCCTTTTATTACGACGACATTGATTTTTATCGGGGAAAATCCTACACGGTCCGCTTTTTTGATTCCGTTAATAACCCTGGTAAGGTCTCCCTGTCGCGTAATTCTTCTGTACTTTTCAGGTTCCAGTGAGTCGAGGCTCACATTGATTCGTCTAATGCCGCTGTCAAATAAGTCCTCTGCGTATTTTTCGAGGAGTATCCCGTTCGTTGTCAGGGAAATATCCCTGAGCCCCGAGATTTTCCTCAAAGACGCCATGAATTCGACGATTCCTCGTCGTACCAGGGGCTCTCCACCGGTAACACGAACCTTCACAATCCCCGTGTTTACGGCGATTGTGACGATTCTCAAAAATTCTTCGTAACTGAGAATATCTCTGTGCCCCAGCAGGGATAATCCTTCTTTCGGCATACAGTAGATGCAACGGAGGTTGCATCGATCAGTAACCGAAACTCGCAAATAATTAATTTCTCGCTTATGATTATCGAACATAACGGACCAACTTCCGACGTTCCGTGCCTTTTATCGACAGTAACATCACTTTCGAATTTTTTCTTATTATCAGTGATAACCCTTTTTGTCAAAACAATCACAGTCTGATCAAAGGGTAAATGTCTTTCTCCGCAGAAAGGCGTTTGTCCACGTCGAGTGCTGATCGGAAACTGAAGCTGCAAGTACGGTCATTCGATCCCTGACGAGTTCAGACATGGTAATAACAGAGAAATGACCGATGAGTGTTATTCAGGTGAATCAATCGTATCCTGATCGACACTGATCATTTCCCGAGACGCCATTCAAAATGGATGTATCCGGAACGTGTGTCAAACCACTCCGAGCCGAATCGGCTCAAGTCCGCTGACCATGTGCTGTTTCCTGATTTCCATGATTGAAGGTTTTCAGCGATGGTAAAGTAGTCAATTTCAGTACCTACATAAATAGAATCCGGCAGGAGGAAGGAACGATCCGTATTTATCCGCAACCTTGGAAAGGAAAGGGACAGCTTTACGTTCCCTCCGTAGTGCGATTTCGAATCCCGGCATAAACTATATTTGCCACGTTCCTGTCCGGGCGGGTACGTAACCGTACTATCTGCGGAACGTTGTTGAATCGGTTCTGTCAGTCGTTCTGAATAGTCGATAATGAGTTCGTGCAGCCGAGGAATACCGCTATAAACTAATAATGCCCGTAAAAAGAATCAAGTATGCATGGGGAGTTGTAAAAGGTCGACATGAGGCATGGGAGTTGTTGATCAAACAAAAGGAATACTCTGTTGCCGCGGATCAAAATCTCTTGTAATTCTTGAGGGCTGCGCCTCCGAGATAGGCCTCTTGGATTTTCTGATCGGACTTCAGCTCTTCAGCGGAACCGCTGGTCGATATGGTTCCGTTTTCTAGGACGTACCCGTTCCTGGCGATTCCCAGCGCTTTGTGGGCGTTCTGCTCGACGAGCAGTATTGCCGTGCCCTGCTGATTAATTTCTCGTATTATGTCAAATATCTGGTTTACCAGTATCGGGGCCAGTCCAAGGGATGGTTCGTCGAGGAGCAGTACCTGCGGCGAACTCATCAGTGCCCGCCCGATGGCCAGCATCTGCTGTTCTCCTCCGGATAGTGTGCCGGCGAGTTGACGCCGTCTCTTTCTGAGGATGGGGAAAAGAACAAAAACCCGTTCCTTGGCCTCTTCCACTTCATCTGTGCGTTTTCTCCGCGTGTATGCACCGAGGTTGAGATTTTCTTCGACGGTCAGGGTGGCAAAGACTTTTCTTCCTTCCGGTGATTGGGAGATTCCTTTCTTTACAATTTCGTGTGCGGGAACGTGGTTCAACTCATCTTTTTTAAAAAAGATCTTTCCCTTATTGATGGGAATGAGTCCGGAGATTGCCTGAAGAAGTGTTGATTTGCCTGCTCCATTGGCTCCGAGGACACAGGCGATTTCTCCCTGATCGAGATACAGGGAGATACCCTTGAGTGCTTCGATTCCACCGTATGAAACATGGAGATTTTCAACAATGAGAAGTGGAGCCATTATCGAGGTTCCTTATGTATGTATGTATGTATTGTATCTATCTATCATTGCTGCCGAGGTAGGCTTCAATGACTCGTGGATTATGATATATCTGTTCCGGATGCCCTTCGGCAATCTTTTTACCCTCATCCATGACGATGACCCAATCTGAGATGCCCATGACAACATTCATATCGTGTTCTATCAGCAGGATGGTTATATCTTCTTTACGGATCAATCCCGTGAGAAATTCCATGAGGTCTTCCGTCTCTTTCGGATTCAGACCGCTGCTCGGCTCGTCGAGGACGAGGAGCGATGGATTTGTCGCAAGTGCACGGGCGATTTCAAGCATTCGCTGACTGCCGTAAGCCATGTTCTTTGCCAGTTCATGTCGATAGTCCCAGAGGCGAATCTGCTTGATCCGCGATTCCGCCACAGCGCGGGTTTCCCGTTCTTCGTGCTTCTGCCGGGCGGATTTGAAAAGAGCGCTCCACAGCCCGGACGATATGCGGCAATGCTGCCCGGCCATTATATTTTCGAGGCAGGTCATCGTGGGGAAGAGGCGGATGTTCTGGAATGTTCTGGCAATGCCGGTGGAAACAATATGATGCGGTTTGTGACCGGTGATGTCGTTTCCGTTGAAAATAACATGGCCCTTCTCAGGATTGTAAATCCCGGTCACTGTATTGAATACTGTCGTTTTACCGGCGCCGTTGGGACCGATGAGGCTGCAGATTTCCCCTTTATGAACCTGAGCATCAAAAGCGTTGACTGCGGTCAGTCCACCGAACACCTTGCTCAGGTTCCGGGTTTCCAGAACGACAGGCTGTGCATTACGGGGATTGAAATCAGTCATCAGTGACGTCCTTTTTCGCGAAGATCGACGCGAACCCGATGCCGCCTCGCTTGCGGGGCCATGCGCCTCCCGGTCTGAACATCATCATGAGGATCATGACTGTTCCGAAAATGAGCATCCGATACATGGCAAATGGCCGGAAGATTTCAGGAAAGAGACTGATGAATGCGGCGCCGATAAGTACGCCGGGAATTGATCCCATGCCGCCGATCAGGACGATGCAGAACATCAGGCAGGATTCCCAAAATGTGAAGCTTTCCGGTGAAACGCACATGAGCTTGCTGGCATAGATATTTCCGGCAACGCCTGCCAGTGCGGCGCCGAGGACGAACGCCAGGAGTTTATAATGCCGCACATCGATGCCACTTGCCCCTGCCGCCACCTCATCCTCTCTGATATAGTTCCACGCCCGTCCGATATGGGAATTCTGCAACCGAATGAGTCCGTATATGCTCAGTGCGACAACGATCCAGATGAGAAAGTAGTATTCGATGGAAGAATCGATGACGAAAGGACCACCGAAAGAAGGAAAATCGATGCCATATACTCCATTCGGTCCTCCCGTGAGATTAAAGGGGTTATTGATGAGTGCGATTCTGACGATTTCCCCCATTCCGATTGTCACAATGCAGAGGTAATCGCCTCGAAGGTGAATGATCGGCGAGCATACCAGATAAGCGAATAAGGCTGCTGCTGCGGCGCTGAGTGGCAGGAGAATCAAAATAGGAACGCCGAATTTCGTATTGAGAATCGCCGTGGTGTATGCCCCGATGGCGTAAAAACCTGCATGCCCCAGGTCAAACAGACCGACTTCTCCGAGGACTATATTGAGACTGAGACCGAGCAGCGCATAAATACCGAAGAAAAAAGCTACATCGATATAATAATCGCTGACGACGAACGGGTATATGATGAACATAGTCAGCGTTATGAAGAACATGCTCTGGTAGGAACCAAAAAACCGTTCCATTCCTATGCGTTTTGTTTCTTCAATCATTACACTTTTTCCGCTACTTTTTCCCCAAACAGTCCCGTTGGACGGAAGATCAGAACCAGGATGAGAATCAGAAAAACAAAAACATCTTTCCATGCCGCTGAGATGTAAGCGGCCCCGAACATTTCCAGAACACCCAGGATCAACCCTCCGAACATCGCTCCGGGAAGGTTTCCGATGCCGCCCATGATTGTTGCGGTAAATGCCTTTAAACCGTAATTCCACCCCATGGTGAAGCTGATCTGTCGATAGTACATACCAACCATAACACCTGTCATGGCGCCAAGGGCCGGGCCCAGGGTGAAAATGAAGAAAATAACCTTGTTAAAATCAACTCCCATGAGGGACGCCGTATCTTTATCGAGAGCCGTTGCTCTGATGGCTGCCCCGAAAGTTGTTTTTTGTATGATCCAGTACAGGATGCCGAGGAGCATGAACGACATAATCAAAATAACGATCTGAAGCATCGTGATGTGGAGGCCGCCTATCTGTATATGAATATTGGGAATAAGAGACGCGGGATACGCCTGGTATCGAGGTCCCCAGATGACCATGATGGTATTCTGAATAAATATGGATGCTCCCAGTGCTGAAACAACGGCGGGGAGACGTCCCGCCGGATAGATCGGCCGATACGCCGCCCGTTCCACCATGATGCCGACAAAGGCGACACAAACTGCAGCAATGATCATGGCCGCCATGAGGCCGCCCCACAGGCCGAAGTGGGTTGTGATAACGGCGGAGCCGAAGACCAGGACGGTATACCCGACATACGATCCAAGGGCAAAAAAATCTCCGTGGGCGAAATTAATCAGCTTGAGAATTCCATAAACCATGGAATACCCGAGAGCGATGAGGGCATAAAAGGAACCGATGGTCAGACCGTTGATGAGTTGTTCCAGAAATACGTCCATGGACTTTTGTCTCGAATTCTCCTTATCCGGTTACGCAATGAATTGATGCGCCCGCTTTCGATTAATGCGAACACTTGAGGAATTAAGGGATTCGAGCGTGCCCGAATCCCTTGACTGATTATGTTTTTGTCGTGGCTGAAATTACTTGGAAACGACGATGTTACCTTCATCGTCCACAACATACAGATAGAAGGGAACGCCTTCACGATCTCCCTGTTCGGTAAAACCGATGGGGCCGGTTATACCGGGGGCCCCGTCTACTTTATCCCGCAGATAATCGGCCAGAACATCCGATTTTGTCGAACCTGTGTTATCAACTGCGTAAGCGATGATATTCAAAGCATCGGCGGCATAGATCGGCCATGGACTTGAGGGAATTTCGCCGTACTTGTCTTTATAGGCCTTTAAGAATTCCTTAGCCTTTTCGTAAGGAAGATCGGCGGGAAGCGGCTCATTGGTCATATAGCATCCTTTGGCTATGTTGAGACCGGCTATTTTTATGAATTCATCATTAATGGCCGCATTCCCTCCAACGAAGGGACAGGTGATTCCGATTTCACGGGCCTGGCTGACAAGAAGAGCCGCCTCCGCATAGTATCCGGTAAAGTACCAGACTTCCGGTTTGGTTTCACGGAGTTTGGTCAGCGTTACTCGGAAATCCTTTTCTCCAGGAGTGACGGCGTCATAGTAGACGATCATCAGTTTTCCGTCATCGATCATGGGTTGCAGTGCACGTTTCGTGTCTTCCGCGAGTCCCTTGCCGAAGGCCGTATTATCATGCATGATGGCGATTCTCTTTGCGCCGAATTTTGCAGGAACGACGTCGGCGAAAAACTGTCCCTGTGAATCATCACGGCCGCAGGTGCGGAAGAAATATTTATATCCCCGCTGTGTAAGGCGGACGGCGGTGACGCCGTAACCGATATTTACTTTTTTGAATTTTTCGTAAATTGTGGAGGCAGGCTCGCAGATGGATGATCCATAAGTGGAGATCGAGGCAACCACATCTTTTTGCGTTACCAATCTCTGTGCCGCCAGTGCACCTGTTTTCGGTTCTCCCGCGTCGTCGACGACTCTCACTTCGATCATCCTTCCTCCCAGGATACCCCCTTTCTGGTTGATCAGTTCAGCCGCGATCTCACAGGATTGCTTTGCCATCTGACCTTCATAGGCCCATGGTCCGGTAATCGGACCCTGCAGGCCGATAACAACAGGCTTGGCCGCCGCCATTGCATTCCATGGCATACAGATGCACATCAAGACACCGATCATTGCAAGATACTTCATGATTTTCATCTTCCACACTCCTTTTGGTAGTATTTGAAAACGCAGCTTATGGGAAAATAATCTAAACGGATGATGAGTATAAAAAAGTGTTGTTCGTGTCAAGAATAAAGTAATCCGCGGGGCTTTCGGGAGCCAATTACCTGCGTTCTGCCCAAAAGCGGACACACGGTGCCGGATATACAATGAAAAGAGAGCCCGCTGCCAAGTACACTTTTTCCGGTGCTTCGAAAGGTGTGAAATGGAAAATTAACCGGTCTCCGCGCTTCTTTTTCGAATCAGTTCCGGACTGAGTTCATCCTGCTCTCGCTGTATCTGGAGGAGAACAATAGCGGCGACGACGGCAATGCCTCCGATAATCTGCCACACTTCCAGTCTTTCTCCCAGAAGAAAAAAAGCCATTACCGCGGCAGAGATCGGTTCCAGGGTTGCCGTTATCATGGTGCGGGTGGAGCGTATATAGTTGACTCCAATGAAATAAAGTCCGAACGGGAGGATGGTTCCCATAACGACGATATACGAAAGTGAGAGGAACTGCATCATGCTGTATTCCATGTGAAGATATTGAGGAGGAGCACCAACGGCGTTGATCGAGATTGATGCGCAGAGCATGGCATAAAATATAACCGTCCAGGGAGGATACCGATGCATAACACGCTCGCCCAGCAGTGTATATGAAGCGAAGGCAACGGCTGAGGTCAGTCCCCACAGTATTCCGATTCGATTCATTGTCAGAAGATGAAGACTGTAACCGCCGACCATCAAATAACAGCCTGCCACAGCCAGAACAAGGGCCGACAGTTTTATTGCCGAAACCCGCTCATTCCAGAAACACATGGAATAAACGGCGACGATTATGGGAGCGAGGTACTGAAGAAGAATGGCTGCAGCCACATGGATTTTACTGATAGCGGCGAAGTAGGAAAACTGCACCAGTGCCATTACCACGCCTCCCAGGACAGCGAAGTTGAGGATATCGCGGGGGCGAATTTGAAACAGGTATCGACTGAACAGGCCGAATACCAGGGCGAGTATAATCGATGAGAAGGTGACGCGAATCCTGACAAGTTCCAGGGGGGTCATTCCCGCCTGGAAGAGCGCCTTTCCGACAGTGCCGCATGATGCCCACATGAGCGCTGCTGCTATGACGTACAGATATCCCTTTGCTGCATCTGTTTTCATTGAAATCGTTTTCCAACCATGAATGAGAACGTTTGATTCTCTGTGAGAAATCTTCAATATCATGGTGGTTCAAAGGCCGCAATGTGAATTTTTTATTTTGAGACTCTATATACGTGCGTCTTTGTGCGCAGATTGAGGCGTTGTCCTGCGGCACTGATTTACGAAATGGTTCGACAACAGAAGCATAATAACATCAGTTTTGACCTGAATGTATCACGAATAAGTGGTGAGCCAATAGCACCCACCTACAATCAACAGGATTTTCTGTACAAAGAAATTGAACCGGAAGGAATTTTCCTGCCATAAGACCATGTATGGCATGAGTATTTCATTTTTCTCATGCCATGAGGAAAAAGTCGGGGTAATGGAGCGTAGTAACTGTCGCACCGTTGCCCCGCATTTTTGTGTGAAATCATGTATGTCGGCTCTTGTTGGTTGCTTGTGTTTCGGAAACAAGGGATGATTCGCCTGCCTTGATACAAAAGACATATTCCGAACCACGGCGTAATCAGTGTCCGAAATGTCGGATTCCGGGCGCAGACCCCTGTAGCTTAAAGGCTGAGGAGTAGTCGATTGTCGTCCGAGCGCGATTCATTCGTATTGATTACGTAAATTGCCGGTCTCCCTTTGACCGGGCAGTTCGTTTCGCAGGTCCCGCAGCCGATGCAGCGTTCAAGGTCTATCTGTGGCTGTTTTACAACGGTTCGCTCCCCGGAGCGATTGATGACGGATCGCTCCTCAAGCCATATAGCCTTTTCAGGCGTCGGACATACTTCTTCACAGACAATGCATGACATTCCATAGGCATGCGGGAGACATCGCCCCGTATCGATGACGGCCATCCCTATTTTAACCTCTTCTTTGTCCTTAATGGTCAGCTTTCTGATTGCACCGGTGGGACAGACCTGACCGCAGAGGGTGCATCGAAATTCGCAATAACCGATGGCGGGAACAAGCCGGGGCGTCCATACTCCCTCAAGTCCGGCTTCGACGAGGGTCGGCTGGAGGCCGTTGGTGATGCAGACTTTCATGCATTCTCCGCAACGAACGCACCGTTTGAGAAATTCCCGCTCATTCAGTGCTCCCGGAGGCCTGATCAATGGGGTATCAAAAAATCCCTTTCTCGATACGGGTGTTATCCTCAGCAAAGGAACGACGGTGATGCCTGCAATAACCGATGTGAAGATATGACGCCGTTCCAGATTTATTGGTGCCGCTTTCTCCGTCGAACCGAATCCGAAACTGACGGCGTTGTGAGGGCACATATCGTCGCAGTCCAGGCAGTAGAGACATTCTGTTTTACGGGACGCTCCATTCCGATCGGTGACGGCTCCGCCGGAACACATGGTTTCACACACCCCGCAGGAGGTACATCCTTCACTGACTGATCTTTTCAGCAGGGCATAGCGTGAGAGAATGCCAAGCAAAGCCCCCAGAGGACAAAGATATTTGCACCAGAATCTCTTCTCATACAGGTTAAGGCCGAGCACTGTGAGGAATATGAAACCGATGAAAATCGCCTGAAAGAAAAAAGGTTGTTGGAATGACAGGATACTCTGTTTCAGAATATCATAGATGAATTCCGAGATGTCGGTGATGATCGGTATATGAAGAGCATACACGGTGTCGAAAAATGCCCGGATCGTTGAGGTGAAAAGCGGGTAGATGCTAAGAGAAAGGGAACGTATCAGGAACGCGATCGGGTCGAGAATCCCCGCAAGTTGCACCGTGAATATCGACGAAACAACAACAAAGAGGAGGATATAATACTTAAAGCGATACCAGTGGGGGTGAATTGCCCTGGTACGCTTCTTTTTTAATGATCCTGCCATGTTGTGAATCGTTCCCAAGGGGCAGATCCATCCGCAGAATACTCTGCCTAAGATCATGGTTACAGCGATCAGCACCAGGGAGAACAGAAACCCCCCGACGATGACATGGGAAGACAGCAGGGTTGAAATGAGGATCAGGGGATCGAAATCGAGAAAAATTTTTACGGGGTATCCGAGTTCGTCCGCTCCCTGCGATTCCGTCCGTATAAAGAGAAAGAGAAAAAGCAGTAAGAAAATGCCCTGAGATATTCGCCTGAGATTTTTTATAAGATTGGTCTTCACCGATGTGCACCATGAAAATTGCGCTTTTGATTAGGGAATTCTGAAATCAAAAACAAAAAATCTGATAAGCATTGAGTCATCCGCCCTTTGTCTTGAGCTCTTTGTCCGGTCGGAATATAGTGCCCCCCAATCCTCGTTGATTCACAGGGTTATTTTCTTGATATTCAGCCGTGATAGATCCATGGTGCCCAGTCCGACACGGTCTCCGATCTTTACATAGCCGAGATCACGTCCCTCCATGCCGAACAGCATTGCTCCCATGGTGTCGATTGCGACCTGATCGGTGCCGGCAATTACCGTGTTCAGCATTCTGACATCTTCAAGTCTTCCACCCTGGGGGCCATTGGCTGTCAGTATTCGCACCGCATCGAGGACAACAAGGGTCGGTTTTATAATCATAGACACATCCACGAGACTTTCATCAATTTTCTGGTGGATTCTTCCTCGCCATCCGCCCATGATGCCCATCCAGTTCTTCATTCCGAGAGTAAGTTTTGAGAGACCGTGGGTTTTCGCAATGGGAACGTTAATGATTTTGTCAGCTTCAAGAATTTCCCTGTACAGGGGCCATTCCTTGAGAACAAGACCGTCAATTTTGACTGTTTTGAACTTTCTGTCATCTATGTAAGACACGTCCGCACCGGCTGCCGCCGCCGCATCGGCGATTCCGCTCTGCTTGTAACAGCGCCGGGCATCGTTACAGGTTCTGTCGAAAACTTTTACTCTTCCGGCCCCTGCTTCATAACAAAGTCCTATCAGTGTGGAGACGACCTCGGGGTTTGTCGTAGCCGCTTGTTCAGGTCGTCGGTCCCAGGCGATATTCGGTTTGACGACAACCGTATCCCCCCTGGATATAAAACGGGTGATTCCCCCCAGTGCATTAATGGCGGCGTTCGTTATTCCCGAGGGAGAAGGACCTTCGGCAACAGCTATGTCGACGAAATCCGATGCGAAGACGTTATAAGTGAAACAGTCAAACAGATTTCCCGTTGATATACTCAGGCCCGCGAGAGCGGTTACTTTTAAAAAATCCCTTCGCTTCATCACGTCGAGGCCTCCTCCGGGTGTTCCCCTGGTTTTGTGATTATGTAACATATGGTAAAAACTATATCATACCGTATCATCGCTGTCATAAAAGATTTGACTGTCGGTATGGGGGGGAGAAACATTGTCATTTTACGGGAAGATTAAAAGCCTCCGCACGTTGAGGAAGAATCATCCTGCCGATTAAAGGTTTGATGGGGAACTACCGATCGATACAGGTGAATTTCACATCCGGTTTTGGCCGACACTACGATTACTGATTTTCGCAGGATGAAGGAGGAATACAAGCATGACACCTGTGGTAGGAAGACATCGTTGCGTCGTTATGACATCTGAAGGTAATAACGAGGCGTCCCGTCTTATCGTAAAATATCAAATGAATATTGATGTGCTGAAAAATGCGCTTGATGATCAGACTCTGGACAGGGAACGTCGAATTGCAATAAAGAAAAAAATATATCTGTTGGAATCGAATGTGCGGGTACTTTACAGGATGAATATGTGCAGATCATCAGCTTTCGTCCGATAATGCTTCGGCAGGTTGTCCGCAGTAAGAAAGGTATCAGTCCATGGATGTTCGGTATATCAACCCCTTTTTGGAAGGAGTTGTGGAAGTAATTGCGACGATGGCATTTATAAAGCCGGTAGCGGGAAAACCCTATGTAAAGAAAGGTGACGATGCAAAGGGTGATGTTACAGGCATCATTGGTCTCACCGGTGATATAAAGGGATCACTTGCCCTGAGCTTTGGTGAATCATCTATTTGTTCCATTGTAAGCAGTATGCTTGGCGAAACCTATACGACTCTCAATAAAGAGATAGAAGATGCCGTCGGTGAAATTACCAATATGGTATCCGGTGTGGCTCGGAGAAAACTTGAAACCCAGGGGCTCATTGTGCATGCATCGATACCAACGGTTATCTGTGGTCGCGGACATTCATTCAGCCACGTCCTCGGGGGAGCAAGTCTTATTATTCCATTCATAACCGAATCGGGTGATTTCGTCGTCGATGTCTGCATTGAGCTGGTCTAACCGGTCCATGTCATAACCGATGAAGATGTCAACCGGCGGCGTTGTGTCTCATTGTGTTTTGCCGAACACGGGAGATGCATTTCGATCAAAGGGATTCGTCCTCATCGCCAGGCAAAAGAGATAGGGATAGTTGCCCTTCAGATATTTCATGTAATCAAGCCACTGCTTGGCCAGCAGTTGATAGACCCGTTCAATATCGTGAAAGATATGAATTCTGTCACTTTCGTTAAGACGGGTCACGTCATCTCGAAGCCTTAGTTCTTCCGTCACGTGAAACACTGCGTGAAGCAGTTGCGTAAATGATTCATGTTCGAGCAGGACCGGATTTTCCAGGAGGCGTAAAAGATAATCCCGTTTATCCAGGAGAAATGTTGACAACTCCCGCAAATCCGTCCCGGTACTGTCGATTCCGTACGTGTATTGTCTGAGTTTTTCGCTTACATCGGTAAAGTTTCGATCCGTCCATGTGCCGGTGAAGATAAGGTCGTTTCTTACACGTTCGACCTGTGGATCATGTGCGGAAAAAAACATGAGCAGGTGCGTTCCCACTTCACTGAAGAACGCACCGATTACCATGGTGAGTTTTTCCATTCGTATACTGTGTTCCCGCTTGGCCAGCATGAGCTCCGTCACGTTGGCGATAACCCCGAGAAATGTGCCCACACCGGTTACGATCAGAATAACAGCAAGAATCTTACCCGGTTGCGTTACCGGGTGAATATCGCCGTATCCCACCGTTGCGATGGTAACGATGCTGAAATAGAAGGCGTCTGCCGGGGATAATCCCTCGGTACCCATGAATCCGACAGTGCCGATCATGATAACCGTGAAAAATATGATCAGATAGACTTGTAGTCGCACTCGTATCGTCTTACTCTGCATGGTGAATAACCTCTTCTGACGGTGGCTCGATCATGATGGATACGGATCAGGTGCCTGCTTGATAGCCGGCTCTGTCGATGTTAAGAACCGCGGAAATTCCCGGCCGTTATGGTCTCTCGTAGTTCGCGATTCGCTGCTCCGTTTGCTCTTTATCAGTGACAACCCTCATTGTTTAAACGACTTCTCATCCCCACCTCATCATGGTTCTTGTTGCCGAAGTCCCTTGGTGACTCTCGGTGAGGTATCATTCCCGTCTACGGTTACAACAATTTCGGGGAAATTGGTAAAGACGCCGTCGACCCCCATGGTAACGACCCGGTCCAGGTCTTCCCTGTTGTTTATGGTAAAGACGTACACGTTCAGTCCCCTGGCGTGGGCATCGTGTACAAACGCGTCATTGATAAAGTCAAGGCTGCAGTGGACCGAATCGGCCTTGAGTTCCTGGGCAAACCGGGCATAGCCGAGAGGGATGCCGACAACGAGAGCCCCGGTTCTCACGGCGGGATCAATCTGTTTGACCGTTACAAGTGCATGATGGTCGAATGACGAGACAATAAATTCATCGTATTTCCACCCTCTGTTCCTGATATAGTGCCTGATGAGTTCCACGGTGGGACCGGCGGTACCCGTTCCTTTGAGTTCTATATTCAATCCCGCCCTTTTATTTATGAGATCGAATGTCTCGCGAAGCAGGGGAATGCGCTGTCCCTTGCCTGCATCGAGGGAACGCAAATATTCAAGGGAGTGCTCATGGACGCAGCCCGCCCCGTTCGTTGTCCTTTCAAGCCGGTCATCATGAATCACGATAAGTTCATCGTCCACGACACGAACATCCAGTTCGATCCAGTCAACCCCCATGCTGATGGCTTTTTCCATTGCGATAAGGGTATTTTCCGGTTCGTGTCCCGATGCGCCACGATGGGCAAAACAGATGACTCCACTCATACAAAACGTCTCTTCCGCAAAATTAGAGAAAACTTTGTAAAAAAACCATATGTCCCGGCATGGAGGGATTGCGCATTACCCTTTACCCGTTTTCATGAGGGCGGAATGACGACAAACGACTAACTTCAATCCTTTTTTAAAACTTTGCGCGTCATGCCTCCGAAGCTTTTTCAAGGCCGTTTCGTCTGTAATACTACCTATTGACTGCGGTCTATACTGCCACGTTTGACAGTGCCTGACAAGTGTGAATTCGCCGAAATCACCATGTTTCCCTTTTGTTTTCTGCGGTTCCGATTCAGGGATTTCAATCAGGTACCGTGTAAAACAGTTTCTATTCATTTACCGTTCTTTATGGTACATTTCGAAATTAAGGGTGCCGGAATGACGAAACACTCGTTGCGATATGTATGAGAGTATGAACGACGTATATGAACAAGTGAGAAGAATTATCTCACCCGTCTACATGGTGGGCGGTTCAGTCAGGGATGCCCTCATGGGGGTTGAGCCGAAAGACTATGATTTTATCACGCCCCATGAACCGGATACTGTCGAACAGAGCATTCGCAGTGCCGGGCGAAAACCTTTTCTGACGGGGAAGCGCTTCGGGACGGTCGGTGTGAAGATCGGCGGACATCTGGTGGAAATTACCACCTTCAGAACGGAACGATATCGAGAGGGGAGTCGAAAACCGGATGTTGAGTTTGTCACCGACATCGCAGCCGACCTGAGCAGAAGAGATTTTACGATCAATGCCATGGCGATAAAGAACGGTGAAGTAATTGATCCGTTCAACGGAAGGCGGGACATTGAACAGAAAATTGTCCGGTGTGTCGGTGATGCATCCGCCCGTTTTATCGAGGATCCCCTGCGGATGCTGAGGGCGGCAAGATTTTCAGCCCAAATCGGATTTACTGTTGATCAGGCTATCTACGACGCTGTGCGACAGCTCGGTTACCGGATCATGCAGGTCAGCCGGGAACGTTGGGTCGGCGAACTGGATCGGTTGTTACTGTCTCCATATGTCGACAAAGGATTAAAAGAACTCATGGAAACGGAGTTGTTGCGGTACATCATTCCGGAGCTGTCACTCCAGAAGTGGTACAGTGGCGGTGACATCTGGGAAGAAACCCTGGGCATGGTCTTGTCGGTTCCCGCCGACATTACCCTGAGATGGGCGGCATTGTTGTGTAATATGGCACGACCGTTTTATCCTGACGATGACGACACCAAATGGCCGGCTCGGCCCGACGACAACCTTGGATCTGAGCTGGTAATCCGTCTGGGCACGTATCTTCGATGGTCGAACAAACGGATAACCGCCGTCAGTCTTCTGGTGAAAGAGAGAGGGGAACAGGGGAGTCCTTTGAATCGTTCTGTCAAAAAAAGCAGTCGCGGCACCGGCTGACAGAGATGGCACGAATATGTTGAAAACATTGCTTGTCATACTCATGGTCTTATACACAATCACTCCCTATGATCTTCTGCCCGACTTTGTCCCCGTCGTCGGATGGCTCGACGACCTTTTTCTGCTGGGCGTCCTGATTTATTATTTTAAAGAGGGGAAGCTCCCATCCTTCTTTTCACGTTACAGGACGCGTCCGGCCGGTGGTTACGGTGGCGGACATACACGGTCCGACAGTTCCCGGACCGACAGTGACTCAGGTGGTAGATCACAGACACAGCAGGAAGGTCGCCATGGTGAAAGGGATCCGTTTGAAATTCTCGGAGTAAAGCCGGGAGCGAAACCTGAGGAAATCCGGGCGGCATATCGCCGGATAGCCCAGGCATATCATCCGGACAAGGTATCCCATCTCGGTCCGGAATTTCAGGAATTGGCGAAGCGGAAATTTATCGAGATTCAAGATGCGTATGAGGCGCTTATGAGGAATATGCACTGACAGTTATACGATAAACGCGGAGAACTCACTCACACTGAAAAGGCTTTTGAAAAATGTCCATGTGTCCCAACACGTGGACAAGAGGCGCAAGGCGAAGGGTGAGAGGCTCAAAGCCGGAAATTATGACATCAAGATCAGAAGCAGTGTGTGGAACAATCGGTCAGAATACCATTACCCATGTCTTGACCTATTCAGGAGAGTTTATATAACTGCGTTGTAACCATTAAGATGCCTTTTGATTCCCTACAGATCGTCAAGGAATTCTCGCTCCCATGCCTTCTCGTCAGCGCTGTGATACCTCTGGGACTGATATCGGACGGTGTGATCCGTTGCCAGATCAGAGCACGTGAGAATATGAACGATTTTCGTCCGGGGAAGATTCCACAGACTGATCACAGTGATCTCCTCACTGGTGATGACGGCACCGCTTTGATCGGCTATAAATTTACACATCGTCGGTCCGCCGTGTTTTTTCCTTAAGAAACTCTGAATCCTGCCGAAATCGGATACGTGGAGTGCCGCGGTGATTCGTTTCTCATTGATGTGATGTTCGGCGCCATCCTTAACTGATTGCTCACTTCCACAATTAGCTGTTTTGCCCAGTCGATAGAGTATTCAGACCGAAGAAGGCGCGTATCTTGCTGATATAAGATTTTACCGGTTCTCCCACAGCCTCTCTATTGCTGGTGCCGATAAAGACCTCCGTTGTGTGACGACGCTCCGCCATAACTCTGCCCAACTTGTCGCTGAGCTCCGGTTTTGCCTGAAGAACCGGTTCAATCGCTTCTTTTGGTACGTTGATGACTTCTACCGTGGTCAGTGCTTTAACCATAGCGGATCGTGGTTCCCCGGTGAGAAGAGACATTTCCCCGAAGCAGTCATTTGAGCTGAGACGGGCAATCTCAATAAAATGACCCAGGTTGTCGGTGTCCATGATTGAAACGACACCGGATGAGATGATGAACAATGAATTGTCCGTATCATCTTTCTTTATGATGATATCGTCGGGCTGGTACGTTACGGTGAAGCACGCATCGGCAATCGTTTCCCTATCTGCACGGCTCAACGGTTTGAATATGTCGATGGCACCGATGTGCTCCACAATCTCCGGTTTCTTGCGTTCTTCAAATGACATCTCCCGTGTATCGACCTCATATTTCACCGCGGCAGGTGCGATTCCCGCCCTGGACAGACAGTCTTCAATTCTCTCGAAGAGATCACTCCGACCCGCCCAGTGTGATAGATAGTCAGGGAAATAAACATAGACCATGTACTTAAACGGTCTCGATGCCGCGTCCCTGATGCGGATCGTCGGTGACGGATATTTGAGAACGCTTTTACACGTCAGCGTGGCTTCCGTTAGGAGCTGCAGGACCGTCGTGGTAGGGATGACGCTGTCAACTGAGACCGTAATCCAGTAGGCATAGTTCTTTTCCGGTTCGTCATAATTATGAATGATACTGCCGGCGGCGACATTATTGGGAATCACGAAGATGCTGTTATGAAAGGACAGGAGACGGGTCGAACGCCACGTAATGTCGACGACTTTACCTATTACGCCGTTGTTCAATTCGATCCAGTCACCCACACGATACGGGCTTTCCATCGTTATGGCCAGTCCTGCGAAAAGATCAGAAAGAACGCTCTGAAGGGCAAGGCCAAGAACTGCCGCAATAATACCAGTCGATACCAGCAGCCCGGTAACTTCCCGATCGAACACGACTGTCCAGATACCGTAGAAAGCGATTACGTAAATTGCCGCAGCAACGAGGCTTCGAATGAGCAGGGGGCTTTCAGTCCCCGTCTTCTCTTTGAACGTCTTAGCCCAGAAAAAGAGTTTGATTCCACGGGTCAGCAGCCAGGCGGCTGTAATCCAGAGAATACTTGCAAAAGCCGGCTCTATGTTTTGTAAGAGTCCCGTCGCATCGGGACTGACAAGCCGAGTGAAGATTGCCTCCAGACAGAGGATACATGACGGGACCAACACAAGATCAAGCGCCCATATTACCTTCTCATAATTTTTAAACGGGGCGATACGGGCAAGAAAACGGGATGACACGATGATGAAGACAAAGAAAACGGCAAGCGCGACAAAAAGCCACAGCCACGGATCTTTCAGCCCGGATATAAAAGTTTTAAAAAAATCAAGTATGGTATCAATCATATCGGAACAAATCTCTCATGGATTTACATCTTGTTGAACTTAGTGAAGAAGTCTACGGTAAGCAACGTAAAAGATCAACCGCTTTTTCTTCCCGCCTCATGAA
>DSDU01000186.1 GCA_011056835.1 Deltaproteobacteria bacterium
AATTGACGACCGCCATTTTTTTACCCAAGCCCTTTCAACAACGGATGACTTTGCCGACGTGAGCGGCCAGGATCAGGCAAAAAGGGCTTTGGAAATAGCTGCGGCAGGCGGCCATAACATCCTCATGGTCGGCCCCCCCGGTTCTGGAAAGACGATGCTCGCCCGAAGACTTCTCACGATTCTTCCCGATCTCATCTTTGAAGAAGCAATCGAAACGACCAAAATCTTTTCTGTTGCGGGACTCCTTTCAAAAGAAGAAACAATCATTACCGGAAGGCCGTTCCGCGCACCGCATCACTCGATCTCCGACGCCGGCCTTGTCGGCGGCGGACATAATCCGAAGCCGGGAGAAATCAGCCTTGCCCACAACGGCGTGCTCTTTCTGGATGAACTCCCCGAGTTCAGACGGAACGTCCTGGAGGCCCTTCGCCAGCCCCTTGAAGATGGACATGTTACCATCGCACGGTCTTCCATGACGGTGACATACCCTGCACGCTTCATGCTCGTTGCGGCAATGAACCCCTGCCCGTGCGGTCACTTCACCGATCCGCAGAAAACATGCCGCTGTACGGCCCAGCAGATTCGTCAGTATCGTTCAAAAATCTCCGGCCCCCTCTTGGATCGGATCGATATCCATATCGATGTTCCAGGAGTTAGATACCGGGATCTCACGGCTCGGAAGAAAGGCGAGTCATCGCATGCAATTAAAGAGCGAATCAATAGCGCCAAGAATATGCAACAGCAGCGACTGCAAGATGTCCAGACACGATGTAACGCCCATATGACCAATAAACAAATTAAAACGTTTTGTTCACTTACAGAAGATTCTCACTGCCTGATTGAAATGGCAATGGATAAACTCGGCCTGAGTGCCCGGGCGTACACGCGGATATTGAAAGTAGCGCGCACTATCGCCGACCTTGAAGGTAAGCCCGACATCCGGGCTCACCATGTGTCCGAGGCAATCCAATACCGAACATTCGATCGAACCATGATGTGACCCGCAGCAGAATAACATCCGGATCAAACATACTGCCGTCATCAATCCTTGAATACACACTGATGTTGCAATATTCGCACAGCACGTTCTCGATTCGCACGAATAGCACATGCCCACACCTGTTGCACTTATGAGGCAATTTAGTTGATCACGTGCGATATATGAACACGAAGACCCTTTCATACCGGTCCTGAAAAGTCTGTCAACACAAAATCACATCGCAGGAGGCACTTTAATGAATTGATTTACCATACAATTTATAATGAGGGCGCGATTGCTTCCGGTTTCACCACCGGGGCAAATATGTGGCACTGATGTTGCTAGGTAGAACTGTTACGCTCAATCCACCAATCTTCGAGAGTGAGGATGTGATTATGCAACGTTTCGGATCTCGTGAACTTGTCGAAAATGTCATACGTCAAAACCTTTGCATCGGATGCGGAGCCTGTAATAATCTCTGTCCCTACTTCAAATCATACAATGGAAAAACTACCATGCTCTTCCCCTGTACCCTCCCCGAGGGAAGATGTTTTGCTTACTGCCCGAAGACAGAGGTGGACTTGGACGAATTATCAGCAGCATTGTTTCATAAACCGTACGGCGATGATCCCCTGGGATATTACCGGTCAATAATGATGTCCCGGGCGGGCGCACGTGCCGGGCATGGCTTATTTCAAGCAGGAGGCACCGTCTCTGCTCTTATGCAATTTGCCTTGGAAAAACGCCATATCGATGGAGCGATACTCACAGACCGGAAAGGCATTGAGCCGACGCCGATACTTGCAACGGAATCGAAGGATATCCTGAAGTGCGCGTCATCAAAATATACGGCGGCTCCAACCTTGGCAGCACTGAACAGAGCGATAAAGGAAGGTTTCGGCAACCTCGGAATCGTATCCACCCCCTGCCAGACGCTGGCCGTCGCCCAGATGCGGTTGAACCCTCTGCAAGAAAATACCTTCAGAGACCCCACGGGGCTGGTCATCGGGATCTTCTGTACCTGGGCACTTGACTTCCAGGCGTTTAAAGTTTTTTTATCTCAACGTATCGACCTTGCCGAAATCAGGAAAATCGATATTCCGCCGCCACCGGCAGAGGTTATGGAAGTCTTTACCGATTGCGCAACAATAGAATATCCTCTGAGCGAAATCCGGCAACTCGTTCCCGAAGCATGCTCATACTGCATTGACATGACAGCCGAATTTTCAGATATCTCTGTCGGTGTCATGGAAGGCCGAACCGACATGAATACCCTGATCACCAGAACCGACCGGGGGCAGAGAATCGTCGACGAGGCTGTATCAGCCGGATATCTCGTTCTCACCGACTTGCCTGATGAAAATCTGGAGCACCTCAAATGGGCTGCGGACAACAAGAAGAAGCGTGCCTTCGCCAAAGCAGAGGAAAAAGCAATCGTTAACACGCCGGCGGGAACGGGCCCCTCGTATCTACGAATAAACCATGCAACACTCAAAAAGATCCGTGGTGAGTAAGAGAAGGAGGCACTCATGTCATACCTTATAGATGATAATCGAGAAGGGATTCAACATCTCCTCATGGGCAATGAAGCAATCGTCCGTGGCGCGCTGGAAGCCGGCATCAACGTTGCCGCCGGATACCCGGGAACACCATCGTCAGAGATTATCGAGGCGTTCTCTAAGATCGCCCGCGATCGAAATATTTATGCGGAATGGTCAACCAACGAAAAGGTTGCCATGGAAGTGGCGGCGGCGGCATCGTTTGCCGGACTTCGATCTTTGTGTGTCATGAAGCAAAACGGTGTTAACGTGGCATCCGACTTTTTGCTGCATCTGGCAAGCTCGGGAACGCGGGGCGGCATGCTGCTGGTAACCTGTGATGATCCGGGAGCCCTTTCAAGCGTCAATGAAGGTGAATCGAGATTGTTCGCGAAGCTGGTGGAAATACCGCTTCTTGAACCAGGCGATTTTCAGGAGGCCAAAGACCTTACAAAATGGGCCTTCGATCTTTCCGAAAAGATCAGAAATCTTGTCATGATACGAAGCGTTACCCGCATGTCCCATGCCAGCGGAAATGTAAAATTCGGCTCCCTTCCCGATACGAATGCCCATGCAGAGTACCGGTTTGACGGCCCTCTGCTTGACATGGAAACCGGCCCGATGATCAGCATGATCGTTGCCGCACCCGAGCTCCAACACGGACCGCAACAGGAAAAACTGAAGAAGGCGGCACAACTGTTCGAGGACTGTCCCTTCAATACGTATAACGGGCCGGAATCCCCGGAATTGCTTATTATCACAAGCAGCGCATGCACCCTGTATGTAAGGGAAGCGGTTAATCTCTTAAACATCGAGGACCGTGTGGGAATCTTGAAACTGGCAACGACGTGGCCACTGCCACCGAATCTCATCAAGCGTAACCTTATGAGATCCAAAGCTGTCTTCGTTGTGGAAGAAGTACTTCCCACCCTCGAGGAAAATATAAAAATTCTCGCTGCCGAAACGGCTTTAGAAACAGGGATCAAAACGTTTTACGGCAAGCATTCAGGGCATATACCTTCCGCGGGGGAACTCAATCCAGACATCGTTATTTCTGCACTTACTAAAATCTTGCACATTGACTACCGCCCCGTAGAACCATCCTTCGAACAAAAAACAGCGAAAATGGCCGCGACAATGGCACCGACTCGAGAGATGACTTTTTGTCCCGGGTGCCCTCACCGGGCTTCGTTCTGGTCGATTCACAACGCTATTGCGCTGGACGGGCGAAACGGTTTTGTCTGCGGTGACATCGGCTGTTATGTCATGGGAACCCTCCCCGGCGGTTACAGTACTGTTAAGACACTCCATTCAATGGGTTCGGGAAGTGGTCTGGCCAGCGGATTCGGCAAACTCAAACAGTTCGGCATTGAACAGCCCGTCCTCGCCGTCTGTGGTGATTCTACATTTTTTCATGCAGCAATGCCGGCTCTGACCAATGCAATTCATCACAAATCTCCCTTTACATTGATTCTTCTCGATAATAGCGGAACAGCCATGACGGGATTTCAGCCTCATCCGGGATCACCGTTTGATGTCATGGGAAACACGGCCGAAGCCCTTGACATTGAGGCCATTTGTCGGGCCATGGGAGGAAGAGTCGAAATCGCGGACCCTTTCAATCTCACTGAAACCCGGGAAATGCTCAACTATCTCATGGAATACAAAGACGGGGCAAAAGTCCTGATTCTGCGTCAGGCCTGCGCACTGAGCCCGGAGCGGCGTGGAAAGAAAAAATTCGATGTTTCCGTGGATGAATCGATCTGTATCGGAGAAAATTGTGGCTGCGATCGCCTGTGCACCCGCATATTCGGGTGTCCCGGCATTACCTGGGACACGGAAAAAAAGGTAAGTCGAATCGATACGATCATCTGCGCCGGATGCGGAGTCTGTGCCGATATTTGTCCCGCCGGAGCGATACAGAAGAAGGAGGTCGCATAAGCCGTGAACAGCATCAATCTGGACAGAGATCCTTACAGCATCATCATCACCGGCGTAGGAGGACAGGGCAATGTCATGGCGTCTCGAGTCATGGGAAGCATGTTTGTTACTAACGGATTCTCTGTAACAATCGGAGAAACATTCGGAGCATCCCAACGGGGCGGATCAGTGATGAGCCACCTTCGAATTTCGAAGAAATCAAGTTGGAGCCCCCAAATCCCACGAGGCGGAGCCGACATGATCGTATCATTGGAACCGATCGAAGCAGTGAGGGTGCTTGCCGCATATGGAAATCCCGGAGTAATCCTGCTGAGCAACACCCGCCCCATTTTTCCCGTGAATGTCATCAAAGGAGAGGCGACATATCCCGCCATCGAAGACATTAAGACAGCGGTGAAGAATTCCATTTCCCATGCGATCTTCATCGATGCCACCGAAGAAGCACTGAAAATGGAGAACCCGATTCTTGCCAATATTATCATGCTGGGAGCAGTCATCGGCCTGAACATACTCCCCCTCGAGAGAGATGATTTTCATAAAGCCATAGCGGAACGTGTACCTCACGACAAGATTGATGTGAATATGGATGCTTTTGATCTGGGAACTCGCCTTGTCAGACAATAACACGTCAATTTCACGAAAACAGCCATGACCCGCACCATCATATATCTGCTATTATACTGAAGGCTTATGTCCGCGATGACTGCGGGCAAAAACATCATCCATCAGTATGGAAATCAACGGCCCCATTCGTCCGAGTGTCACACAATGAAAGTTTTCTCATGTTCTTACATCATGCATCGACACCGTTCCCGTTTATACAGAACAGTTCCATTTTCTTGACACTTCAACCCCGGATTTTTCCTGTCATCCTTTAGTCCTCGCCAGAAAGATCTTATCGTGAATATGTTGTCACCATTCATGAACAGAAACTTGATGTGAAAGGAATTTAGTGTTATGGTGGAAAATCTTTTTTTCTCCAGATTTGCAAGGTTTTTCGATAGGGTCTTCAGCTGACTGAAGATAAATATGCATGGCTCTTGAGCACAAGGCGGGTTGTATAGTGTAATCAACCCGGGTGACACACAACAAGGAGGGTGGACTTACTCATGGAAGTAAAAATCACACAGGCAGCTCCGGAGAAATTGAAACAGAAACCGACTGACGAATCTAAACTGGGATTCGGAGGAATTTTCACCGACCACTTTTTCATCGCCGAATACTCGAAGGGAAAGGGATGGCACACCGCATCGATCGAACCGTATCGGCCATTAACCCTTGATCCTGCCGCCATGTGTCTCCATTACGGGCAGCTTATTTTCGAGGGAATGAAAACATACCGCGGGAAAGATGATTCCATCTATCTTTTCCGGCCGGACATGAATATCGCAAGAATGAATGCTTCGGCGGAACGCTTGGTTATGCCTCCGATTGACACAGGCCTTTTCAGGGAAGGATTGAAAAAACTCGTCCTGCTTGAAAAAGACTGGATACCCCACAGCAGCGGAACCTCCCTTTACATAAGGCCGACGATGATAGCAACGGAAAAAGCGCTCGGAGTCCATCCCTCCGCAGAGTACTACTTTTATATCATCCTCTGCCCTGTCGGAGCATATTATGCTCAGGGATTCAGCCCCACCAAAATATTTGTCAGCGAGGAATATGTGAGGTCGGTTCGGGGAAGCATCGGGGCATGTAAAGCCGCCGGGAACTATGCGGCAAGTCTTTATGCGGCGGAACAGGCAAAGGAGATGGGATACACTCAGGTCCTCTGGCTTGACGCCATCGAAATGAAGTATGTCGAAGAGGTCGGAACCAGTAACATCTTCTTCATGATAGACGATGAGCTGGTTACGCCGCCCCTGACGGGAAGCATCCTGCCCGGAGTAACAAGAGATTCAGTTATCCAACTGGCACGGCACTGGGGGATAAATGTGTCGGAACGACCACTGTCGATGGATGAAATTCTTGCGGCTCATGCAAAGGGAACGATCCGTGATTGTTTCGCATCAGGAACGGCCGCCATCGTCTCGCCGGTCGGGCAGATCTATTACAAGGGGAAAGAATTCGTAATCAATAAAGGAGAAATCGGAAAGCTGACACAGCGACTCTACAATGAAATATTGCAGATCCAGTACGGAGAGAAGGATGATCCTTTCGGCTGGAGAGTGAAAATCAACTAAGCACAAGAAAAAAACCCCGCCCGTTGCTCCCTTCCTTATCACAACGGGGGTAACGGGCGAAGAGGAATAATCAATAAGATACTCATCAGTAGATTAACTGAGGGGAACCAGTAATGAGGCCATGACGGGAAAAGCAATGGTGGAAACGGGGATTTCGGCTCGCATGTAGCAACAGGCTCGCTCAAATGATATCCACAAGGCTGTTGATAAAACTGTTGAATCCCCTGTTGATGAATTTCAGAAATATACGATTGTTTTTAATTTTGACCACATTGCATACGACACAGGCACCCATAATATTAATTATAATCAAGTAGTTGAATGTTTCTTTACTGATTCCGTTACGTTGCCGAACCATTCGATGCAATTATCAACTGCCGGGACATATGAACACGACACAACCCCTTCATCACACGGTAAATAAGTATTTTTTATGGATTCTGGCGTTCATACTACTATCGTCGGTCACGTCCGCACATGCCGAAGACCCCGCCCTGAAACGGGTGATAGCAAACGTTCAGGATCGGTACGAGCATACAGTTGATTTAAAAGCATCTTTCATTCAAGAAGCAACAATCAAATCAATCAACCAGACCGTTACCGAAACGGGTGTCGTATACTTAAAAAAGCCGCAGCGGATGCTCTGGGATTATCATACGCCGTCGCAGAAGAAACTGATTATTAATCCTGAAAAAGCATGGTTATATGTGCCCGAAGACAATCTGGTCTATGTTCAGGACGCCCGACAAATCCTTTCATCCAAAATGACGGTGCGCTTTATGATCGGTGTTGGCAAGCTAGAGGAAGATTTTCATATTTCCTTCACTGATCCTCATCATGTTGATAAAGACGGTCATTATGACCTCTGCTTACTCCCCCGGAGCAATGAACTCGGCATTGATAAACTCTTCATGAAAGTAGACAGACAGACGTCATTTATCATAAATTTCAGCTTCGCCGACATTTACGGAAACACAACCAGGCTGACATTCTCAGATATAAAAACAAATACGAATATTCCCGGCGGCATTTTCAGCTTTACACCACCACAGGGCGTGAATGTGTATCACGTTCCGTAATCATAGTCATTTAAACACCGCACATCAGCGCCGGCCTCTTCACCCGCCTCGCAGATCACCTGACTGATCCGTGCATTGTCAGATCGACGAGGATCGTATATGAACACACGCCACTCCGGGGAAATGACACCGGCGGCTACCGGTAGTTGATTGCTCATAAGCATAACGCTTTATTTGTGGCGAAACAAATAGAGGATAAAGGAAATGATGACGCTGATTACAATGCATGTGGTAATCGGAAAATAAAAAGAACCCTTTTTACCCTTGAAGAATAGATCGCCGGGAAGACGGCCCACCCATGGTATCTTATCACCCGCCAGCATAATAAGTCCGACACCGGCAGTTATAAGGCCGATGATAAGAAGGATTTTCCCAAACTGTGAAAATTCAGGCATACCGCAACCTCACGAGTCATTTCTATCATATGATATAATTATACTCAAGATTCTCTACGCTTACCATTGACTATACTCGCCTCAAGAATTATCTGCCATTCCGGCGTCGATCATCCCATAGAAACGGCTGGTCCTTTTCAAAATCGGGGAGCAACTGATGCTCATCATTCACCTCTTGAACAAAAATATGATCAAACCCCATGTTGACGGCTCGGTCGACCACCGTTTCGTACTCAGTCTCTGTTATCGTTCTACCCAGCAACGGATGGTGGGCAACCGGAGGAACCGGACTGTACTGAGCCATGAGACTGATCGGCACCGAAAGAGAAACATGCTCTTTGATTAACTCAAGGACGCTTATACTGTTGTGTATTTCTCCCGGTAAAATCAAATGGCGTATGATGATACCTCGCCTGGCTACATCTCCATCCGTTTCAAGGACATCTCCCACCTGCCGTATCATCTCCCTGAGAGACTGCACAGCGTGATGATGATAATCCCTGACCCCGGAATAGCGAAGAGAAACATTACCATCTCCGTATTTAAAATCAGGGAGGTAAATATCAACAACACCGTCAAGAATCGCCAGAATGTCGGGATTTTCATACCCACCGCAATTGTAGACGAGAGGGAGATGAAGTCCTTTCTCGCAGGCATTCTGAAGGGACTCAACAAATCGGAATACATGGGGAGTGGGGGTGACAGCTTCAATATTGTGACAGTTGCGTTCTTGAAGATCGATCATGATATTTGACAGGTCATCGACATCGATCTGTCTTCCCGCCATGTCGTGACTGATCTGGTAGTTCTGACAATAGATGCATCGAAGATTACAGGAAGTAAAAAATATCGTACCGGCGCCGCAAGTTCCCGAAAGTGGCGGCTCCTCGCCGAAGTGCGGCAGGACATGACTGATCATCATCGAATCGGAAAGCCGACAGAATCCTTGGTTTCCGTCAAACCTGTCAACCCGGCATCTCCTCGGGCAGAGCATACAAAACTCCATGTGGCACCGCAACATATGTGCCCTTCTGTTCAACTCTCCCCTTCTAAAGAGTTCCAGATATCGTGCGGCCATGTTATGATATCTCGTGAACAATGTTCCGGATCTTCCCGCTTTCAATCAATTCAAGGAACTGTTCACCGAGCGGTGCCGACAGCTCAACGGCCCGCCACCAATTTTTTGTTCTCATGGCGGGGTTATTGATATATTCCTTGAAGTCATTTCGGTCGGGAATCTTTCCTGACGGCATTTTCTTGATAAATGATTCGGATGGATGAATCATCAAAAGATTGTCCAGAAATTCTGCTTTCGTCTGTCGATATTTCAAAGACTTGTCCAACCATCCCGGTATGATGCGCTCCTGATGATGAAAAAGCAATGTCACATCGCACTCATTATGGGCATATCGCTGATTGATGTGATAATCCGTCAATCCTCCGTCGCGGTATACGCCATTCGGTGCGCCGTAGATGTTCTTTACCCCTGCAACAACAAGGGGAATCGCCCCTGATGCCAACAATGCATACTTGAAATTAGCAACATTTAACTTGATCGCTTTCCCGTAGAATCCATTGCGAAGACAATACTGCGGAGGGATGGGCCCATTATAAAAAACCACTCTTTCAAAAAAACAGGAGAGCCATGACATGTTCATTGCATTGAAGAGGAAACAGAACGCCAGACCTAATCGCTGCACTGAAGAAAATTCGGACGCAACGAAGTTTCTCGCCTTTGCTGTCGTTATGGCCAACCGGTATGAATTATTTGCCAGAGCAAAGGGAATTGCATCATTTTCGATATACGAATCGGTGATATCATAAAGCGAATCAAGAACGCTTTTCGGGGTGGCGGTCCGATCGAAGTGCAGAGAGATATAGCCTTCGATTAATTTGCGGTAACTCTCCGTCGCTTCAGGTTGCACCCAGGCGGCAAATCTGAATGCCCCTGCGGACGATCCGGCAAGAAGGAGCGGTTGACGTCTGCCCAACACCCTGTGTTCAAGAAGAGTCAAATCAAAACCGCTGGCAATGAGCCATCGAGGCCCGACGCCGGGACCGACAAATGTCGTTACGGCATCAAAGGAAAACCCCCCATCTCGGATGAGCCTGTATACGTTCTTCCCGGCTCTGATTGTCAGATCATTCATTTAATCTTATCAACCCATCATTCATCGTGCAACCCGGGATTATCTCCCATATAAATGGATCCGTCATCTTGACAGAGATTGCGGAACCTACTATAAGAAACAGCTGATACGCCTGTAGTTTATCTCAGCACCAACATACTCAATGTATCGGCAACGCTCATCCGCCCGGAAAAGCGCGGCTGTATTTCTGGCAAAGTAACAAAAAAAAAGCAACTTTTTTTTCGTCCGTCACTGATTATACGAAAGGAACGTTTCATGAACATCAAGGATCAGATCATTGAGATCGCCCGAAATGCAAAATCGGCGTCACACAGGCTGGCAACCATTTCATCAGAGATCAAAAACAAGGCACTCCGTGATATGGCCGACCGGCTGACCGCGGACAAAGATCGACTGATCACTGAAAATAAAAAAGATCTTGCATACGCCCGCCAAAAGGGATTGACAAGCGCCATGATAGACCGGCTTACTCTTAAAGAAGAAACCGTCCGGGGCATGGCCGAAGGTCTTCGAGAAGTGGCGGCACTTCCCGATCCTGTAGGAAAAATTACTTCCATGTGGCGAAGGCCCAACGGCCTTCTCGTCGGTCGAATGAGAATTCCTCTCGGTGTGATCGGCATTATCTATGAATCAAGACCGAATGTGACCGCAGACGCCGCCGCTCTGTGCCTGAAGTCAGGGAACGCCGTCATTCTCCGGGGTGGATCCGAAGCAATCCATTCGAATCTTGCCATTGCCCGGATTCTGCAAGAAGTGCTCAAGGCGACAGGCCTACCGGAAGCAGCCATACAGGCCATTCCTACAACCGATCGGGAAGCAGTAAATGAAATGCTTCAACTCGAAGAATATATTGATCTTATTATCCCCCGAGGTGGAGAGGAACTGATCAGGGCCGTGGTGAACCGCTCAAAAATTCCTGTTATAAAACACTATAAAGGGGTTTGTCATATCTTCGTCGATGCAACGGCCGACCTCGACATGGCAGTCGAACTTTCCATGAACGCCAAAACGCAGAGGCCCGGCGTGTGCAACGCCATGGAAACCCTACTGATTCACAAAGATATCGCCCAGTCTTTTCTTCCACGAGCCGTTAGCAAACTGCGAGAAGCCGGTGTAACGCTGAAAGGATGTGAAGGAACCCGGGCAATCGTTCCTGACGTGGAAGCGGCGACGGAAGCCGACTGGTATGAGGAATACCTGGACCTGACTCTTGCAGTCCGCATCGTGAACGACATCGATGAAGCCGTTGCCCACATCGAACGGTACGGATCCCTCCATACCGAATCAATCATAACCCGTGACTACAATAACTCCCAGCGTTTTATCAATGAAGTCAATTCCTCTACCGTCGCAGTGAACGCTTCCACACGATTCAGTGACGGTTTCGAACTGGGCCTTGGCGCGGAAATCGGCATCAGCACAACTAAACTTCATGCCTTCGGACCGATGGGGTTGGAAGAATTGACGACGACAAAATTCATTATATACGGGAACGGACAGATCAGAACATGAAGTTGGGATTATTCGGCGGTACATTCGATCCCATCCATCTCGGACATTTACGATGTGCCGAAGAGGTCTGCGAAATATTCCATCTCGACCGGATCATCTTTATTCCCTCCGCCAGGCAGCCTCTGAAAACCGAGCAGGACATAACACGTTATGTACACCGTGCAAAGATGGTACAACTCGCCATCAAAGATAACCCTAACTTCTCCATATCCGACCTGGAGCAGCGGCGGGGGGGAACGTCGTATTCAATCGATACGGTAAATTACTTTCTCGCCACTTCGCCCGAGACTCTTGAATTAAACTTTATTGTGGGACAGGATGCGTTTCAAGATATCCATAAGTGGAAAGACTGGAAGGAACTCTTGAAACGCTGCCATTTCATCGTCATGACCAGACCGGGATATGATGCGGAGGATCTATCCGCAGTCCTTACAAAGGACATCTCAAAGGATTATCATTATGATCATGTTTCCGACGGATTTATCGGACCGGCGGAGACGTCGATATACTTCCGACGACTTACATTTCTGGAAATATCTTCCACGGACATCAGAACGCGGCTGGCAAAAGGGCAATCCGTTCGATATCTGGTACCCGAGATCGTTCACCATTATATTTCTGCCAAAAAACTGTACAGCAGCCAATCATTCACAGGCAATTAAAAAGTCCCATAATGAAGCTGTTTAAAAATGTCCCGACGCAGGACACACGAAATCCTGAGAAGCGAGTCATTCTTACAGGTGCGTCGCAGCGAAGAATGATGAGAGAGAAACACTGGGAATGGGCGTTCTTCACCTGCCTATTCATGCCACAACCCATGTATCTTGCTTGCCCCATGGAGACGATTGTGAACTATAACCACACGAAACAAGCAGGCAACAAGGGCGACGTATGGAAGCATGTTATCCTGCTTTCCGTGATGGAGAAAATGCTGCCCTACCTGTCGAGATCATCTTCAGTTCACTATTTCGAGACACACTGCGGGAGATGCTCCTACATCCTCTCGCCCGAAGGCGAATGGCGGGACGGAATCGGAACATGCTCATCTGTCGGCAAAGATCTGGCGGATCACCCATATTTCCGTATCCAGGGCGGTTCGACAGAAGTCGGACCAAGTTACCATGGATCATGGTTTCTTGCAGCAGCATACTTGCGCCGGAAACGGCGTTCCTTTCGATTTACCCTCTGCGACATTTCCGATGAGATCGAAACGTCTGTTATCAAATATAAAACACAAAATCAGGAAGAGATCGATTTTCACTGTACCGACGGTTTTACCGCACTCAAAAAGGAGGTCCGGAGGCAGGATCTAATCTTCATCGATCCGCCATACTTTCCTCCTGATTCGCTGAATGACTGGCAGTCCTGCGCCGACATTTCAGCAGATCGTGCACTGTCGCCCATACCGTTTGTGATCTGGTACCCCCTGTTTGACGAAGAAAATCCTCAAAGGCTGATAGATTATGCGGGATCACCGGGCTATGAGGTGCAGTGGAAAACTCAATCGGGGAAAAAGAAAATGAGGGGCGCAGGCATGGTCATGGGAAATTGTGATTCATTGTTCGGCAAAGATGACTTCATGGTTTTGAAGCGAGTAGCGGAGCATCTCGGCGGCCGTTTCCATATCAGAGGAAGTCAAGGTTGACCGATTCATGTTCCGGAGAACACATTGCGTTCGTATCACCTGTTGAGAATCTTCCGTAAGAAATGGCCTGTCAGAGATCCTTCTGTAGCGGCCACTTCTTCCGGGGTCCCGAACGCTACGATGAGTCCCCCTCGTTGACCTCCCTCCGGGCCGAGATCAATTACATAGTCAGCTGACTTGATAACATCCAGATTGTGTTCGATGACGACAACGGTATTACCCATATCGACCAGCCGCATCAGTACTTCGAGAAGCTGGTGGATATCTGCAAAGTGTAACCCGATCGTCGGCTCATCCAGGATATACAGAGTGTTTGACGTCATTTTCTTGCCAAGTTCCCGGGCCAGCTTCACCCGCTGGGCTTCACCACCCGAAAGCGTCGTCGCCGACTGACCTAAACGAATATAGCCGAGACCGACATCAAAAAGAAGCTGCAGCTTCGACTTGATAATTGGAATATTTTCAAAAAATGACAATGCCTGCATGACTGTCATGTCAAGGACTTCAGCAATATTCTTACCCTTGTATCTCACATCGAGTGTATCCGTATTGAACCGTTTCCCCCGGCACACGTCACAAGTGATGTAGATGTCGGGGAGAAAGTGCATTTCGATCTTCTTGAGTCCGTCTCCTTGACAGGCCTCGCATCTACCTCCCTTGACATTAAAACTGAAGCGGCCGGGTTTATATCCACGTGCCTTTGAATCGGGAAGCTGACTGAACAGGTCCCGTATATAGGTCAGTACCCCCGTATATGTTGCGGGATTCGACCGGGGTGTACGGCCGATCGGTTGTTGATCCATGGTAATGATCCGTTCGACCCCACCGAGATCGATAATCTTTTTGATCTTGCCGATTTTCCCCCGGTATTTGTTGAGCCGGCGGCGCAACACATTATAGAGCGTTTCAATGACCATGGTACTTTTCCCCGACCCGGACACTCCGGTAACACAGGTAAAAAGCCCCACGGGGATTTTGATATCAATATTTTTCAGATTATTCTCCGTGGCACCTTCCATGATGATGAACCGTTCAGGATTGTTTCTGCGATGCTTCGGAACGGGAATGGAAAGCCGTCCGCTGAGATACCCTCCCGTCAGAGAATCCGGAGACTGACAGACATGTTCCGGTGTCCCCTGAATGACCACATGACCGCCATGAATTCCGGCACCTGGACCTATATCAATAATATGATCGGCGGCATGCATCATTTCCGTGTCGTGTTCCACCACCAGAACAGTATTTCCCATATCGCGGAGTCTTTTGAGGGTTGAAATGAGCCGGGCGTTATCCCGGGGGTGGAGACCGACCGTTGGTTCATCAAGGACATACAGGACACCGACAAGGCCCGAGCCGATCTGCGTGGCAAGGCGAATGCGCTGTTCTTCTCCGCCGGAAAGGGTGCCCGCCGACCGGGCCAGGTCAAGATAATCCATCCCCACGTCCACGAGAAATTTTAACCGCTCACGGATCTCTTTCAATATTCGTTGAGAAATGAGGAGTTCATGGGATGAAAGTTGAATCTCATTGAAGAAATTCCGACATTCACCGATCGACATCCGGCAGAGGTCGTGTATGTTGTGACCGGCAACCGTAACGGAGAGACTTTCAGCCTTTAGTCGGCCGCCGTTGCATGCCGGGCATTCCGTAACGTTCATATACCGGGACAGATCCATCCGTACTTCATTCGAATCAGCCTCCATGTACAGTCGCTGCAATCTGCTCATGACCCCTTCAAAAGGCTTTGTATAGAAAAAACGCCGTCCGCTTCTGTCAATATAGAATTGAATTTCCTCATCACCCGACCCGTAAAGGAGTGCCCTCCGTACTGTCTCGGGCAATTGATTATAGGGAGTATTGATATCGAAGGCGTAATGATTGGCCAGAGATTCAAGCATTTGATGAAAGAATAAAGACTTTTTTCCTTCCCACGGTGCGATGGCACCCGCCCTGATGGATAGTCCCGGTTCTGAAACAATGAGGTGTTCATCAAAGTATATCTTGGTGCCTAAACCGCCACATTCGGCACAGGCACCATAGGGACTGTTGAAGGAAAACATCCGGGGAGACAGTTCTGAAATGCTGATGCCGCAGTCGACACAGGCAAATGCCTCGCTGAATATAATCTCCTCTCCATCGATGATCTGAACCCTGATGAGGCCGTCGGAAAGCCCGAGGGCAATTTCCACGGAGTCTCGCAGGCGATGTCGTATCCCGTTTTTGACGATCAGGCGATCAACGACTACATCAATGTCGTGACGTTTGTTTTTGTCCAACGATATGTCTTCCGCAAGATCCCTAATGTTACCGTCGATGCGAACCCTGACAAACCCTTCCTTCCGCAACTTTTTCAGTTCCTTCTGAAATTCTCCCTTTTTTCCGCGTGACACGGGAGCAAGGATGTTTATCTTTGTGTTTTCAGGGATTGAGAGAATATTTTCAACCATCATATCGACGGTCTGCGACCGGATTTCTTTGCCGCATCGATAACAATGGGGCACCCCGATCCGTGCATAGAGGAGACGGAGATAATCATAGATCTCCGTCACTGTTCCAACGGTAGAGCGGGGATTCTGACTTGCCGTCCTCTGTTCTATTGCTATTGCCGGCGAAAGCCCCTCGATGGATTCGACATCAGGTTTGTCCATCTGCCCGATAAACTGACGGGCGTAAGTTGACAGTGACTCGACGTATCGCCGCTGCCCTTCAGCATAGATGGTATCGAATGCCAGTGACGATTTCCCCGAACCGCTGACCCCGGTTATCACGACAAGTTGATCTCTTGGTATATCAATATTAATATTTTTAAGGTTGTGCTGGGATGCACCTCTGATTTTAATATGGTTCATGATTGACGCTACATGTCTCGTATTTCATGTTTTTTCCTCGCACGACAGGGTTTCCTGAAAACAACCACCGTAGAACCGCTTAAAGCTTTACTTCGATATGGGCTTTTTCTCTCTGTTCGTTCAGCCATTCCTCAAATTTATTCTCCATCTTCTCGTCGCCGATCCTCCCGATAATCTCTTCCCTTACCGACTCAATGGGTTTTACTCCCTCACCCCTTTTGTCGACAACCTGAATAATGTGAAATCCTATGGGTGATTCTATAACGTCGCTGATTTCCCCTATCTTCAAACTGAATGCCGCGGCATCAACATCAGGCAGCATCAGCCCTTTTTCTACAAAACCGAGATCACCACCCGTTTTGGCGGCAGGCCCCTGAGAAACTTCCGTCGCCAGCATGCTGAAGGAGTCACCCTGCCTGAGTTGCTGTAGAATGTCCTCTGCACGCATCCGTAACTTCTCTCTGGTTTGGTCGGCGGCATCCCTGGGAAGAAGAATAAGAATCTGCCTGATCCGAGCGGCCTCTTTCCCCTCATAGTCTTTTCGGTGCTCACGATAATAGGCACCGATTTCCTCTTTAGAAATGGTAATCTTGCTTTTGATTTCCCCCGCAAGAAAATTCCTTTTCGTGAGTTGAGCACGCACTTCTTCCCGATACTCTTCGAATGTAATGCCTAATTGCTCGATTTCATACTGCAATTTTTCATGAGTGATCTTTCGTTGCGTAATGATATTCGTGATGGCGCCATTAACATCCCTGTCGGTAGCCATAAGGCCCCGTTTCTTTGCTTCCTGTGTGATGAGTCGCTGATCGATAAGTTCATTCAGAACCATCTGACGAACATGTTTTTCAATCGCATCCAATTGATCTTCAGGAACGGTTTTTTCGATCCGCTTCATGTAGGAATTGACATTCTTATCCAACTCTGAAAGCGTGATTACATCATGGTTGACAATGGCAACGATCCTGTCAACAATTGTTGCATAGGCTGCCACCGTCATGAGAATGGACACAATCAAGGTAACAGAGATAATCTCTAAATGTTTCATGATACTCCCCTCGCGGTAATTATGCTTTCTGTACTGCGGATGCCGGAGCGCTCAATCCTGGTTAATTCCCATTCAGCCGGCAATGCGGGCATTGATACGCAATTCATGAACAAGGTGCTCGGCTCGCTCGATAATTTCAACCCCGGTTATCCCGGGCATGGGAACACTCAGCCTGAAATCGGGGGTAAATTTCATCCCCTTGAATTGTTTTGCCATAGACAATTCTATAATCCTTAATGGATCAACGGGACTTTGTTTATGGAACAAAATTGACAACATCTCCCCATCATAATCCATTTTTGTTGCGAGGAGCGTTCTAAGCTGATTTCTGATTCTGATAATATCAATCAGATTATCAACCTCCGATGGAACAGCACCGTAACAGTCAATGAGTTCATTTCTGATTTCCTGCAGGGCCTCGTCGGTATCGGCTAAAGACAATTTCTTGTAGGTTACGAGCCGTCTATTCATATCACTGATATAATTATCGGGAATGAATGCCGACAGGCCAATCGTGATTTCCGGCCTGATTTCCCGATCGGTTGCTTCCTCACCCCGCATTTCATTCACCGCCTGCTCGATCAACTCCGTATACATCTCATATCCGACAGCCGAAACATGTCCTGACTGAGAAACACCTAAAAAGTTTCCCGCTCCGCGAATCTCGAGATCATGCATGGAAACTTTAAAACCCGAACCGGGATCTGAGAATTCCTGAATGATCCTCAGTCTCTTTCGGGCATCTCGCGACAGCATTGCCCCTTTCGGGATCAACAAAAACGCATGCGCCTGAGCCTTCGACCTCCCGACCCTGCCGCGGAGTTGATACAATTGAGCCAGACCAAATCTGTCGGCGCGATTGATAATAATCGTATTCGCCGCAGGTATGTCGATGCCTGAACCGATAATTGTCGTGCACAACAAAATATCATACTCTTTCTTAATGAACTTTACCATCACATCTTCAAGCTCCCGGGGCTTCATCTGACCGTGACCGACACCGATCCTTGCCTCGGGAATGAGTTTCTCTAAAAATCGTGCCATGCTGTATATCGACTTGATCCGATCGTGAACAAAGAAAACCTGACCGTCTCTGCTTAACTCGTGCAGGACTGCTTCTCGTATAACATCTTCATCAAATTCCGACACGGAGACCCTTACCGCGTGTCGATCCTCGGGGGGAGTGTCGATGATCGAAAGATCCCGAATCCCCACGAGAGACAATTGCAGTGTTCTCGGAATCGGCGTTGCCGTTAATGTAAGCACATCAACCAATGCTCTGAGCTTTTTCAACCGTTCTTTGTCTCTTACTCCGAAGCGCTGCTCTTCGTCGATGACCACCAATCCGAGATCCTTGAAATGAACATCTTCCTGCAGAATTCGTTGCGTTCCGATCAAAATGTCCACCACCCCCCTGTTGAGATCCTCGACAATTTCCTTTTGCCTCGCCTTTGTTTTGAATCTGTTCAGCACTTCAATGCGAATCGGATATTTGTGGAATCGCTTTAGAAACGTCTGATAATGCTGTTCGGCAAGAATTGTGGTGGGAACCAGGACTGCCACTTGCTTTCCCTCCATGACAACCCTGAACGATGCCCTGACCGCCACTTCGGTTTTACCAAATCCCGCATCTCCGCACACAAGACGGTCCATCGGCTTGGAATCACTCAGGTCACTATTTATATCTTCAATCGCCCGGGCCTGGTCCGGTGTTTCCTCATATTCAAATGACGATGAAAACTCTTCGTAGTAACGATCGAGCCCGGAATATCTATGACCAGACATAACCTCACGGGCGGCATAGATGGAAATTAAATCCCCTGCAATTGCCTGGACCGCCTTCTTAACGCGTTGTTTCGACCGTTCCCAGGATATCCCTCCGAGCTTGTCAACCACAGGCATATAACCATCCGGACCGATATATCGCTGGATTTGATCCAGTCGATGAACGGGCATATAGAGCTTGTCTCCCCCTCCATACTCGATAACGAGAAAATCGTTTTCCATGGAACCGACCGACAGCTTCTGGAGCCCCCGATAATAACCGATACCATGATCCCCATGGACGACAAAATCACCTTCCTTCAGCTCGCCGAAGGACTTGAGAAAAAACCCTTCCCGTGCGGAACTCCTCTTCTTTCTCTTTATTTTTATACCGAATATTTCCTCATGACTGATAATGACGAGATTGAGAGCGGGATAGGCAAATCCTTCGGAAATCGTTCCCCTTTTCAGCAACAGTCGTCCCCGATATCCGTAAACGGAAAGATCTGAAGAAATGGAGTCATCGGATTGATGAACGGAGAGAGAATATCCATCCATAAGATGAGATATCCGTTCAATATCATCGTCACCGCACAGAAAGAAAACAAATTGATCATCATCAATCCACGATCGTATCTTCTTAACCAGCGGTGTCAAGATCCCATTGTCATCCGGAAGATACGCGGCCCTTTCCTGTCGAATTCCTACATTCATTCGAACATCAAAGTTTATGACATCGGCTGAGTTGTTCTTTCCGCTGCCGATGTTCAGGCTTTCAAGGTAAATTTTTTGTCTGCCCTCATGGGTACCGGCCAGCCCTTCCAAAGACCCGTAGAAGGAATCTTTGTCAAGATAAAATTTTCCTTCGTCTCGAGCTTTGCCGATCAGGCGATCGAGGGAATGATGGATTCGATGCTCCGACTGTTGCAGCGTCTGGTAGTCATCAAAAACGATAATGCTCCGGCCCGGCAGATGATCAAAAAACCCAGCCAGACCGCCAGGATCATTTATATCATCAGAACCGTACCTTCCATAAAAGAGAGAAAGAAATCCGGGATTAATTGACGATACAAGCCCGCTCTCAATCAGTTCTATGAGCCGGTTTCGCTTCGTCCGGGGCAATCCCTGCTCATGAGATCTCGCCCTTACATTCTTCACCGCATTTTCCAATGTCTCCGGCGACAGAATCATTTCATGAGCCGGGGCCAGATCAAATTCAACGATTTCCCGTTTCGATCTCTGAGTTACGACATCAAATTCCCTGATCGATTCGACTTCATCGCCGATAAACTCCAGCCGAAACGGAAAGGGAGAGACCACGGGATAAATATCGATGATATGACCGCGAACGCTGAACTCACCCTTGCCTTCAACCAGAGGAACTCGACGATAACCGCCTGCAGTCAATCGGGAAACGAGATCATCTCTCTCGTGAACATCTCCGATGGATATTGTTGTGATGTAGTCACGTAATACAGCAACGGGAACGGCTTTCTGGAGTGTTGCTTCGAGAGGTGCAACGATCATCGCTGATTTACCCGCGCACAACCGGGCAAAGACCTCCATTCGCTGCGTCGCCAGATCTCCCTGAGACGACATGACATCGTACGAAACAAGATCCCAGGGAGGAAACAACAACAGGTCCTCTCCACCGAGGAAAAAGTTTAAATCCCGATGAATATGAGTCGCATCTTCAATGGTGGAAGTAATGGTTACAATTGTCTTTTGTGTATTATTGTAGAGAATGGAGAGAATAAAGGCCCTGGCTGCACCTTGAAGGCCATGAACGGTCACACAATCGTCTCCATGGGAAATCCTGTCGATCAAGTCCTGAAGATGAGTATCGGAATATAAGAATTTATTATGGATTATTCTTCTCACGGTTTGTAAACTCAGTTCCTGATCTGTCACCGCCATGACGGATCATACAGTCTTCTATCACCCCCCCCCTTGTACAGCAGACATCCGTGTTCTTTCGATCGCTTACCCCACTCTGTATATATCACCGTTCCGTCATGATACGGCGAGCATCCGGCTCAATGCTCGATTTGCGCCGATCCTGACACCGTCAGGCACGGTAATCATGTGTTTCATCTCAACCAATGAATCTCGGATATCTTCAAGTGATGTATATTTCATGTCGTGACAAATCAGCTTTTCCGACACGGGGATAAATTGCTTTTCCGGATTGTTCTTCTTTAATTGATGTATAATGCCCGACTCGGTACCCACAATGATTTTTCTTGCATTTATTTCTCCGGCATACCGGATAATCCCCCCCGTACTACCGACATAATCGGCCATTTCAAGAACCGCCGGATCGCATTCGGGATGGGCGGCAAATGGCGCATCGGGATACCGTTTCTTTACTTCTCTGACTTCCTCGACGGTTACAAAATGATGAACGGGACAATAGCCGGTCCAAGGGATAATCTCCTTATCGGTAAATTTCGCAGTGTAACGGGCAAGGTTTCCGTCGGGGACCATCAGCACTTTCTTTGCGTCGGTGAGAGAGTTGACCACCCGAACCGCATTGGCAGACGTGCAGCAGATATCGCTATGCGCCTTAATTGCCGCGGACGAATTTACATAAGCAACAACGGCAGCATCCGGATGGTTCTTCCGCACCGTTTCCAATTGTTCCACGGTGATCATATCGGCCAGAGGACATCCCGCTTCTATTCTCGGAAGTAAAACCGTCTTGTCAGGACTGAGAATCGATGCGCTCTCCGCCATAAAACGAACGCCGGCAAAAACGATAACACGGGCATCCGTTTTTGCCGCTTCCATGCTCAGCGCAAGAGAATCTCCGAGAATATCGGCAATATCCTGAACCTCCCCCCGCTGATAGTAGTGAACGAGCAGAACAGCATTTCTTTCCTTCAGCAGGGATCTGATTTCTTCCTGTATACGGGGAATACCCATTAATTCTCTTGCTTACCCTGTCAAGACGTTACCGTTCCCGGCGTAAACCAACCGTTTATACCGCCGTGGAAACGGACATTATGTTTATCGTATCGAGGAATTTTTATCAAGTGTAAAATATTGACAACAATACACGTTTAGGATATGAATCCGATACTAAACAGCGAGTCGATCGCACGGCGGCCAACTTATGATAACTGTAAAAGACGCCTTACAAACCATTCTTAAAGCGACCACTCCCCTGGGATTCGAAAAAGTTGCAATTCTTGATTCCCGGGATAGAATTCTCGCCGAGGACGTCTATGCCCCCCGTGATATCCCGCCACGTGATAATTCAGCCATGGACGGCTTCGGGCTTGTTTCGGAAGATACCGCGGGAGCCTCAAGGGATACCCCCCTGTTATTCGATATCATTGATGACATACCCGCCGGATATATGTCGGAAAAAATCGTCGGATTTGCCGAAGCAGTTCGCATTATGACGGGAGCTCCCATACCCCAGGGAGTCGATGCCGTCATCCCCGTGGAAAATACTGTAATCGACGGAAAGCAGGTCAAAATATTCGAAGAGGCACCTATGGGTCAGAACGTGCGATATCGGGGAGAGGACGTGGTGGAAGGTGAACTGGTTCTTCCCCGCGGACGGGTGATCAGACCCGCCGAAATCGGCATGCTGGCAACGCTGGGACGTTCATTCGTCCATGTATATCAGAAACCCCTTGTTGCAATCCTCGCTTCCGGAGACGAATTGATCGACGTCGATGGAGATTCCTCTCCGGAAAAGATCATCAGCAGCAATACCTACTCAAGCGCCGCCCAGGTCATGGAATGCGGTGCCACTCCTCTGCTCGCGGGGATTGCACGAGATTCCAGAGAAGATCTTATCGCCAAGTTTACCAACGCCCTCCGTGCCGACGTTATCGTTTCATCCGCCGGTGTGTCAGTTGGTGACTACGATTACGTCAAGGAGGTCATGACCGAACTGGGCGTCACTATTGATTTCTGGCAGGTGGCCCAGCGACCGGGCAGGCCGTTTACCTTCGGTCGCGCAGGGATCAAACTTTTCTTCGGTCTCCCCGGCAATCCCGTATCGTCAATGGTTACTTTTGAAGAATATGTGAGACCGGCTTTATTAAAAATGTCCGGTCATACCAGTTTGTTTCGAAGAACGATTACCGCCGTTCTGAAGGAAGATATAAAGAAAAAAAAGAAGCTCAGATTCTTCATCCGTGGTCGGGTAACCGTCGAGAATGGAAAATACTTCGTGATCACAACGGGAGAACAAGGCTCCGGCATTTTAAAATCGATGGTGATGGCAAATGGAATCATTGTTCTTCCTGAAGACGGAACATACTATAAAGCGGGAGACGAGGTCACGGTTCAGCTCATCGACCGTTCTCTCGAGGCATGTGACCATCCCGGCTACATGTAATATGTTTTTATCACTCTTTATGCTATACTGCGACCGCTTTTAAAATGATAAAATGCGGAAGTGCCAAGGTCACTGGTGGGCCTCCCGGACTTCAAATCCGGTGTAAGGGGCTAACTACCTCTTAGGTGGGTTCGATTCCCATGCACTTCCGCCATAACTACTTGAATTAATTGACTGTGGGGGGCTATTTTTCGTCCCCCACTCGTCCCCCAGAAATGGGATTATTGAGCGTTCCATAAGACGCCGTTTTGCTTCAACCTGAACCTTTGCATACTTCAAAACACTGTCACGTCGCGCATGGTCAGTTATCATCTGAACCTCATCAATGCTTAACCCTTTTTCATTGATATACTGTGAACAGGTTGAATGTTTTAACCCTGCATACATCCTGATGCTTTCCCCGACTTTGTCACATGCAGCCTTCCACAAATCAACAAGGTAATCATGCTGATAATGTCTATTTTTCAATTTTCCACTCGGATTGACAAAGAAAAATGGTTCGAACGTTTTCGGCATGTTTTTCATAATCGGTTTAAACGCTGAATGACAGGGTATTATATGCTGTTTGTGGGTCTTGGTATAGTTCACCATCTGCTTGCTTGAGAAGGTCCGCCTGATGATGAACGCATCCAAATGAGGGTCATAGTCCTCTTTGTAAAGCGCCATTGCCTCAGAAGGCCGCCGGGCATGATATTTCAGCCACCAGAAGATAGGCTGATGTTCTTCCGGTATCGCCTCAATAATCTTCATCTGTCGTTCTTCCGGAACCCAGGTTATGACGGGATCTACCAGACCGTATTTGCTTTTTTCCGGAAACGGGGGCATTGCCTGTATCCTTCCGGATTTCCACGCAAAATCAAGGCATCGATGTAGACAGTACATTACATTCATTTTGCCCTTTCCGGATCTCTTAATGCCTCCCAACAAGCGACATAGAACGTCATACCGGATTTCATGTAACTGATAGGGATTGATATCAAACCATGGTACCAGGTGATTCTTGATCGAATTGAGATAATCTTTATAGGTGGCCGGTGATATATGCGGTTGTTGCGATTCTAACCATTTCCACAAATACGGAATTACATCTGTGGGTGCTTCATTTGTGTACTTCTCAATGCGGAAAATCCCCTTTTCAACATCTGCCTGCATGCAGGCGATAAGCTTTTCCGCTATCTTCCGGTGATATATGTACTCACCGTTGTATTTATAAATTTTGTAGTGATTTTCTTTGTGGTACCATGCAACATAGTAATATCCGCGATCTTTTCGATAATGGATCGATCCTTTCATACACAACTCACCCCCTTTGAAGCAAGGGGTATCATGTCTCGCGGGTAAATTCAAATTCATACTGCCTCGATGTCAGTTCCAGGTTTTCTTCAATTGCCGCTGTATCTCTTTTTTCCGCCAGTCGATGATCAATTCCATGTCGGATTCCCAGACACCGTCGATCTTCCGTGCGGGGAAGTGCCGTTCATCGATCCATTTTTGAATCACGCGCCATGATCTGCCCATATATGCCGTGATCATCTTTTTGCCGGTTAGAATGGTCTGTCCCTGTTTTTGCATGCCTCTTCTCACCTACCGCTGCATCCAGCCCGAACGGGCAACGCTGACGACCGGCCCGTCTGATTTGGATCTCGATCCGTCGTCTGCGTTCCTGTC
>DSDU01000091.1 GCA_011056835.1 Deltaproteobacteria bacterium
AATAGTTACGGAAAAGTTTAAAGTACTCTCCAGGGTTGAACTGAAAAGCCGCCAAGAGGTGTACACGGAGCAATATTGCCTCGCTGTTAAGGTAGAAGCAAACTTAACGATTAAGATGGCAAAGACCATTATTTTCCCTGCCGCCATCAGATATCAGGGTGAGCTCGCAAAAACCTGTGCTGACCTTAGGGCAATCGGACATACATATCATACAGGCACGCTGGACACGGTAACCGGCCTGGTGAAGGAACTGCACGATGCAATTGCCGCACTTGAAGAAAGCATGGCGAAAAAAGATACCTCTTCAGTGCCTGCGTTGGCACGGTACTACTGCGATAAGGTTCTTCCCGCAATGCTTGCCGTGAGAAGAGTGGCCGACAACCTTGAAGGAATCGTTGCCGATGATCTGTGGCCGTTGCCAAGCTACCAGGAAATGCTGTTCATCAAGTAATATTCGGGGATGGAATAAGGGGATACATGGTGAATGTCTGCATCATTTTCCATATATCCCCTATCAGCCTGAACTATCCTCTCCAAATCAAGCAGATTTGTTAATTGACCTGATGCATCATGGAAAGTTCATCACAGAAAACTCGTTATTCGTTTCGACATGCAGCAATCACGGTACGGACCGGCTGCGATGGACACCATCCGTTTTCACACAGCTATTATTGTGAATGACGGAGAGTTCTGTAGAGCGAACCGATAATAAAATCGAGCTGCTTGGTACTACTCGATTTCGTATCCCTTAATGTGAAGGAAGAGCTCTTTTTCCGTCTCCCGCATGGTACGTGTGCCTTCGTCTGACATTTCATGGTCGTACCCGAGGAGATGAAGGAGACCGTGAATGATGAGGTATGTAAGCTCATCTTCAAAAGATAAGCCTTCATGAGCGGCATCTCTAAGAGCTGTATCAACGGATATTATAATGTCGCCGAGAACATGAGGATTGATTTCTCCAAAATCACCCTCGCGCATCGAAAAGGCAATGACATTGGTTGGCCCGTTCCTGTTGAGATATTGACGGTTCAATTCAGCGATTTCCTCATCGTCAACGAAAAGAACGCTTAGTTCCAAGCCCGTGCTATCAAGAAGTTTCAAGGCACTATTGATGTCCTGTCGCACTTTTGAGGAGGATATCTCGATTCTTTTCTGCCTGTTTTCTATTAGGATTGTCATTCTTTTCTCTCTTGCCGTTGACTTCTTTCACCGCCGATTCAGGATAATCGATTCTTTGGTGGAATATCCCGTTCAGCGTTCTGGTGAAACTCTCGGCAATCTTGCTGAGATCATGGAAGGTCAGATCACAGTCATCAAGCTCACCTTCAAGAAGCACCTGGTTGATCCTGTCTTCCACGAGGTTCTTTACTCTCGATGGCGTAGGGTTCCTAAGGACTCGGGACGACGCTTCAATCACATCACCAAGAAGTACCAGTCCGGCTTCCTTTGTCTGGGGTTTCGGTCCCGGATATCTGAATTCACCCTCCGGAATTGCCCGAACGGAAGGATCATTATCTTTCTGGGCTTTATCGTAAAAGTAACCGACGAGCCGTGTGCCGTGATGCTGTCGTATGATATCGGTAATATCCGACCCGAGTTTATATTCCCGCGACAGGTCACACCCTTCCTTTACGTGGGAAATGATAACGAGACTGCTCATCTTCGGCGACAACTTATCCAGTTTATTTTCCGGACCTCGCTGGTTCTCAATAAAATACTGGGCTTTTTTCATCTTTCCGATGTCGTGATAGAAAGCACTGACCTTCGCAAGCAGCGAGTTCGCATTAATCGATTCCGCCGCCGCCTCTACCATGGAGGCAACAATGACACTGTGATGATATGTTCCTGGAGCAATCATGATCATTTCCTGAAAAATAGGCTGATTGAGATTGGCCAGCTCAAGCAGTTTGATATCAGTCGTGTATCCAAATATAGACTCAAAGAGCGGCAAAACGCTCGATATTATCGCAGCTGACAGGATACCGCCCGCCAGTCCAAAAATGAGTTTAAAAAAAGTGTCGACATGTATAAGAGCACCCGACAGCAACAAGAGGCATACGATGACAGCCATATTCACCAGCCCCACAATGATGCCTGTACGGAAGAATGCCGAGCGTCGTTTACATTCGGTAATGCTGAATGCGGACACCATGCTTCCGACGAGCGCATAAAAAAACATGGATATCCTGTCCTCGAAGAGAAAGCTGATGAGAAATGATGTGAATACTGCAAATATGAGTCCCGCGTTTCGGTTGAGAAGAATAACTGCCAGCATTGTCGCGGCTGCAAAGGGGATACCATACAGACAGGCATTAACGGTTATCATGGGGAAGGCATGGTTGATCGATCCGGACAGAAAGATACTGATTCGTACAAGAATGATCTGCAGTATTGCGGCAATCGCCAGCAGCAGGATGTTTATGCCGTCGTTTTTGTTCGTAGGTATCAGAAAGTCTCTGAAAATGTAGTATAGAATGACGGAAAACAGCATGATGGTAAGAAACATGCCGATGAACATTGAAATGCTGAGGAATTTATTACCATCAGAAACGGCATACAAAGCAATAAGCTTGTCAAGCTGAACCGGCGAGATTTTCTCTCCCTCGCGAACGATCATCTCGTTTTTCTGTACTTTATAAAAGACCGGTCTGACCGCACTCATAAGCTCCTGTTTTCTTTGTTCCGTCGCATTTTGAGCAAATGTCAGATTCGGCCTGACGAGCTTTTTGACAAGTGAGATCGATACCTTTTGAATATCCTTTTCCTCACCGGTTAAATATTCCGGTGCATTCTTCGAAATAAGTGAATCCACATTCTCGATCGGAAGAATAGATGAGAGGTCGTTCATGACCGTTTCACCCTGCGTCTTAATGTTCCTTACAATGATGGACGTGTCTTTCAGCAGGTTTAAAATACCCTGATCACTGATGGGGCCTTTGTTGTAAATTGAATAGATCAGTTTGACTTGTTTATTGCAGAGGTCCATGGGAAACCCCTGTTTGTTCAAGAGATTAAACTCGTTGTCGGAAAGGGAGAACCCCACCGTGCTTTCAAAACTTTTTCGTGCCTGATCAATGACGGTCGCCAGATCTTGTGTGGCAATATTCTCGCGGCGGATACGCAAGTGTGTGTCAACCATTCCGAGAAATGCCTTTGCCAGCGTCATGCCGATTGAAGACGGCATATTATCGTCATAATCATAGACAGGTTGCGCCGTGGCGGCCGCCTCAAGCCGCTTCTGCTCCGTAGACGCCCGATCTTCGACAAGAAAGTCTCGGTCTGCCTTGATATCTTTGGTTGTAATATCGCCTAATTTGAAAGAGGGGCGGGTAAAATGGGCATGGGGAGAAAGAATCACCGCCAGCATCAAGCTCATAACGACACAGACAAACCACCGGTGAAAAAGATTATTTTTTACAAACGAAGGCAGGAAATCGTATCGTGTCGATCTGTTTTTTGATGATCGCTGTTTCTTATTGTTTGACATATATATAAGCAATGGGGAACCGATTAATTATCCCCCCGTTTACGGTCAAGATGATTGTAGGCTCTTATTATGTCCTGGACAAGTGGATGCCTCACTACGTCTATTTCGGTAAAATAGACAAAACGAATTCCCTTTGTGGTCCCAAGAATTTCTGTGGCTTCAAGCAACCCTGATATTCTGTCGGGAGGAAGATCGGTCTGGGTTACGTCGCCGGTTATCACAGCCTTCGACCCGAATCCCAGTCTTGTTAAAAACATTTTCATCTGTTCAGATGTCGTATTCTGAGCCTCGTCAAGGATTACGAAAGAATCGTTCAGTGTTCTTCCTCTCATAAAGGCAAGGGGAGCGACTTCAATGATTCCCTTGTGAATCAAGGCCGATGCACGATCAAAATCCATCATATCATGCAGTGCGTCATAGAGCGGTCTCAGGTACGGATTAACCTTTTCGGCAAGGTCCCCCGGAAGGAAGCCGAGCTTTTCACCGGCTTCGAGAGCCGGTCGAGTCAAGACGATACGATGAACCTGTTTTGCCATAAGGGCCGCCACGGCCAGCGCCATCGCCAGATATGTTTTCCCCGTACCTGCAGGCCCTATTCCGAAAACCATATCGTGAGTCCTTATAGAATCGATATAGAGTTTCTGTGCAATACTCTTCGGGGTAATAGTCTGTTTCTTCGATGAAATAAAGACAGTGTCAAGAAAGATCTTTTCAAGATTTACCGCACTGTTTCGGGAAAGCATTCTGTGGGCGTAGTCGATGTCGGTGGGAAAAACAGGATACCCTTTCTTGATGATCGCATACAGCTGCAGAATGAGATTCTCTATGATGGATGAACCGACATCATCCCCTTTAACGAGAATCTTGTCGCCCTGTACCGTAATTGTGACATTCTCCAGTTTTTCAATCTGTTTAATGCCTTTATCGTGCTCGCCGAGCAAAGCTCTCAAGGCTTGATTGTCCGGAAAATGTAACTCCTTCGTTGAGCTGTCTTCTGAATCGACCTTCAAATACTATCCAGCCTTTTCTGAATTTGACTGCAGCATGCTACCATCATTGATTATTCATTGCAATACCTTTTCGACTGCAATAATCACTCCTTGTCGTCTTGACGTTATGTGCCTGCCGTCAACAGAATGAAAAAGGACGGGACTTTATGGGATCACTCATGCTGCATGAACAGATGGGCGTATACTTTCGCATTTCCGATCATATTGTCGATAAGACAGTGTTCATTCGGTTGATGCGCCGTCATGCCCAGCTTTGACCATACGGCGACAGGATAGCCTTTCTTCCTGAATATAGCGGCAACAGTACCCCCCCCGATTCCCATCGGCCTCGCATCAACACCATAGATCTCACGGATCGCCCGCTTGAGCGCAAGGACAACAGGCGCATCTTTTTCCGTCGGCGGTGGAGCCTGAGCTTCCTGAACTGATGTAATATCAATTGTTACTTTAAACTGTTGTTCTATCGAATCGGCCATATGCCTGATTTTTCTTTTAACGTCGAATAAATCATATGCAGGCAGAACTCTGCAGTCGACGAAGAAGACATCATCCCCGGGGATAGTGTTTATGTTTGGAATGTTAGCGTTTTTTTTGGTCGGCTCAAACGTGCTCTCCGGCGGGCTGTATGCCGGATCGGCGGCATCGAAGTAATCATAGAGTTCCCTGAGCAGTACAACAAGATAAGATGCGGCCACGAAAGCATTATTGCCGAGTGAGGGTTTGCTGGCATGGCACTGCCGGCCTTTTGTTTCTATACGAAGCCAGAGGATGCTTTTTTCCGCAATCTCTATGGCCGTACCGTCTTCGATGCCGAAGTCTGGTACAATAATAATGTCGGACTTCCGAAAGAGATGTTCATAGTGTTCGATTACATACCCGAGGCCCAAATCACTTCCCGTTTCTTCATCGGCGACAAAGATGAGGCCGATCGATGATTCGGGAACGATTCCTTCGTCAAGAATAGCTTTTGCGGAGAATATCGAAGATACGAGATCCTGTTGATTGTCTTCCGTCCCCCTGCCGAATATTTTTCCTTCCTTTACACAGGCTCGATAGGGGTCTTCATGCCAGAGCTTCAGCTCGCCGGGAGGAACGATATCCGTATGGGTGAGAATCCATACGGTTTTATCCGGGTTCTTTCCTGGAAGTTTTGTAACAATGGTCGGCCGTACCCCCGATGCGACTCGGTCATCGGGCGCATCGATTTCCATTACATCTTCAAAACCATTTTCACGGAGATACGACTTAAGAAACAGGGCCTTGTCATATTCACCGTCTCCGCCGTTTTCCGGACTCAACGCGGGAAACGCGGTCAGATCGACCTGAAGTTTGATCATGTCATCTCGAAAAGCATCGATTCTATAAATTATTTGCTGGAACGTTTCATTTTTAATCATGGTTTCTCCATTCAGGTATTCCTCTCACATACATCTCTAAGGATTTTCGTTGCTATTGCCGACTTCGGCATCATCTCTTCTGACTTCCGTAACCATACCGAATGTCGAGAGCGGCATGTCAAATTTCTCTTCATTCCCGAGAACAAATACGGTCGTTTCATCGACCGTAAAATATGTTTGTGCGACCCGCAACAGGTCCGATGTCGTGAGACTGTCGATTCGATATCGGTATGACGTTAGAAAATCTTGCGGCAGATCATGGTATTCAAGAAGCAATTGTTGCATGGAAATCTTTTCCGCGGACGAGAAGGAAAAAACGAAGTTATTGATGATTGAACGCTTTGCCCAGAACAGCTCTTCATCAGTGACGCCGACATCCTTCGCATCATCCAGGATGCTCCGGAGCACAGACAGAACCTGTGCCGTCGTTTCAGCCTTGGTCATGGCGTAGGCTCCGAATACGCCGAATTCGTTCCGGGGGGAATAGAAACTACCGGCACTGTAAGCGAGTCCCAGCCTGTTCCGTATTGTTCCGAATATCCGTGATCGAAAGCCGCCACTTCCGACAATGAAATCGAGAACTTCGAAGGCGTAATGGTCGGGATCGTATTTCCCGGGGGCAAATAGTCCCATGATGATGATCGACTGGGGAAGATCCTTGAAAAGGAAATTAACGGATCCTTTAAGATTAACATTCGGCAACGGAACCCGCGGAATATCACCTGATAGACGCCACGCAGCGAAGTGGCGATTTATAAGAGCAATCGCATCTTCTGTCGTAGTGTCGCCGGTTATGGATATCATGATATTTCTGGGGAAAAAGAATTGGTTGTGGAACATGACACAATCATCCCGGGTTATTGCCCCAACTGATGAAACAGTACTCAGCCGACCTCTTGGATTATCCCCGTACATGATGTGAGAAAATTCCCTGAACGCCATATTCCTGGGATTATCATAGATGCGTCTCAGCATTTCGATTTTTAAATCTTTTTTCTCCTGCAATTTTTTTTCCTCAAATGCTGGATGCATCAGGATATCGGAAAAGATCTTCATTCCCGGTTCGCTGTCCCCTTTCAGGACCGAGAGCGATATTGTTGCCGTGTCTTTTTCAATCTTGACGGATACGTTTCCTGCCATGAAATCAAGCTCCGCATCGATTGCATCGCCGGTCATGGCGGCGGTGCCGCCGGTCCGCATGACAATCCCCGCTAACTCCGCCAGACCTTCCTTTCCCACAGGATCGTACATCGAACCGGTTCTTGCGACGGCCGTAACGTTCAGAAGGGGAAGTTCATGATCCTCCAAAATATAAATGATAATACCATTGGGGAGTTCAACCCGTTCCGGCTGTTGTGGTGAGAAGTCAAGAGGACGATAGGCAATAGTGTCAGGATCTATCGTCACTGAGGGACGGCATCCCATCATAGTAAAAAAACATATAATGACCATAGTAAACACTGGAATAGATCGCTTCATTTATCTTCATCCTAACTATTCTGATAAGTGTAGTGTCGATGATGTATTGTTTCTCCGTTCCAATCGGGCAACAGTTCTATTGTCGGCATTCAGATATTCATTCGCTACCCGGATGATATCATCGGCTGTCACTTTGTCGATAACATCAAGGTGATTGCTTATATAACGGCAATCCCCGGCGATCGCTTCATAATATGAAAGCATGCCCGCAAGACCTCGGTTCGAATCGAGGCTTCTGAGAAAATCCGCCTTCAACTGATTCTTCGCTTTTTTGATTTCCGTTTCCGGTACAGGGTTGTGCTGCAGCCTGGCAATTTCTTCATAAACGGCCCTTTCAATTTCATCGTTTGTGTGAGGATGTCGAGGGGTTGCAAAGAAGACGAAAAGATTCGGATACCGCGCACCGGGAAATCCATTTGTTGTATCTATGCGGGATGCAATTTGTTTTTTCTCGATGAGTAATTTATGTAATCTCGAGGTCCTCCCTTTGCTCAAAATTGTATTGATAACATCAAACACGTAATCGTCGTATGAGGGGAGGGTCGGTTTGTGATACCCGATAATCAGTTCAGGATTGGCGTCGGACACGAACTCAATCCTTTTTTCTCCCGACTGTTTCGGTTCCTCAGGAATGAACCGTGCGGACGTGCCTTGTTTCGGTATCGAACCGAAGTATTTTCTGATGATTTGCATCACCTCGTCGGGGTCCACGTTACCCGCGACGGCAATGATTGTGTTATCCGGGGAGTGATAAGCGGTAAAGAAATGTCTCAGATAATCAATATCAAGATAGCGTATGCCTGATTCCCACCCGAGGATGGGCCGCCGATAAGGGTGGACCATAAATGCCGCTGCGAGGAACTGTTCCATCAGCTGTCGTCCGGGATTCGAATCGACAGTCTGTTTTCTCTCTTCAATGACGACGTTCCGCTCAGAATAAAAATCACGGAAGACGGGATTCACCATTCGATCGGATTCAATCCGTGCCCAGAGCTCGATTTTGTTTGAGGGAAGACTGACGAAGTATGTCGTCTGATCATACGATGTATACGCATTCATATCCAGACCGCCGTTCTCGGTATACAGGCGATCGATTTCATTCTCTCTGAAGAGGCTCCGTGCTTCTTCCTGAAGTAATGTCAACTCGCGGTGAAGATCTTCCACCTTTCCCTTGTCCGCCGCATCGCCCTTCATGGTCTCACCATCGATAGCCTTGATAATTACCCTTATTTTCTCAAGGAGTGGTTGTTCCCGCCGCCAGTCGATTGCCCCGATGGTCTTTGTTCCCTTAAAAAGCATATGCTCAAGCAAATGGGCTGCGCCGGTCTGCTCATTGGTTTCATCGACGGCGCCCACTTTATATCTGATATAAAGCGAAACCGTAGGGCTGAAATGCCGTTCAGCGACGAGGACCCTCAATCCGTTTTCAAGGGTGTATGCTCGAACTATCTTATCTAAATCAAAGGCGTAGGCAGCATTTGCTAAAGCATTACCTGATAGTAAAAGCACTGCTGTGATGACAGCGAACAATACATTCCGTGAGACGGCGCTTTTGATATTTGTCCAATGCTTATTCATCATTTTCATTGTCCTCACGGGCAGATATTTTGTATCGTCTGTAAATTCTAACGGCAGGATACATGATTCCCACGGCACTGATCAGAATCATCAGATTTGAGGCAAAAAAGCTCATGACGAAGATATGGGGCGATGTCGACTGATAGGACGAAACGAGAGTATCAATGCCGAAAAGAAGAAAAAAAAGGGAAATGATACCGATAAGAATCATTTTCCCCCACCAGAAAAAAGTATCCATGACCTTCCTTTCTGTCTGAGTGATTCGATTATAAGATGCCCGGCGCAACGAAGCAAGCTTTAACTTGATCGCGTCCTTGCCTTCAGTCGATCGTACATTTCATAGGTGAGCATATCATTTGCGCATGGCAAAAGTGTATTATTATGGAACAGCGGTTCATTTTTCAAATCATAGCGAGAGCATGACACGGCATCATTCCATAGATGGGTTCCCGGTATTGGTGAAAATTCAGCGATCACCGGGCGGGCTCCGCAGGATTTTACGAAATCGATGCTTGCTTCGATTTCCCCCGCCGTCTGACCGGGAAGGCCGCAGAGGATGTACATGCCGATTTCTTCTTGTTCGTATCCGGCGTTTCTGAGATGGTTAATCGCGTCTTTCATTTCATCGTTGGTAATCTTACCACCTGTCTCCCGTTGCCGTTTGACATTTGCCGTTTCAAAACCGAAACGAATCGTCCTGAATCGTGAATTGTACATAAGCTCGCTGATTTCTTCCGTAATTTCTTTCAGATGGAGCCCATTGGGACAGTGAAATTCACAGTCAACATCACGACGCAGCAACTCCTTGAGCATTGGAACTGCTCGGTTCTTTGCATCAACCAGGAGGGCGTCATCATAAAACGCAAAATTCCTCACACCGTACGTTCTGTTCCAGAATTCGATTTCATCAACTACTTTCATGGGATCCCGTTTCCTGAAACCGTCATTTACCAGGTGGGACGCACAGTAGGTGCACCGGAAGGGACACCCCCGTGATGTTATAACCGGAACCTGGTCGGCGTGACGTACAAGATCGAACGCGGGGTAGGGGTACGTGTCAAGATCCGAGAAATCAGGAAGGAAACGGGGTAATTCATCAAAAAACATCTTCAGAATCCGGGAAATCGCCTTTTCTCCTTCTCCTGGGACGACCAGATCGGCGCCGGAATTGTGTATCGCGTGGTCCTCGCAGAGACTTACATAGTGCCCGCCCAGAACCAGCGGTACATCGGGATAAACTCGTTTGGTAAGCTGTATCGTATCGATAACTCCGGGATACCAGTATGTCATCATCGAGGTAACGAAAATGAGATCAGGCCGGTGCATGCGGGCCAGTTCATCGAGAAAGATTGGCGGTGTAATCCCATACCGGTTGTAATTCTTGCGGATACTGCTCAGTTGATGAGGTTTGGAAATGATTTCTCTGGCAAATTTACCCGATCCTGAGGATTTCCTTTTCGGAGGCTTCATATGGGGCTCGCGGAGGACATCGGGATGGTACGGATCGAGGCAATCGATGTATCGGATCTCGTAGCCGTTTTCTCGCAGCAATGAGGCAAGATACAGGAGTCCCAAGGGTTTTACCCAGAAATCATAGGCGGCAAAGTCATATATCCAGGGATTGATCAAAAGAATTTGTTTGTTCATAAGTTTCGTACCGTCTTTGAAAAACAAATATAATAACGGTGAAGACAAAAGCAAGGACTATGTTACCGTCGCGGGGGATGATGGGTGCGGATTCGTAAAAGCCTCGACAAAAACTGTGGTGTCGTATTCAGTGAAACGATGATGATTATACAATGTCCTTATCCCACGTAAAAAAATGCTGTTGATGTTTAGTGAACCGTTTGATAGACAGGTCTTGCCATATAATAGAAGTTACAGTTTTAAGGTTGATTTTTTGCTTATTACTCCTCATAGTGACTGAGAAAGCACATATTACAAGTGACACTATAAAAACATTACAAATGAAGGGTAGCACTGTCATGAGGATCGGGTGGATCGGAACGGGAATTATGGGAAAATCAATGGCCGGGCACCTGCAGGCGGCCGGGCACGACCTCTTTGTCTATAACCGGACCAAGGAGAAAGCAAGGCCGCTTCTTGAAAATGGAGCAACGTGGTGCGCGACTCCCTCTGAAGTAACTTTCAATTCAGAGATTGTTTTCACCATGGTAGGGTTTCCCCGGGATGTTGAAGAAGTGTATCTCGGAGAAAACGGTATCCTTACCGCGGCAGGTCCGTGTCGCGTTATCATCGATATGACGACCAGCAGGCCGGATTTGGCACGGAGCATAGCGGAGATCGCCATGTCCCAGGGAATTGCCAGCCTCGATGCACCCGTTTCGGGTGGTGATATCGGAGCACAGGAGGCAACCCTGGCCATTATGGTCGGAGGATACAAAAAGGCATTTGACGAGGTCGATCATCTCTTTCAGATCATGGGGAAAACGATATCGTTCATGGGAAAGCCGGGGGCCGGACAGCATACCAAGATGTGCAATCAGATCCTCATTGCCGGAACCATGATCGGCGTCTGTGAATCGCTCCTTTACGCAAGCAAAACCGGTCTCAATGAAGATGCCGTCATTGATATTATCGGAAAAGGGGCGGCTAGTTCGTGGTGCATCAATAATCTCGGACGGCGGATTGCACAGAAAAATTACGATCCCGGCTTTTTTGTAGAACACTTTATTAAGGACATGGGTATCGCACTCCAGGAAGCGGAAGCGCTTGATCTGACACTTCCAGGACTTGCCCTGGTGCATCAATTATATATTGGAGTGAAGGCGCAGGGACATGGCAGATCGGGTACGCAGGCACTGATGCTCGCTCTGAAAAATCTCAACGGAGATTTCTAGCCGGCAGGGATGATGACGAAAGAACAATCTTCTATTTCATTACTAAATGCATTGGATAACGTTTGCAGTTCGGGGCTTACCTTGTCAATGCCTGAATTTGACCGGTTGAAAAAATCCATCAAAAGAGAATGCAGCATCTTTCTTTACAAGCGGGCGACACCGTTATTGTGGGCTGTTTTTCTCGGTGGTACGGGAACGGGGAAATCTCTCTGTTTTAACGCTCTGTGCGGAGCGGATATAAGTGAATCAGGGGTGGAACGGCCGAAAACGCAGGGTCCTATCGCCTATCTTCATGAGACCAAACTCGTCAACGAAACATTTCCCCTTACTGATTTAGAAATACACCGCATTGAATCGCCGTCCCCGGATAAGACGAGAAACAGCGGCATTTCAGGCCATATCTCGATTATCGAACATAAAAGAACGGATCTTGAACATCTTGCCATTGTGGACACACCTGATCTTGACAGCCTGGAAATCGGGAATCGCGAAATTGCAGAAGTATTTTATCTTCTGGCGGATATTATCATCTTTGTAGCCAGCCAGGAGAAGTACGCCGACGCTGTCCCGTCACAGTTCTTTCAGCGGGTGTATCATGAGGGGAAACCCTATTTTTTTCTCATCAACAAGGCCTCGCCGGAACTGACAAGAGATGAGGTTGTCCGGTTCTTCAGAGAACAGAAGCTCGACCTCACAACCGACCATCTTTATCCTATCCCGTATTTGAAAAATGCCAGCCGGGAGCGCATCACCGAGGATTCAGAATTTACTAAATTTAAAAGGGTCTTTTTTGATTTCTGCAGATCCGACCGTTTTATGCCGATGCGGCGTGATAGCGAGCGTCATGAAGCGCGTGCGCTCTCAAGAAAAATCGACTCTTTGCTGGATCAGGTAAGCTGTGAAAATGATGCTGTGGAAGAATGGCTCGGCATCTTGGCAAAATTATATACGACAAACAGTCATGAAATTACGACAAAGCTTGAACAGCATTACAAGAAAACATCCCAAGACCACCTTCAGCGGGAAATCAAGAAAATCTTTGCTAAATACGATATTTTAAGAAAACCGAGGGGATATGTAATTCGGATCATCACCGCACCCTTGAAACTGCTCGGTATAACAACGGAGAAAACATCACGGGATCATGCGAAGGAACTACACAAAGTCCGACGAAATATCGATATAACGCCGATTCTGCTTGTGTTGGAACAATTCAATCAACAGGTTCTCGAGCAACTGTCACCGGAAGATGAAACGTCCCCGCTGTATCTGGAACTTCGGAAACCTGACAGCGTCATGAGCGAAAAAGAAATACGGATTAGAATAGAAGAAGAGCAGGATAAACTTGCCCACTGGCTCGAAGAAACCTTTGCAGATATGACCCGGGGTCTTTCAAAAACAAAGGAATGGGGTATCTATACAACGGCAATACTGTGGGGGTTAATGATCATTTCTTTTGAAATTGTTTTGTTGGGAGGCATAGGGATTCTTGAGGCGGCCCTTGATACGATCCTGGCCCCATTTGTTACAAAAGGATCGGCGGGACTTTTTGCCTCCCGGGAAATAAAAAAAATTGCACGCGAACTGGACCAACGATATCGTGCCGGACTCCTTTCAATCCTAAAAGAACAGAAGGATCGTTATTCAAGGGGCGCGCTATCCACATCCACATCACCTGAAACAATAGAAATGATCAGATCGTTTCGACATGAACTGGGGGATATTATATGACCGATCCAGTTGGAATGCTTCGGCAGAATCTGAGACGCGCAATGACATTCGTTCAGGAAGGTGTGTTCTACACACTGAGACCGGAAGAACGAGAAGCTCTCTTCCTTACATCGGGGGATCTTCTGAAAAAACTGGAATCAGTAACGCAGAATTCCCTCGTTGTCGGCATGCTCGGCGGAACAGGGGTTGGGAAATCCAGCCTTATGAATGCAATGGCAGGCTCACACATTGCTTCGACAAGTCACCGTCGCCCTCATACGGACGCCGTTTTAATCTATCGATTCAATGAAACGCCCCTTCCGGCGAATCTTCCCACGGGCCGCTTTCCCTGGGTAGAGGTAACCCACGACGCGGCATCAATTCGCCAGGTTCTGATATGTGATCTCCCCGACTTTGACAGTATTGTCGGTGAACACCGCGAGCAGGTCATTGCATTTCTCGAACATCTTGATCTTCTCGTATGGGTGACATCTCCGGAAAAATATGGCGACGCACAGTTCTTTGACTTCCTCCAGGGCGTGACCAAGGCACGGAGGAATTTTTATTTCGTATTGAACAAGGTAGATCTGCTATTTGATGAAAGAAACACGGAAGCAGGGTATGAAGAACTGCAGAAAATATCATCCTCACTCAGAGAGTATCTTGAAAACGTCGGCATTAAAGACCCCGATATTTACAGCATATCGGCACTGGAGGTTGCAGGTAAAACCGCTCACACCCATTGGAACCAGCTTTCACTTTTCCGTAATGAGCTTTTCCGGCAGCGTGAACTGAAGGAAGTCAAGGCAATCAAGGCTGCAAACATCGATAAGGAGATCGACGATCTCTTTAGTCTTTTCGAGAAAGAGTCTCTGAACCTCTCTATTTTTCGGGAGCAGATAAATAGAATTGCGACTGATTTCAAGGAGGAGACAGCCGGATGGAGAGACACCCTTCATGAGGCTATTGCTCTATGGACCGACACGACCCCCCTCCGGGAGAACCTTGTATCGATGACAACCGATGGGGATATTCTTGTTGGTCCTGCCGGCGTCTTTGTTCTCTTCGACAAGAAAAAATCAACAATGGAACCAGATGAAACGAATACAGCCTCGTCCATTCTACCCGCACTTGACGAAGTTGCATCACTTTTCCGGGGACAGATCGACCGCATCACCAACAGCATTGCCGGCAGACTACTGCGTGAAGGAATTATTCCACCGTTGGTCGAACGACTGAGAAGCGAATTCGATGAACATGCTACAAAACACATACGAGATAGTATCGTGCAGGCAGGCATGGCACATTTCTCGAACAGAAATCGGCCGATCAATCGCATCTACCGCGGGGTTCAGTATATTACCTATCTTCTCATTTCCTGCCTTTTGATTGTTTCCCTGGCAGGAGAGAACGCATGGAAAGACTTCTATGCTGCTCCCGGTATTTCAAGCGCTCTAAACTTTATCGTAACGGCGATCTTTTCCGCATTCAGCCCCCGCGGTCTTGCAGCCTTGGGAAGTTTTGTAGTGATAAATATATTTGTGGGATATCGATTTTATAGAAAGTATCGAAAAATTATAGAAAAAAGAACCGACAGATTACTTCGGTCTTTCACGAACGACCTGGAAGTGCTATGGAAAGAAGAACTCGATCGTATTCATGAAAGGCTTATCGCACTGGTTAGGTCGTTAAATAAGAATCTCGACGCAATTCGTCAACTGAGACAGTAATGGTAACTCTCCGAAAGAACAGTGATTCATCAGGCTTGTATCACTGCCTGTACGGTTCGGGGATTGAACGAACTATATGAGAAAATAATAACATATAAATGGTGGGAGGTTGTTTGATGAGTGTGACGGCGAAGGATATGATTGAAAAAATCAAAGGAAGACTGGATGCTACCGATGGTGCAAGTGAAAAAATAAATGCGGTCTTCCAGTTTATTTTAAACGGCAACGGTGGAGGTGAATGGTGGTTTGATCTGACCAAGAAATCTCCAGAAACCGGTGAAGGTTTGCATGCCGATGCCGCCTGCACTATCAAAATGGACGCAGGAGACTTTGTGGCAATGCTCAGCAAGGATGCGAGTCCGATGAAACTCTTCATGTCGGGCAAGCTCAAGATCGATGGAGATATATCGACTGCAATGAAGTTGCAGAACTTCTTCTAGGCACACGAACCTGGAAGATTCTAAGGATCATCCGGGTCGGCGACAGAAAATAACTGTCTCTGGCAGCATGGCGATCAGCCAGCGTGTAGAGAAGGCTGATCGCCGATTGCTTTTCAATGACACTCACAAAAAAGCTTGAAGCAAAAAATAATTATTGATAGCATCACAGCCAATTTCAGGGTCGGGTACTCTACCATGAAAGCTCTAATTCAAAGGGTTGATCATGCAACGGTTGTTGTTGATAATGAAACCGTCGGAGCAATCGGGAAGGGATTTCTGGTCCTGCTCGGCGTTGAAAAAGGAGACAAAGAAGCCGATGCCGATTATCTCGTCGACAAAACGGTAAATCTGCGAGTATTTGAAGATGACAACAGAAAGATGAACCTGTCCCTCATGGACATTTCAGGCGAACTTCTTGTGGTCTCTCAGTTCACCCTCCTTGCCGACTGCAGAAAGGGGCGGCGGCCTTCATTCGTAAACGCCGGCGAACCTGAACTGGCGGAAAAACTCTATGAATATTTCGTAGCGAATGCTCGAACAAAGATAAAGAAGGTGGAAACGGGAACTTTCCAGGCGCTGATGAGAATCGAATTGCTGAATAACGGGCCGGTAACCATACTACTCGACAGCAGACGATAACGTGAGGATCAACTGAGATGACGGTCGAACAGACGAATGACATTCCATTCGGCAATATCAGGGTGGACAAGAACGGTGTCTGGTATTTCCACGGTGCCGAGATGTTCAGGAAAGATATTGTCAACCTTTTTTACGAAAACTTGAAAAGGGATGAGTCGGGACGGTTCATCATAGAAATGGCAAACGACCGATGTTATATCGAGGTCGAAGATACGCCATATGTGGTAAAGGCCGTATATAAGTTCAACTCTAAAGACTCCGGCGCGCAACCACTGCATATACTGCTGAACAATTCAGACCTTGATGAATTGGACCTCACCACGGTAAGGGTTGGTGCTGATAATGTCATGTATTGTTCCGTAAAAGACCGTATGTTCGAAGCGCGGTTTTCCAGGGCGAGTTATTACCAGCTTGCGGATTATATAGAGTACGACGGTGAAAACGATTCGTACTACATAGAACTTAATAACCGGAGATATTACATTAAGGAGTAACGAGCCATATGTTATTGACTGAAAGGGTAGGAATGTTAGATGCTTGATGAAACGATACGAGAAGGCCTTACATTTGATGATCTTCTGCTTGTCCCGGCGGAATCACAGATTATGCCCCATGAGGTAGATACATCGACGATACTGACGAAAAATATAACACTGAAGATACCGGTCATCAGCGCCGCCATGGACACGGTTACTGAATCCAGAACGGCAATCTGCATGGCGCAGGAAGGCGGGATCGGAATTATCCACAGGAATATGAGTATCCAGCGGCAGGCACTCGAAGTCGATAAGGTAAAAAAGTCCGAAAGCGGCATGATCGTCGATCCCATAACCATGGAGCCGGAGCAGAAAGTAAAAAATGCCCTCGAACTGATGAGCAGATACCGCATATCCGGTGTTCCCATTGTCCGTGGTCGAAAGCTCGTGGGGATTCTGACCAACCGGGATCTCCGATTTGAAACCGATCTGGATCAGCCTGTTTCAAACGTGATGACCAAGGAAAACCTCGTAACCGTTTCAACTGATATTACCTTGGAAGACTCTAAAAAACTCCTGCACAAACATCGGATTGAAAAACTTCTCGTTGTGGATGACGAATTCAATCTCAAGGGATTGATTACCATCAAGGATATAGAAAAAATTAAAAAATTCCCCAGTGCCTGTAAAGACTCGCTGGGAAGGCTGCGGGTCGGCGCCGCCGTGGGAATTCTGGACCGGGAAGAGCGCGTTCAAGCGCTTCTGGCGGCAGGAGCCGACGTTATTGCCATCGACACGTCACACGGACACACAAAAGGCGTTATCGATGCGGTTAAGGATACGAAACAAAATTTCCCCAAATGCGAACTTATTGCAGGCAATGTCGCCACTTACGAGGGAGCAGAGGCATTAATAAAAGCGGGAGTCGATGCGGTAAAAGTGGGAGTCGGTCCCGGTTCGATCTGCACGACGCGAATCATTGCCGGAGTGGGTGTCCCCCAGATGAGCGCCATCAGGGACTGCTGCAAAGCATCTTTAAAATATGACATCCCCATCATCACCGACGGCGGCATCAAATATTCCGGAGATATCGTCAAGGCACTCGGAGCAGGTTCTTACTCCGTGATGATCGGAGGGCTCTTTGCGGGAACGGAGGAGAGTCCCGGGGAAACCATATTTTTCCAGGGCCGAAGCTACAAGGTATACCGCGGCATGGGATCACTTGAGGCTATGAAGGCAGGCAGTCGGGACCGCTACTACCAGGGAGAAGAGATGGAGGGGACATTGAAGCTCGTTCCGGAAGGTATTGAGGGACGAGTACCCTTCAGGGGATCCTTATCTTCAAGCCTCTACCAATTGATCGGCGGTCTGAAAGCCGGTATGGGGTACGTCGGATGCCGGACGATAAACGAACTGAGACAAAAAGCGAAGTTTGTCCGAATTACATCGGCGGGGCTCAGAGAAAGTCATGTCCATGATGTTATTATTACAAAGGAAGCTCCTAATTACTGGGTTGATTAATGTCGGCGTGATGAGTATCCTGATTCGAACGTTGTTAATCGCATGTTGAGAAGTTTGGGGACTGAACAATCCGCAGCAGATCCGTCCGCCCCTTCTGTAATGAAGGTACCTAAGCATTATAACCACGATTTACCCCGGGATACGCCGCACCGATATCAAGGTGTTGATAACGTTCAGTCCTGAATAGTATAAACCAATGGAACTTACAAGTGAATCGCCATGAAGCATGCCGATTTTGTTCACCTTCACGTACATACCCAGTACAGTCTGCTCGATGGAGCAATTCGCCTCGATGATCTTTTCGAGAAAGCGAAAGAATTCGCCATGCCCGCCATTGCCATGACCGATCACGGCAATATGTTCGGAACTGTGGAATTCTACCAGAAGGCATACCGGAACGGTATCAAACCGATTATCGGCTGCGAGCTGTATGTCGCTCCCAAAAGCCGCTTCGACAGGGATCCACGCAGTACACTGGGAAATAATAATCACCTTGTCGTTCTCGTCCGCAATGCCGAAGGGTACCGGAATCTCATGAAATTATCATCCGCCGGTTATCTTGAAGGTTTCTATTACCGCCCCCGGGTCGACAAGGAACTGCTGTCACAGCTGAGCGGCGGGCTCATCGGCATGAGCGCTTGCCTTCACGGAGAGATCGCAAGTCATCTCATACGGGGGAATCGTGATGCGGCGCGACGGGCGGCAGAAGAATACCGGGATATCTTTGGTGATGAAAACTTTTATCTTGAAATCATGGAAAACGGAATTCCCGAACAGACGATCGTCAATGAGGGACTCCTTGATCTGAGCAGGGAGCTTTCGATTCCGCCGGTTGCGACGAATGACTGTCATTACCTTAATCGAACAGATGCCGAAGCTCATGAGATCCTTCTCTGTATCCAGACGGGAAAAACCATGGATGACGATGACCGCATGAGGCTCCAGACGGACCATTTTTACCTGAAATCTCCGGAAGAGATGAAAGCAGCGTTCGAATATTGTCCCGAAGCGATCGAAAATACCGTACAGATCGCCGCTCGGTGCAACTGTACCCTTGATTTTGACCATATTTATCTTCCCAGGTTCGAGATTCACAATGGTACGAGCCCGGACGAACATCTGGCCAGGCTCGCCCGTGAAGGGCTCGAACGACTGATGCCGAAGATTCTGAAAGAGGGAAACGGTGACCTTCGCCGTACCTATGAGGAGCGACTTGCGTCGGAACTCGAAATAATCAAATCAATGGGATTTCCGGGATATTTTCTGATCGTGTCGGATTTTGTAAACTACGCAAAAAAGAATAATATTCCCGTCGGTCCCGGCCGGGGCTCCGCAGCGGGCAGCCTTGTCGCTTATGCCATCGGCATAACCGACATTGATCCCATTCGGTATAAGCTCTTTTTCGAGCGCTTCTTAAACCCCGACAGAAAAAGTATGCCCGACATCGATATAGATTTCTGCATGGAAGGGCGTGATGACATTATTCATTATGTTACGGAGAAGTATGGCGGTGACCGTGTTGCCCAGATTATAACATTCGGGAAAATGCAGGCAAAGGCGGTTGTCCGCGATGTGGGCAGGGCGCTCAATATTTCCTATGGTGAAGTCGACAGGATCGCAAAACTGATCCCGAATACCCTCAACATCACGCTCGACGATGCGATAAAACAGGAGCCCCGTCTCAGAGAGGAAGAGAAGAAGGACGAAAAAGTAAGAAAACTTCTTGCCATGTCCCGGTCTCTTGAGGGGCTGAAGCGTCACTCTTCTACTCATGCTGCCGGTGTGGTCATTTCAGATAAGCCCCTCGTTGAAAGGGTCCCGATCTGTAAGAGCCCTCATGACGATGTGGTAACACAATTTTCCATGAACGATCTTCAGGCGGTGGGGCTGACAAAATTTGATTTTCTCGGCCTCAAAACCCTTACCGTAATAAAAAATACGCTACGATTTATAAAGGAGGGAAGGGGTATCCATATTGACATCAACAATATACCCCTCGACGATAAACCGACATATGAACTCCTTGTAAAAGGACAGTCCGACGGTGTCTTCCAGCTTGAAAGTACGGGCATGAAGGAAATTCTTGTGACGATGAAACCCGACTGCATTGAGGACATTATTGCCTTGATCGCCTTGTATCGACCCGGTCCGATGAGTATGGTCCCCGATTTTATTGCCCGAAAACAGGGCAGACAGGGGATAACCTATGAAGACGGGCACCTTGAAAACATTCTCAAAGAAACTTACGGGGTTATCGTATATCAGGAACAAGTGATGCAAATCGCCGGCGCAGTGGGTGGCTATACCATGGCCGAGGCAGACAATCTCCGTCGGGTCATGAGTAAGAAAAAACCGGCTGAAATGGAGCTGGAAAAACCCAAATTCCTCGAAGGTGCGAAAAAAAAGAAGATTAATGAACGGAAGGCCGAGATAATCTGGAAACATATGGAGACATTCGCCGAATACGGGTTCAACAAATCTCACAGTACGGCATACTCCATGATATCCTATCAGACGGCATACTTGAAAGCACACCATCCCGTGGAATTCATGGCGGCTCTACTGACGAGCGAAAAGAACAATAGAGACAATATCATCAAGTATATCTCGTCATGCAAGGATATGGGCATCAACGTTCTTCCTCCCGATATTAACGATTCCTTCAGAGATTTCAGTGTGAGCGGTGACAACATCCGTTTCGGTCTTGCCGCGGTAAAGAATGTCGGCGTTGGGGCGGTTGATTCGATTATCGAGGCCCGGGAAGACGGCGAAAAATTCACGTCGTTTTATGATTTCTGCAATCGCGTCGATCTTCGACGTGTTAACAAGAAAGTTTTGGAAAGCCTGATTAAATGCGGTGCCTTCGATTCTTTGGAGAAAAACAGACGCCGTCTCATGGAAGGATACGAACGAGTGGTCGACATGGCACAGAAGCGAAGCCGGGATCTTGCCAGCGGCCAATTTTCTCTTTTCAGTACTGATGACATAAAAAGTGATTATGCCATTGAATTACCCGATGTACCTGAGTGGGAACAGGATCAAATCCTTGCAAATGAAAAGGACATGCTCGGCTTTTATATCACCGGTCATCCCTTGCTGCAGTTCGGCGATCGCCTGAGAATGGTGATTGATTGCGATTCGGAAGCGCTCATGAAGAGAGAAGACGGACGCAGTGTCACCATTGCCGGAATTGTGAGCAATGTGCGTAATGTAACCACTAAGAGAAAAGAAACAATGGCCTATGTAACGATCGAAGACATGAAGGGAAGCTCGATGGTCATCGTCTTTTCCGATCTGTATCGTGTTGCCTTCTCGCTGATCAACAGCGATGAACCTTTGCTGGTCAAGGGAATGGTCGATTCAGGTGAAGAAAATCCTAAAATTATTGCTTCTGAAATAATTCCGCTTAAGGATGCCCTGAAAAATCCCTTCACCTCAGTTCACTTCATGATCGATGTGGAGAGGGCGAAAAGCCACGACATCGAGTTGCTGAGAGATATCCTGCAGAGATACAAAGGTAAACACAGAGGGTATATACACCTTATTGCCGATAACCGGACCGAAACGGTCATATCTCTCGGCAATAGATCAACCGTAGATATTTCGGAAGATATTCGGATCGAGGCAGATATAATATTCGGGTCCGGTACAACAAAGTTTCTGTAATGTCAGGAGCCGGCAGTCAGTGATCAGTGACCTTGATAAATTAGAAAGCGGAAGGTCGAATATCCGAAATCCCGACCTCTCGTCGACGGAATATCATGAACGAACATACAGGAACAAGATATCCAAGGGAAAGCTGATAACGTTTCGTGTTGCGTTGGAACAGACCGATCTTTTTATCAGCGCCGACTGCGACTTAAAAGAACAGGCATTTAAATCCGTCTATGCATATCGACGGCAGATTGAAGAATATATCAAATATCGCCCCATCTTCCTTGAATCGATGGAGCCGATTGATGGAGATCCCATTGCTCCGCCGATCATAATGGATATGCTGGATGCATCGCGTACCGCCGGTGTTGGTCCCATGGCCGCTGTCGCAGGCGTGATCGCCCACTATGTCGGTATAAACCTTCTCGAAATGTCAGAGACCGTTATTGTTGAAAACGGCGGTGATATTTTTATTGCCAGTCCCCACACCGAAAGGCATATAGGAATCTTCGCCGGTAACTCCCCGCTGAGTTATCGTGTATCACTAAAAATACTTCCAGAAAAAACACCGGTCTGTGTCTGTACATCTTCCGGTACGGTCGGACACTCTTTAAGCCTCGGAAAGGCCGATGCTGTTTGTGTTGTTTCCAAATCCGGCGCTCTTGCCGATGCAGCTGCCACGTTTCTGGGAAATCGTGTGAAAGGGGAGGGCGATATCAGAAAAACAATTGATTTTGGATCAAAGATCGACGGTGTCCTTGGCCTTGTTATCATAGTAAAAGACAAGCTCGGTGCCTGGGGTGACGTGGAGCTCTCTTAGCGGTATTTCTTATTCTGCATTTATTGAACTTCAAAATTGTGCATTTCTCTGAAAAGGAGGGGTAAGAGAATGTTCGAAAAAATACTCTATCCATTGGATTTTTCAGATGTTTCACTTAAAGCACTTGCCGTTGTAAAACAATTGAAGGATGCCGGTGCCAAGGAAGTTGTCATTCTCCACGTTATTGACAGCAGATTTTTTGATGCCATGGCCTGGTATGCCCATAAGAAAAATCTTAAGGAGATCGGAAATGATCTTGAGAAGGAAGCGAGAAAACAGATCTCTGCCATTGAGAATGATTTGATCAACTCAGGATTTAATGTGAAAATCCGAGTTATTAAGGGCGTTCCATCAAGCGTCATCCTAAGGGTTGAAAAAGAGGAAAAGGTATCGGCCATCGTCATCGGATCTCATGGGATGAGCAATCTTGAGGAAATGCTCATCGGCTCCGTTTCGGAAAAAGTAATTCGAAAAGCCCACAGCCTCGTCCTCGTCGTCAAGCGATGATATCGTAACCGCTTGTTATTTTTTTTCACTGTGCGGCACATATGCATTACTGTTGATCAATACAGACTGAGAGGTACGACATGATCAATTCCATGAACTTACTGCTCAGTACGGCAGAATCATTTGGTCCAAAACGCCTTGCCGTTGCTGCAGCGGATGATATCGAAACCCTTGCTGCTGCACTCAGTGCGGCACAACGCGGGATTGCCGATCCAATTCTTGTCGGCAATCAGGAATGGATTAAAGTAATATGTGAGAGACTCAGTGTAACAACTGATATATTAAAGATTATTAATGAAAAAGATACCGTAGAATCCTCAGCCATAGCCGCTGATATTGTCAGTTCCGGAGGTGCGGATATTCTAATGAAGGGAAACGTGGTAACATCAAAATTCCTCCAGGCCGCTTTAGGATCTGCGGGTGGTCTAAAAAAAGGCCTTCTCAGTGATGTCGAAGTCTATGAGGATATTCGGGATGGTTCGTCGCGACTTGTATTAGTGAGCGATGGGGGTATTAACATTTCTCCCGGCATCCGGCAGAAAATTGAAATCATCGGGAATGCCGTATCGGTTGCTCATCGATTGGGAATTATCCGTCCCAAGGTTGCTTTATTATCCGGTTCTGAAAAAGTACATCCCGATTTTCAGTCCACAATTGATGCAGTCGCCTTGGTAAAGATGTGCCAGGATGGCGCTGTCGAAGGATGTGTTGTTGATGGTCCTTTTGCACTCGACAATGCCGTTGATATCGAATCCGCACGTAAGAAGGGGGTAGAGTCGCCGGTCGCCGGCAGCGCTGATATACTCATCGTTCCCAATCTTGAAGCCGGGAATATTTTTTGTAAAGGGCTCCAGTTCTACGGAAACAAAATGCTCATACACGTCGCCATGGGAGCAAAAGCTCCCATACTTATCGATTCACGGACTGCATCAGCCCAGGAAAAGCTTCATTCGATTGCCCTGGCAGCGCTTATTTGTTCTAAACTTCCTATCCTGACAAAAGGAGACAATCAATGACTCACGAAGAATATACATTGCAACAGATATCCGTATTTCTCGATAACAGGCCGGGAACTCTCTCTGAAGTCGCCAGGTATCTTGCAGATCGGGGAATCAATCTTCGAGCACTTTCGCTTGCTGAGACAAGGGATTTTGGTACGGTAAGGCTGATCGTGGCCGATACCAAGACCTGCTCCGATGCTTTAAGTAATAGTGGCTATCATCATATTATTACGGATGTTATTGCTGTAGCTGTCGAGGACAGACCGGGGGGCATGGCTGATGTGCTCGAATTACTTGCCGAAGAATTAATTGATGTGGAATATGTTTATGCAACCGTAATGACCGTCGACTCGCATGCGATCATTATTCTTCGTGTCAATGACACTCTCAAGGCCGGAATGATCCTCGCGTCAAAAGGGATCAGGCTGATGAAAGAAAAAGAAATTGCATCTCTATAAGAATTAGTTCTCGAAAAGCGAGAAAAGGGCTTTGGTAGTAATGGAAGTATGGGTATATATAAAAATCATGAGAATGAAAGTTTACATAACATATCTTATCGGACGTTAATGCAATAATAGGTTTTCTGTTTGCCTGTTGTCGAAACTTCCTTTGGTTCAAAAAGACGTGCCATAATTACCGATAATTAGGGCTTGCTGAAAAAGTCATAATCCACACATTCATCATCAGGCAAGGCATGATACCGTTTATATTATGCACCAAGCGCCATACTCCTGATCAGGCATAAATGCTGCCTGATGATGAG
>DSDU01000215.1 GCA_011056835.1 Deltaproteobacteria bacterium
CATTATAGTGACGGTATTTTACCGGAGAGTTGTGCAAAGGTTTTGTATGCAGTGTACTACGGTGATGCTTTTGTGTCCAGCACCCGGAGTTCCCGTGCGTAATGTTTATCATTCATCTGTCAATATCGTTAGCTTAAGCCCTATTTATTCTATCTCCCCTCCCCACGTGGGAGGGACCAGGGCAGTAGAAAAGTCATGCAATAATAGCATGTTGCATCCCAACACAGCATCCCCCATCAAGGATGAGGTGATTCCAGGCAATTGTTACGTTAATGAAATTGATTCATCTGTTGACTCAGCCATTCATTATGGATTAGTGAAGTATGTAGAGGCTGATGAAAAACACTCCTCTGTCCCAACATATCGGGATTACCTTTATTTTTCGTAGCTGCGACATGACTGTAAGAACATGCTAAAAGTAAACAGTACAAGGCTGGAAATAAACAGTTAATACTAGACCGGGGGGTGGGTCGTCTATCTTTCCTGAAACCTGGCCCTTGGAACCTTATTCCATTCGCTGTATTTTGGCACAATGGAGGAGACGCGGTGAATAACAAAATGAAATCCCCTGCCGATGGCCGGCCTACACTTGCACGTGCCTTCGGGAATGCAGTGAAGAGCTTTGCTTCAATGCTCCCCCAACTGGTGGGAGTCATTTTGCTCATCGGTCTGTTTCAGACATTTGTGACGGGTGACATGATCGCATCTGTCTTCTCGGGATCGATTCCGAGGGATACAATTTTAGGTGCGTTCATCGGAAGCATCTCGGCGGGAAATCCCGTTACGAGCTACATTATCGGGGGTGAATTGATTGACAAAAACGTAAACATTTTTGCGGTGACTGCCTTTATCGTCGCATGGGTAACCGTCGGTATAATCCAGTTGCCAGCCGAGGCATCGATCCTCGGAAAGCGCTTTGCATTTTTCAGGAATATGATCGGTTTTCTCCTTGCCATAGCCGTCGCGCTTGCAACAGTGATGACCATGGAGCTGCTGCAATGAAAAAGAATGATGGAATACAGGGAAAAGGAAAGCAGGAGAAGGGCCGTGGCGGATACTATTTCCTGGGATTTGTGCTTGTGGCGTATATCGTAATTTTTTTCTTTAAACCCGACGAGATACAGCAGTCTCTGATGAAAAGCGGCCTGCTTGGTGCGCGCCTTCTGCCGGCCTTCTGTGTCGTTATACTCTTTATGGGAATTGTTAATTACCTGGTAACGCCGAAGGCCGTATCAAAATTTGTCGGCCAAGGATCGGGACTGAAAGGGTGGCTTTTGGCGCTGGCAACAGGTATCCTCAGTCATGGTCCCGTGTATATCTGGTTTCCCTTTTTAAAAGAACTCAGCAATCAGGGCATGACCAGCGGTCGTGCGGCGGTGTTTCTTTACAGTCGGGCCATAAAAATACCGCTCTTGCCTGTGATGGTGTATTATTTCGGCCTCGTGTTTACGATTGTGCTTCAGTGCTGGCTGATCGTTGCCTCCCTGATACAGGGCAAGCTCATAGAAAAGCTTGGCATATCCATCCCCCTTTAAAAATGATAAAAGCCGGGAATTCTGGGACACTCCCGGTTTTTATACAATTTAGGTCAACCTTTTTTTCTATCTTCTGACATATATTGTGATACTATCAACTATCACCAAATTTGCTCAGAAGGAGTAACTCCGACTATGACGATTCGTATCAAGCGTTCCTATGAGGTGCCCGATGATGCGGACGGCTTAAGGATACTTGTCGATCGTCTCTGGCCGCGCGGCATCTCCAAAGAACAAGCGAAAATCGATTTCTGGCCGAAAGGGATTGCACCATCCAATGAACTGCGCCGATGGTACGGCCATGATCCCGAAAAATGGACGGACTTCAAGAAACGATACTTCGCCGAACTTGATGATCAACCCGAACAGGTCGAGGAACTTCTCGGCTACCTGCGAAAAGGAAACGTCACGTTTGTCTACAGCTCCACCGAGCAGCGTTTCAACAATGCCCTTGCACTGAAAGAATATATCGAATCCCAGACGTAGGGTCGGGCAGGGGTTACATCTGCGTCGGGCTTAATAATGCCGACAGGAACAGCAACCCCCTGTACTAATTAACGGGTCTCTATCGAGCATGCTGTCGATGACGTGATGCTCGATCACGATTCAATGCTGTTCTTCATGTCGGGATAGAGTTTCCCGATACATTCGGGACAGATGCTATGGGTAAAATCTGCTTCCGAGTGACTACGGACATATGATTCGACTTGATGCCAATAACCTTTGTCATCCCGTATCTTCTTGCACTGTGAACAAATCGGCAGGATTCCCCGAAGGACGGTAACCTCATCGATCGTTTTCTGCAGTTTCCGGATGAGATCTTCCTTTTCGGCAACGGTTGTCTCCAGTTTTAAATTTGAGATATTCAGCCGATCCTGGATTGCCTGACGGACCTTTTCCATGGCAAACGCAATCAGATATATGGTGATATAGACTGCACCAAAACGGATTTCATCTACGATGATACCAGGCGTTAGGAACGGTAGATATCGTTTAAGAATCAACAATATGCAGACAATTGACAAAATCAGAAGGGAGAAGACAGAACCGCTGACGGTCCCGAGCAGAAACAAAGCCAGGAGGGGATAGAGGAAAATCCACATATAAAATGTTGTGTTGTAAATGCCGGCGTATACGACAAAGAAGACACACAGGCATCCCATCACCACCATGCCGATAATGGCCGCTGATTGATGATTGTTTGTCTTTCGCAGATAGATAAACAATAAGACCAGGAAGAGGAAGAGGGCTGTATCAATAATGCAGATTGTATAATAATTCTTGCTGAACGCTATCGCGCAGAAAATCGGAAGCATAAAAATCCCGACAAGAAACAGCAGGTTTTCCAGCACTGTCTTGCGAAGCACCTCAATTTCGTGATCTAAAGGCAAACCGTTTGAAATGATGTTCCACATCAGCTCCCTCATTCTGCCTATCCTTTCGAGTTCAGAATTCACTTCTCACTACAGACAGTGATTTCCATGCGTGATAAAACCTTATTGAAGATATATTCACATACCAACCGTGATATCACCCGGTGAACAATCCTGACGCAACGACGATCTACTTGATATTTCGGCAAAAAATATACCCCCAGAGTTATGACACGGAGGGGGCACCACAAGCCTCACATACTTATCGGCAGCATTAAAACACTTCTCCAGTTTTTTCTATACAAAATGAGGGGTGTGAATCTCTTAATCAACGTCTCGCTAAAACGGCCAGAAAATGGGAATGAAAAGTGCGCCCATCATAAGGACGAGAAGATTGAGGGGTATACCGAGCCGGAGATAATCGGCGAATGTGTAACCACCTGGTCCGTACACCATGAGATTCGTCTGGTACCCGATGGGGGTTGCAAAACACGCGCTTGCTCCGAAACAGACGGCCATAATGAACGGCCTGGGGTTGACGCCCAGCGTGGCGGCGGTTGAAATGGCAATGGGAATCAGGAGAACCGCCGTTGCGTTGTTGCTGAGGATCTGGGTGCTGATACTGGCAAACAGGAGCATACCCATTAATACGACCTGTGGACCTAAGCTCTGAAACATATAAAGGAATCCCCGGGCGTATACCTCACTTGCACCGGTCTTCGCCATGGCCGCCCCCAGAGCGATGGTACCCACGATGAGGATCAGCACGTCCCCCTGCAACGCACGATAGGCGTCTCGAAGCGGAAGGCACCCGGTGAGAATCATAAGCAGAACACCAGCCAGCGCACATACCATGATATCGGCGACACCCGAGGTGGCAGCGGCCACAACACCGGCGAAGATGGCAAATGCCACTCCCGCCTTCTTTTTTTGAATAATCTTATGATAGACGTCTTCAATAATAATAAAGTCTCCTCCCGCCCGAATCCTGTCAATTTTGTCGACGGGGCATTTGACCAGCAGAATATCACCGATTCTCAGCCTCATCTGTTCCATTTTCTGCTCGGAATAGTGGAGGCGTCTCCGTTTCATGGCAATGACATGGATGCCCAGATCTTTCAAAAAGGTGGCCTGTCTCGGATTGAAGCCGAGAAACGAGGACTGGGGGGGCACAATTAGTTCAAAGATGATCGATGCCGGATCATCGATATTGAAGTTCAGTTTCCGGGACTCATGGGCCAGTTCTACAACTTTTTCCTGGAGCAGGTGAATCAGATCATTGGCAGCGCCCTTTACCAGGAGGGTATCGTCCGCCTTCATTCCGATTTTATCCTTGTCCGGGTAAAATATGTACCCACCCCTGATCACTTCATACAGTGTCAGCCTCCCATAGTGTTCGGCGAAGTACTGAATCGGCTCATTGCCGATCAGCGGACTGTTCCGCGGAATAGTAACCTCCGCCAGATATCGTTTATCCTCCCGGTCGAGATGACCACAGGTCGGTTCGGTGTGTCCGGGCAGCATCCGAGGGGCGGCAAAATACAGAAACAGTATTCCGATTATCGCAATCGGAACTCCCAGGGGGGCAAGTTCAAACATGGAAATCTTCCCATACCCGTAGGAAAAGCTCAGGTCACTGATGATGATGTTGGTCGAAGTTCCGATGAGCGTACACGTTCCTGCCAGGATTGATGCGTATGAAACGGGAATGAGAAGCTTCGACGGGCTCATGCCGTATTCGCAGCCCAGTTCCAGAATCACAGGTATGAAAAGCACCACTACCGGCGTATTGTTGATAAACGCTGATGCGATTGCCACGATGAGGAGCGTCAGGAGTGATGCAATTCTCACGTTTCCTCGGGAATGGAGAATAACATTCCTCGCCAGATAGCCGACTCCCCCCGTTCTCATAATTGCCCGGCTTATAAGAAACATTGACCCGACGGTAATGACGGCGGGACTGGCAAAACCGGCAACAGCCTCGGCCGGGGTGAGAATCCGGGTAAAAATGAGAGCCACAATGATACCGATAGCTGTCATGTCAATGGATATTCTTTCAGTGATCAGGAAATAGAGCGCCACAGAAAGTATGACTGATACAATTGTGATGTCCATGGAATTGTGCCCGCCTCTTTTAATTTTATCTTCCTCATGCTGAGAACCGTACAAGTTCCACCATGCCTATTACTACCCCAATATACTCGAAGCATCAATGTAAATGTAGTGGAAACAGACCGTTGAAGAGCCTGTCATGTCGAGATTTATTCAAAACGCAGCAGTCCATAATGATCTCGGAAAATCAATGGGCGGATCGGGTTTCACAGAAGTATAGTGACTAACAATCATAAAGTTATTCCAAAAAAGTCCGAGTTATATGTTATCCGTCTCTGTTATCGGCCTTTCCCGCAAAAAAACAGTGTCGATGGCATCACATGGGTTGATTAAGAGGGATCAATGATGAAAACGGACAGGCAGAGTTTATTTGACATTGATATACAGCGAGCAATTCCCTATAGTTCCGGTACCATGCATGATTACAACCGGTTAATCCGCGAAAGGGGAAATGACAGGAAGCGGCATTCGGCTCATCATAGGCCGGCTGCTATCCTTCAACAATGACACTATGTCTCTGGGAACATGGGATGTCGTCTTCACGGGCCGTCTCGATGATAGCCGGCCGGCGGAGGAAATCAGCGAGAACCTGCAGAAGCTTCTGAAAAGCAACCCTTCGCAGGTCGACATGTTCTTTTCCGGCAATCGTATCGTTATCAAGCACAACACGGATCGTGATACGGCTGAGCGATATGTCGGTACGCTGGAAAAAGCGGGTGTATTTTGTATTATCCAGAAAGGTGACGAAAGAAAGCAGGCCTGCGGAGCAGTCAAAGAAAAACTGAGTGCTCAAATCGACGCGATCGATCCACAGGTTGTAGATCTCAAACAGACGGCATCCATCCCCGCCTTTCATCCGAAAACCTGTAACCGGATTACCGGTTGGGCAGACGGCGTTGTTCTTCATGAACCGCAGGAGCTGCATATCCTCTTTGAAAAGATTCTTGCTGTCGCCGTGTATACCGATTCGACGGCACCACAATCTGAATATCATGTGCTTATGTTCGTCAAGGGTTTCTCCCGACCGTTTTTTGCAGAAGCTTCGAAGATTAAGTTCTCCGATTTCACACACGTCACCATTCCCTCTCTCGCCGATTCACTCAGGAAATTCATAATCTTCCTCTGCATGAAGAAGCCCCATCTGATCATCGACAGGAAAACGTTCGAGTTTATTCACGGAAATCCGGCGGTATGTTTTGACGGAGATGTCCTGAGAATCGCGAGTTCGCTTGGAAAGGTCGTTTCCCCCTCGGAAAAGGGAAGAGATGTCGGCAACGAAACGCCTGAAGACCTCGAAACCCTTGAAATGGAGGCACCGCAACCTCCAGGGCAAAAGGTTCCACTTTCATCATGTGCGGAATGCGGTCATGTGGCATATGCAACACATGATCCCCTCGTGGCCAAACAATTTTGTCCTTCCCACAGAAGCAAACCTGAACCATCACAGGCGATTGATACGATCAAATCCTCCGACAAGGTTGCAAATGTTATGTCTGCTGCCCCAAAACGCACCCTGTCGCTACAGCTGATTGTGTATGGCTTGATCCTGGCAATCATGGTCGGCGTTTCCATATGGGGATGGACAATCTACAAGAAGAAAACCGTCATTTCCAAGAAAGACCGTGCCGTTACCAGAATCTACCAACTGGAGGAGACGCTCACATTCAACGTATCGGATAAACAAGAAATAGAGACATCTCTCACCGCACTAAACGATTTTATCGACGAGGCGCGTAATATCCTTGATTTTATGGATAAAAACCAGCCCTATTTCCCCGATACTCTGGCTGTCGAGTGGGACGGTATTATTCTCGCGGTGACTAAGAACATGAGCATGTTCGTTGATGCGCTCTTTGATGAACGGAGAAAGATTCTGCAAAACGGTACCCGCCTGCATAACAATCCTTACTTAAACCAGGAAATGATCCACGCCGTGTTGAAAATGAATGAACTGGAACGTGGGACCTATATGACAATGGTGATGATGGGTATCCAGGGACAATCACAGCCGCCTGCACCGATCAAGATACACGGATACACCGTTAATGACATTGTCTTTGAGTTGAATAAACGTTTTAAATATTCACTCCTGTGGTGCAAGACGCCGACGCAAAAATCAGCCGCCCTGAAATCACTGCAAAAACAGACAGGAACAAGCAAGTAGAATAGATACGGGTCTCAGAATTGTATGTTTTCTGAGTTCGATCTCTCCGCATCACATCAGCCGCTCCCCGTTCCACGTCTTCACCATTGCCACTGAGGTTGTGCCACTGACGATTGCGACACTCGGAATCGTAACTTATTAAACATGCCAATCGGTTGTCCACGACAGTGCCGACGTGGAATTCGTTGTGGTCGAGTTGATCCTGTTTTGTGTATACGCCATATCTGAAATTTCCTCCAAAATTATGAAAAATGCGTTGACACCCTCAACATGCTGTGGTCGAATGCCTGATACCACTACATATTGTATAGCCAATGCACTTTTACCTTGAAGGAGACAATGTTTAATGAATCAAAAGACTTCGAAGCCGATTGCGGCCCTCACCACGAATGCCGTAACCGTTCTGGAAAGACGGTACCTGATGCGGAACGAGGAAGGAACTATACTGGAAACACCGATGGATATGTTCCGGCGCGTGGCTGAAACAATTGCTGATGCCGATCGGAAATTCGACGAGCAGGCCGATACGACGACACTGGCGGAGAAATTTTATGAAATGATGGCAGGGCTCGAATTTCTTCCCAATTCTCCGACACTCATGAATGCCGGTCGCGAACTTGGTCAGTTATCAGCCTGTTTTGTCCTCCCCGTGGGAGACTCCATGGAGGAAATTTTTGATGCCGTAAAATATACCGCCCTTATCCACAAATCGGGTGGCGGGACCGGGTTTTCCTTTTCCCGACTCCGTCCGGCAAATGATGTTGTGCTGACCACCAAGGGTATCTCCAGCGGCCCGATTTCCTTTATGAAAGTTTTTGACGTAGCCACGGAAACCATCAAGCAGGGAGGGACCCGCCGAGGCGCCAATATGGGAATCCTTCGGGTCGATCATCCCGACATCATGGATTTTATCATGTGTAAGGCCGACAAGAAGCAACTGAACAATTTCAACCTCTCCGTCGGCCTGACCGAAGCGTTTATGGACGCTGTGCAAAATGATGAGAACTATGATCTCATTAATCCTCGGAACGGTGAAAAAACCGGAATTCATAACGCCCGAAAGGTATTCAACCGCATCGTCACTCAGGCATGGGAAAACGGAGAGCCGGGGATTGTGTTTCTCGACCGTCTCAACCGTGACAATCCAACGCCCCATGTGGGGATGATTGAATCGACAAACCCCTGTGGGGAACAGCCCCTTCTCCCCTTCGAATCGTGTAATCTCGGCTCCATCAATCTTGCAAAAATGGTCACTAACGGCACCATAGCATGGTCACGACTCAAAGAGGTCGTCCATCGGACGGTTCATTTTCTCGATAATGTTGTAGAAGTCAATAAGTACCCCCTTCCGGAGATCGCAACCATGACCTTCGGCAATCGAAAAATCGGCCTCGGTGTAATGGGATGGGCTGACATGCTCATACTACTCGGGATTCCCTACAATGACGACGAAGCCATCGCACTTGCCCGGAAAGTAATGCAGTTTATCAACGATGAAGGACATGCCGCATCACGGGACCTGGCACAAAAACGCGGGCAGTTCCCGAATTTTGCCGGCTCCCTTTTTGACCAGAGAGGCGAACCACCCATCAGGAACGCCACAATCACGACCATCGCTCCCACAGGTACCATTTCAATCATTGCCAATACTTCTTCCGGTGTGGAACCTATCTTTGCCGTCTCTTATGTGCGGCAGGTAATGGATGATGACATCCTGGTTGAAGTTCATCCCATCTTCGAAAACATCGCACGGAAAAGAGGATTTTACTCCCTCGAGCTGATGCAGCGTATTGCACGGCACGGAACCATTCGGGATATGTATGACATACCTGAGGATATCCGAAGACTTTTTGTCACCGCCCACGATATTTCACCGGAAGTACACATCAAAATGCAGGCGGCGTTTCAGAAACACACTGATAACGCCGTCAGTAAAACAGTTAATTTTTCCAACGGAGCCACCATTGACGACGTGGCCACCGTGTATGAACTGGCCTACCTGCTTGATTGCAAAGGTGTGACCATTTATCGCGACGGATCTCGGGACAAACAGGTTCTCTCCACAGGAAAACGGGACCATGAATCACCGCGGGCCCCTCTCGGCGAGGAACCAAAGGTAGTCAAGCGGGAACGTCCGAAAGTTCTGCAAGGATGGACCTATCAGATGCAGACGGGCTGCGGACCGCTGTACGTCACAATTAATGAAAACGGTACCGGTCTCTTTGAACTGTTCACCACGATGGGGAAGGCCGGGGGGTGCGCGGCGTCACAGTGCGAGGCGATCGGGCGGATGGTTTCGCTTGCCTGGCGAAGCGGCATTCAGTCACGCCAGGTCATTAAACAGCTCCAGGGTATTTCATGCCACTCGCCGTGCGGGTTCGGAGAATCAAAGGTCCTGTCCTGTGCCGATGCTGTGGCCAAAGCTATTCAATCTCATATGGCGGCACACGGTCGTGACACCGGTAACGAAAAAATTGCCTTTGTCAAGGGCGCATGCCCCGACTGCGGCGGAATAGTCGAGCACGAAGGCGGGTGTGTTGTCTGCCGCCTGTGCGGTTACAGCGAGTGTGCCTAATGTGATGAACACCAACCGGTTTCCATCATGCGCTATCTTTCAAGATCCTGTGCAATCCGGTCTTCGAATGAAAGATGTAAACCGCATCCAGCCCTTTGAAAAACTCAGCCTATGAGGCTTTTCAAAAATGTCCAAATGCCAAGGTACCCAAACTCTCAGAGTGAGGCGTCAAGGGTGAGGCGTGAGGAAGAAACCTTTCAATAGTTGTCCACACCCTACACCCTTTCCAATTTACCGCACTACCGCGGCAATTTGTAAAGGACTTTCGCATTTTCAGTGGTTATATGGACGACCTCCGTAAGGGATAATCCCTTGACCCTGGCCGTTTCCCGGGCCGTTATCATAACGTCGGCGGGGTGGGATGCCTTACCCTCATATTCCACGGGGCAGTCTGTCTCAAGGAGGATTCTTTCAATCGGAGCCTCTCTGATAGCTTCCTGATGGGGCGGGCTGTATTGCAGGGCAGGGGTAGCCGAAATGTAGTAGCCGGAATCGATAATATTATGAAGCAGCTCACGGGATCCGGTATACCAGTGAAAAACGGCCCGCCCGACTCCTCCATCGGTAATCATGGAAAAAACCCGCTGGTGTGCGTAGCGGCAGTGGAGAATGAGAATTTTGTCGAACCTGACGGCAAGCGCGATGATCTCACGAAAGACGTCCCTCTGGAGATCCTTCTTGACCCGAGCCTTGTAATCCAGCCCTACTTCTCCGAAAGCGACACACCGGAGAATATTGCTTTCAAGAAACGACAAGGTGTTGTCGATTTCATGTTTTCTGATTTCCCAGGGGTGAAAACCAATGGCGGGGAAAACAAATCCCGGGTATTCTCCCGCAAGGGCCAGAATCCGCTTATTCGACTCCAGATCCACCCCAACTCCGATGATCGCCGTCACTCCTATATCCCGGGCCCGGACAAAATCTCCCGGGATATCATTCAATTCATTAAGATGGGCATGCCCATCGATGAGTTCAATGCGGTCATTCATTTTTTAAAGAGGGATTCCAGTTTCGATTTTGCGTCTGATGCTCCTCCTTTTGTTGCATCCTCGACGGAGGAGTCTTTGAAAACAAAATACTCGCAGAAGTTGTTCCGGTCCTTATCCACAACCCGCTCCGCCTGGGGTTCGTGGCACTGATTGTAGGCACCTGTGTCATAAAACCGGCAGTTAAAGCAGACACGGAGGTCAGCGCCGCACCGGGGACAGGTTTCCCGTCTTCCCACTGCACCAGGCAGGTCCAGTTCACATCCGCACCTTGAGCATATTTTCATGAATGCCGCCCCCGTAGTTGTTATTGAAAAACACCCGCTCCCATGTATCCTGCGATCATACACATGAGGGTTAGAAAATGGACCTTGATCGTTGCACGATTGGCAGCTGCCATTTCCAGTTTTTGCATATAGTTCTCGGTAAGAAGGTGAAATGCCGAATACGCAACAGGCACCGTGAGAAGCCCCGGAAGGACGCCGAAGGATGCAACCCGGCTGAACGCAGACAGAATAATTGTTCCGTAAGCGCCGATCAATCCGACAGCATACAGCACAATTCCCGTTTTCCTGCCGAACCGGGCAACGAGATTCATCTTGCCGGCCTGTCGATCTTCCTCATAATCGGGGATTTCATTGATTATGATCATTGACCACATGAAAAATCCCGGTACAAGTGATATGACAAATGGCTCCCAGGCAATTGATGTCGTCTGCACATAGTACGCCCCGAGGCAGATCACGGGACCGAAATTAATGAGGAGGCCCAGTTCGCCGAAGCCTCGATACCCGTATTTGACAGGCGGCATGGTATACAGGACCGATGACGCGACACCAATGGCCGCGAAGACCAGCACCGCCCATCCGACCGTTACCGTCAGATAGAGGGCAACGATGCCGGTGACGGCAAAGCAGAGAATTGCCGCCGCCAGCAGGTAACCGGCGGGCAGGAGCTTCCCCGTCAGGACGCCGCTTCCTCCCGTATAGGGGTTCTTCTTGTTACCATGAGACCGGTCGACGGCATGGCGGTAGTCGAAAACGTCGTCGATCATATTGAGCCCCATGTGGTTCACTGTCACCCCCATGATGACCAGCAGGAAATGCCAGAGATGGAATTCCCCGATCGTTGCCCATGCAATGATACTCCCCAGTATTGCGGGAAATATGCTGGTCGGAATATAGTGGAGTCGGAATGCCTGAATCCATGCCGACGCGATCCCATGCCGGTCAGGTTGCGGATCGCCGACTGATTTCAGTTTTAATGCCATGCTCGCCACCTTAATTCGTGAAACGACGCCTTGACGATTTTTTATTACGTCATCGTGAGGAACCGCTTCCATGTGGCGACATGGCCCTTTTCATCCTCCCAGTCCTTCTCTATCATGGCTTTCGTATCGCCATCCCAGTCAATCTCGCTGATCAGCTGGCCGTAATGCTTCACTGCCAGCGATTCCACCCAGATGGCTGTTTTGAGCATCATCTTCCTTCCCATAATCCGGGAAAAGAAACCGAAACAGAACCCGACAATCCAGTACATCCACCTGAAAGGACTCGGTTTCCAGCCGTATTCGTAGAGTTTAACCTGGAAATCCTGGTAGTGAGTCATCTCATTGCACATGGCCGCAATAAGCTGACGGTTGAGCTCGGATCGCTCCTTCGTTATCTGAAATTTATAGATATTCTGAGCCATCAGCTCAAGAGTATGGAGTGTGTGCAGGCCTTTCTTTATTTTCTTCAACTGCTCGGACGACACTCCCTCACCCCTATACTTAAAATCATTCATGATCATTTGAGGGCGTACAATCTCATTGTAATGTTCTGTCGATTGATCCATGCTGAACCCCTTTCCCTTGACTAATGCTTTTTAAAAACGTTGGCTTAAAGCTTCCGTCCCAGAGCCTGCGCCGCAATCTGTATCGGGTCCCATGCACCACCGTAATAGGGGGAATACGCAAGATCCATGTACCCTATTTCGTCGATATCCATGCCGTTCCAGAGACAAGCGGAAAGAATATTGATTCTGCTGACAGCGCCACCGTTGCCCGCCGCCTGGGCACCGAGTAATTTCCCTGTATACCGATCGGCAATAAGTTTGATCTTCAGTTTTTCGCCTGCACTAAGTGACCGGGCAATCGGTGTCCCCGATATGGTTTCACTCACCGGATGAAACCCGTATTTCATTGCCTCATCCTCTGTTAAACCGGTGATCCCCACATCCAGCTCAAAAATCTTGAAGGACTGAGCTCCTACAATTCCAGGAAATGACATGGCATGCCCTCCAATTACAGCTCCGGCGACACGCCCCTGCTTATTAGCGATATCACCGAGGGGTATGTTCACCCATGATCTGCCGACGCGATGGAATACCTCGCAACAGTCACCGACGGCATAAACGTTTTTCCGCGATGTCTGTTGCGAGAAATTTACCTGTATGGCGCCGGATGACCCGATGGCCAGTCCCATGTCGCGTGCCAGTGTCGTGTTTGGCTTCACTCCCAGTGCAAATAAGATGATGTCGGCGTCAAGAGCCAGATTATCCGTTATCAGGCGAAGGGGAAATGATCCGCTGCTGCGTTCAACTGCAATCGGTTTTTCATGGGTTATAAAGTCCACATCATGTGCGCTGAGTTCCTCGAGAACCATTTTGGAAAACTCAGCACTCCAGTTTCGCACCGGTCGTTCTCCCCGGTAGACGATCTGTGTTTTTATTCCTCTTTGTGTGAGGGCTTCGCTCATTTCCATAGCAATAAAACCGGCTCCCACAACCACCGCCTTTGTGCATCTTTTTGCGGCGAGATACGATTTTATTCGCGTCGCGTCGGTCAGGTTTTTCAACTTAAAAACGCCATCCCTGTCAACTCCCGGAATATCCGGCAAGAATGCTTCAGATCCCGTTGCCAACACCAGGACATCGTATGGTAAGGTTTTATTGTTCGCTAAACGAACCCCCCCTTTATCACCGTCTATGAATTCGACTCGCGTGTTCAGTTGCACGTCGACACCGGTCTTGGCAAATTGTTCCGGCGTCCGGGCAATCATCCGTTTCTCGTCTTTAATTACATCACCGATGTAATAAGGCATGGGTCAGGCCGCATAAGATACGAATTCTCCCTGTTCAACGATCATGACATTCAGCGACGGGTCTTTCCGTTTTGCCTCGGCCGCCGTTGAAGGACCAGCAGCACCTCCTCCGATGATAATAAGATTTCTGCTCATGACAATTCCTTCCTCTTCGAAAGTTGTTCCCGTTCATCAAACTCCGTTACCATTATTAATGCTCCCCCTGAAGTCTTATATTTCAACCCGTCACAGGTTATTTTGGAACTAGCGGCCCGTGCCGGATTTTCTTCTGACCGCCATTAAGACCAGACCGAGAAGAATCATGGCCAGGCAGAGCACCTGCCCCATGGTAAGAATGCCTGTGACAAATCCGAGATGGGCATCGGGCTCCCTGAAGAATTCTATGAAAAACCGGACGACGCCGTATCCGATCAGGTAAAGGGAAAAGAGAAATCCGTCAAAATATTTTTTTTTGCGTATGCTCCATAGAATAATGAAGAGAAATATTCCCTCAAAGAATGCCTCGTAGAGTTGCGATGGATGGTGGAGCCTGTGTCCGGGGTCAAGGGGAAAATACATTCCCCAGGGAACATCGGTAACTCGTCCGTACAGTTCTCCGTTGATGAAATTTCCGATTCTCCCGAAGGTATAACCCAGGGGAACGGCGGCGGCAAAGAGGTCGGCATATCGCCAGAAATCAATGGAATGCCTCCGGCAAAAGATGATTGAGGCCAGCAAAACACCGAGGGCGCCGCCATGATAGGACATCCCGCTGATTCCGACATACTGAAACCCGTTGGCGGCATCAAAAGGAAAAATAATTTCAAGAGGATGTCTGAGGTAATAGTCAAAACTGTAGAAGGCCACGTAACCCAGCCGGGCACCGATGAGCAGGCCGAGGATAGCCCAGACAAAATAATCCTGGATCAGATCTTTCGAATAGGGATATCCTTCGTGTTTAATGCGGTAGGTAACGAGAAGATAGGTCACAAAAAAAGCCACCAGATACATGAGACCGTAGTATCGTAGCTGAAAGGATCCTATCTCGATAAGGGTCGGGCTGATGTGGTATGGAAGATGCTGCCAGAACTCGATGAATCGATCAACATTCATATACTATCTCGAAGGTCGGGAAGCAGAACGGAGGAGCAGACAGGCCAATCTTTCGATAAGGTATTCCCCTGTTACCTTATCCCACTCCTCCTCTTTATATGAGTCTGTTACACGCACATGTAACGTTTCGATAAACCGACTTCCAGCCGGTCTGCTTGTTTATCCTCAGGTAAAACAGGACGTAGCGGAGCAGGAATCGGCGCAACCACCACCTGACCGCGCTGTTTTCGATATCATCTTTTCCGCCTTTTTCTTACCGCACTCCGGGCATTCAATATCTTTGTCGTCACTACCCGAAAAGACAATCATCTCAAATTCATGATCACAATTTTTACATTTATATTCATAAATGGGCACAGGATCTATCCTCCTAAAATTTAAACTTTTATTTATCGGCATTCAGTGGAACAATTTCATCCGGCGGCTCTCTTCAGTTAATACTCCTGCCCCTTAAGCTTATCCACATATAGTCCCGCTGAATCGGCGGCAACGGCACCGTCACCACACGCCGTCACAACTTGCCGCAGTGATTTTCTGATACAGTCGCCACAGGCGAATACACTTTCCGCTGACGATCTCATCTCGCTGTCGACGATAATATAACCATCGTCATCACGGCTGACAAGCCCGTCGACCAGCTTTGTATTGGGGAGCAGTCCGATGAAGAGGAAAACGCCGTCTACAGGCAGTTCCTTCATATCATTGGATTTCAGGTTCCGTATCCGTAATCCCGTCACGCCGTTATCACCGAGAATTTCTTCAACAACGGAATCCCAGATAAAGGTGATTTTTTCATTGGCAAAAGCTCGCTCCTGGAGGATGCCCGTTGCTCGGAGCCGGTCCCGTCGATGGATAAGCCTGACACTGTCGGCAAATTTCGTCAGGTAAAGCGCCTCCTGCACCGCTGTATCGCCGCCACCCACCACGGCAACATCCCTGTTTCGGTAAAACGGTGCATCGCAGGTAGCACAGAACGATACGCCCTGACCGATCAAACGATCCTCGCCGGGCACACCGAGATGCCTCCACTCGGCACCTGTTGATATGATGACCGAGAGTGCCTCGTACTGTGTGGTATCGGTCGAGACCATCCAGAGTGAAACACCTCCCCGCTCTGCCTTTTGTAATGATGATACCTGTTCCGCTTTTATTTCAAGTCCGAACGAAAGGGCCTGCTTTTTGAATCGATCGATCAATTCAAATCCGGTTATACCGGGAAGACCCGGATAATTCTCTATCATATCAGTAAGGGTGATTTGACTTACCGTATAGCTTCCTTCCACGAGCAATACCTTCATGCTTGCCCGTGATGCATAGAGCCCTGCCGTCAGTCCGCCGGGACCACCACCGATGATTATCACATCGTAAACATTTTCCGGAATAGTAAGATCTGCCATAGGTTCCCCCTTAAGAAACAATCGTTTCCGTATTTGTCTCTTTCATCTTGATCTAAAAGGTAACGGCTCAACGCTTCTCTTATCCTTTGATACATCCGACCGCTCGCAACCGAGCGACTTTCTTAGAAATACCGGCCTTGTGCACAATATCCACAACCGAATCAACATCTTTATATGCCTCGGGAATCTCTTCCTGCAAAGTACCTTTCCCTGTTGCCATGACGATAACATTGCGATCTTTCATTTCCCGGGCGATCGATCGTCCCCTGCTTGCTTTTTTCGCCTGGGCACGACTCATGACCCGTCCGGCGCCATGACAGGTACTGCCGAAAGTTTCGAGAAACGCCTTTTCCGTTCCCACCAGAACGTATGATCCCGTCCCCATGTCGCCGGGAATCAGGACGGGCTGTCCCACCGGACGATACCGGTCGGGAAGGGCAGGATGTCCCGGCGGTAACGCCCGGGTTGCCCCTTTACGGTGTACACAGACCTTCCTGCTCTTGCCGTCTATGAAGAATTCTTCTATCTTGGCAATGTTATGACAGACGTCATAGATGAGTCTCATTCCGATATCACGGGGGGATTTTTTCAGCGTTCTCTCAAATGTCTCCCGGGTCCAGTGCATAAGCATCTGACGATTCGCCCAGGCATAGTTCGCCGCACAGGCCATGGCAGCAAGATACTGCCGCCCCTCGTTTGAATCGAGATAGGCACAGGCGAGCTGCCGATCCGGTAATGGAAAGTCAAGCTTATCGATTTTTTTGACCATGTGGGCGAGGTAATCGTCGCAGATCTGATACCCGAGACCCCGGGAACCACTGTGGATGACCACGACAACCTGGTTCAATTTAAGGCCGAGGGCTGTTGCGGCGGTCTCATCAAATATTGTTTCGACAACCTCTATCTCGAGAAAGTGATTTCCCGAACCGAGGGTTCCCAGTTGCTGTTTCCCCCGTTCGAGGGCTCTGTCGCTGACAACGTCGGGATCTGCACCGTCCATGACACCTCGGTCTTCAGTCATGGCAAGATCATTGGTATCGCCGAATCCGCGGTCGACCGCCCATTGCGCCCCGTCACGGAGAACCTTTTTCTCTTCACTCACCGACAGCTTGAGATTCCCTTTGGAACCGACACCGGTGGGGATCGTTTGAAACAGCGATGCCACCAGATCATAAAGACGATCTTTGATATCGTCGAAAAAAAGACGGGTCGCCATAAGTCTGACACCGCAATTAATGTCATAGCCAACCCCTCCCGGCGAGATAACTCCATCATCAAGATCAAAGGCGGCAACGCCGCCGATCGGAAATCCGTATCCCCAGTGCATATCCGGCATTGCCATGGAATACTTCAAAATGCCGGGAAGATGGGCCACATTGGCCACCTGTTGCGGACTCTGGTCCGATCCGATAAAACCAAGCATGCTGTCGCTTGAATAGATAAGCCCGGGCACCCGCATCCCCCCTACCGGCGGAATCCTCCAGCGATAGTCGTCAAGTTTTTCCAAGCGTATGTCAGACATCACAAATAATCCTGCCGTACCATCCCTTCTTTGTTCGTTCCACCCGAAGCAGATGATAGGTAACTGCCTTGATTTCTATCGTAATTCTATGTTTCGCCGGGTTATACGGCTCGCCGAACGCCATCCCGGTGACACGATGGCTGTTCATGATATCCAGAGTCACAGCATTCACTAAGAAACCCTCTCCGTTGTACATATAGAGCATTTCACGCAGAAAATTTATGAAGAGATCTTCCCGGTCTGATCCCTCTATGTCAAAGGAACGTTTGGCTGCTACATCCACCCGGCTGACGTCAGTCATTGAATCGAACAGTGCGAAAGCGGCATTGACAAACAGTTCCTGTTCATCGGTCCCATAGATTTCAAGTCCCAGATCAGCCGTATGATCGAAGACGATATATCGCGGTTGTCCGCTTCGGACGAACGGCTTCATGTCACCCATCCTGATTCAGCTTTCTTCGTCCCGCTCTTCCTCCGGAATCAGGTCGATGTCGTCATTGATGTTTTCCTGCTCTTCATGCTCCCGTTCCGCCCGAGCAAGACCGACAAGCTTTTCTCCGTCGTCAAGATATATCAGTTTTACGCCCTGTGTACTTCGGTGGAGTTGTGAAATTTCACCGACCTGTAATCTGATGATCTTTCCTCCATTGCTGATCAGGATGACATCCTCGTTCCCGACCACCTGTCTGATACCGGTGACGACTCCCACTTTGGGTACCGTTTTTAAATTGATAATACCCTTGCCGCCGCGGCTCTGTTTCCTGTACTCGGAAACTTCGGTCCTCTTACCGTACCCGTTTTCCGAGATGGTCACGATTGAATTGCCGTCGCCGGGAATCTCCATCCCGACCACATTATCATCCCGATCCATCCGAATGCCGGTAACGCCGCGTGCCGTCCTTCCCATGCTTCTGACATCGGTTTCGTTAAATCTGATGGCCTTGCCCATCTTTGTTCCGATGAAGACATCCTGGGTCCCGTCGGTAAGCTTCGCGTCTATCAATTCATCTCCTGCATCGAGAGCCAGGGCGATAATTCCGCCAATCCGGGGATTTGAATAAGCAAGAAGGTCGGTTTTTTTTACAATACCTTTCTTCGTGGCAAAAAATACATATTTCCCTTCAACAAATTCCTTCACGGGAAGGACCGCCGTTACCCTTTCAGTGCTGGCGATACCGATCAGGTTGACGATCGCCTTGCCTTTGGCAGCCCGTCCGGCCTGGGGAATTTCATGAACCTTGAGCCAATGCACCCTTCCGGTGTTGATAAAGCAGAGAACATAGCTGTGGGTTGAAGCGATAAAAATACGTTCGACAAAATCGTCTTCCTTTGTTCCCATGCCCATTTTTCCACGACCGCCGCGGCGCTGACTTCGATAGAGCGTTACGGGATTCCGCTTAACATAACCGTGGTGGGATACCGTAACGACCATATCCTCTTCAACTATAAGATCTTCTATATTGATCTCGGCGCTTGTTAGGACAATTTCCGTTCTTCGCTCATCACCGTAAGTTTTCCGACAAGCTTCCAATTCTTCAATAATGATCTCAAGAACCTTCTGTGGATCATCAAGAATACCCTGTAATTCAGCAACATGGGCGACAACCTGATTGTGTTCATCTTTTATCTTTGACTGCTCAAGTCCGGTCAACCGCTGCAGCCGCATATCGAGAATAGCCTTGGCTTGGATCTCGCTTAACCCGAATTTCCCGGAAAGTGCCACGGCGGCTTCCTGGGGATTCGTCGATGCCTTGATTGTTGCGATGACGTCATCTATATTGTTCAGCGCTATAAGCAATCCTTCCAGAATGTGCTGTCTTTCCATGGCCTTGGTAAGGTCAAAAATCGTTCTTCTCGTAATGACCTCTTTCCTGAATTCAACGAACCGTTGAAGGTATTTTTTGAGATTCAGGACGCGGGGCTGGCCCTCATCGATTGCCAGCATGATGATGCCGAAAGACGTTTCCATCTGAGTATGTTTATAGAGCTGGTTCAGAATTATACCGGCAACTTCATCTTTTTTTAAATCAATGACGATTCTCATACCCTCGCGATCAGATTCATCTCTCAGATCTGAGATGCCGGTTATTTTTTTCTCTTTCACAAGATCAGAAATTTTCTCAATGAGATTCGCCTTATTCACGAGATAGGGGAGTTCGGTTATGATAATGCTTTCACGGTCACTCCGGGCGTTTCTTTCAATCAGTGACCGGGCTCGCACACGAATGATACCCCGTCCTGTTTTGTATGCCGAAATGATGCCGTCCCGTCCGTTAATAAAACCAGCCGTAGGAAAATCCGGTCCCTTTATGTATTTCATGAGCCCGTCCGTATCGATCCTGGAATCTCGAATCAGCGCAGTAATGCCGTCAACAAGCTCACCGAGATTGTGAGGTGGAATATTGGTGCTCAATCCAACGGCAATGCCGGACGATCCGTTAAGAAGGAGGGTCGGTATCTTAGACGGAAGAACGACCGGTTCTTCCAGTGAATCATCATAAGTCGGGATAAAGTCTACGGTGTCCTTATCCAAATCAGCAAGAACTTCCTCACAGAGACGGGACATTCGAACTTCTGTATACCTCATCGCCGCCGGAGAATCACCGTCAATTGACCCGAAATTCCCTTGTCCGTCAACTAAGGGATACCGCATGTTAAAATCCTGTGCCATGCGGACGATCGTATCGTAGGCTGCGGAATCGCCATGAGGATGATATTTACCGATAATATCACCTACGATTCTCGCCGATTTCTTATACGGCCTGTTCCAACGGTTGCCGAGCTCAGACATGGCGTAGAGCGCCCTTCGATGCACCGGTTTAAGACCATCTCTTACATCGGGAATAGCCCGCCCGATGATGACGCTCATGGCATAGTCCATATAGGACTTTTTCATCTCGTCTTCAATACTGACGGCTATATTCCGCTGGTATAACTGCTCCATTATAATGCATCCTCCTCACTAACGCAGCTCTCATCAACGTAGAGTCTATACCTGAAGCGTGATAAATAAAAGACAATAACCAGGTGACCGGAACTAATGTATGAGAGGTGTTTTGCGTCTGTGTTATATATCAAGATTCGAAACGTTGAGGGCATTTTCAAAAATGAAATCCCTTCGTGGTTCAACCTGATCTCCCATGAGCGTTGTAAATATTTCATCTGCAGCAATAGCATCCTCGACTTTGACCTGAAGGAGAGTTCGCCGTTCCGGATCCATCGTTGTTTCCCACAACTGTCCAGGATTCATTTCGCCAAGACCTTTATACCGCTGGATGGTCATCCCTTTCTTTCCGACTTCAATAATATAATTAATGAGAGACGACATACTTTCGAACTGCCGTTTCTCCATGTTGTCCGATCCTTTCTCAATAACTCCATAGGGTGGTTCTCCCAAGGCGTTTAATTGCTTGAGCATTTCCTTAACTTCAGAAAACATGGGAACATTAAAAATATCCTTATCGTGATATACCGTTTTCCGACGCCCATTTCTGGTTATCTCAAAAAACAGCTTATATCCCCCGTGTTCTTCGTCAAGTTGCGCCCAGTAAGAGTCAATTTTATCATCAATTGCCATTGCAACACGCCGTGCAATCTTCATCAACGTCGTCTCATCTTTGAAATCGTCAGGAGAAAAGACAGGATCAGCCGCAAGCATCCGTACAATGTCCTTATCCTTTCCTTCGTACTCAAACTTTTCCAAAATCGACCCGAGTCTGATTCCCTTTTTAATAAGGGTCAGCAGTCGGTTTCCCGTTATACTGCTTCCATCAGAAAGAACTACCTGCACTCTATTAACACCGCTTGTGAGAACAAAATTCTGCATCTCTCCCTCTGTGTTAATGTATTTTTCCTCTTTCTTATTGGCAATTCGGTAAAGTGGCGGCTGTGCTATATACATATATCCCCGCTCGATAAGTTCTCTCATGTGTCTGAAGAAAAAGGTCAGGAGCAATGTTCTGATATGTGACCCATCGACATCGGCATCAGTCATTATGATCACTTTGTGGTATCGAAGCTTACCGACATCATAGTCATCTTTCCCGATACCCGAGCCAAGGGCGGTAACAATTACCTTGATTTCCTCATTACTGAGCACTTTGTCGAATCGGGCTTTTTCAACATTGATAACCTTTCCACGAAGAGGGAGAATCGCCTGATTCTTCCGGTCGCGTCCCTGTTTCGCCGACCCACCTGCCGAGTCTCCCTCTACAATATAGAGTTCACTCAACGCCGGATCGCGCTCCTGGCAATCCGCCAGTTTGCCAGGGAGTGACGAAACCTCGAGGGCGGATTTTCTCCGCGTCAGTTCACGAGCTTTACGGGCTGCCTCCCGAGCTCGTGCCGCATCGACGGACTTGCCGACTATTTGCTTTGCTACCGTAGGATTTTCCTCAAGATACGTCCCCATTTTCTCATAGACAACACCCTCGACAAGTCCCTTGACATCGCTGTTGCCGAGCTTGGTTTTCGTCTGCCCCTCAAACTGGGGATTTGAAAGCTTAACACTGATAACACATGCAAGTCCTTCCCGAATATCCTCTCCCTTCAGAGACTCCTTACCGTTTTTCAACATATTGTTCGCAACGGCATAGTTATTGACGACCCTTGTCAGGGCAGAACGAAAGCCGACAAGGTGAGTTCCTCCCTCAGTTGTGTTTATACTGTTCGCAAACGAGAAAACATTCTCAGCATAGGTATCATTATACTGAATGGCAACCTCAACCTCACAATCTTCACGGGAACCACTAATCAAGAAGGGTTTCTTATGGAGAACTTTTTTATTTCTGTTTATGTATTCAACAAACGAAACGATACCTCCCTTATATAAGAATTCTGAATACTTATCGTTACGCTCGTCTGTCAGTGTAATCTGCACTCCTTTATTTAAAAATGCCAGTTCACGTAATCTGTTTGAAAGAACATCAAAACTGAAATCAATGTCTTCAAAGATCTCCACATCGGGCTGAAACGTGACCTTCGTTCCTCTCCGTTTCGTTTGCCCTATTTCTTCCAAGGGCGCAACGGGAACACCTCTTCGATAGGATTGGCGATAAACCTTCCCATCACGGCGCACCTCAAGATCAAGATAGGTAGAAAGTGCATTCACTACGGAAACACCGACACCGTGGAGTCCACCGGATATCTTATAACTATCATTTGAAAATTTTCCACCGGCATGAAGTTTTGTCATTACCACTTCAGCGGCTGACACTCGTTCCGTCTTGTGCATGTCCACCGGTATTCCTCTGCCATTGTCATCGACGGATACGCTGTTATCAACCCTGATTTTTATATCGATTCTGTCACAGGCTCCCGCCGATGCTTCGTCAATACTATTGTCCACAACTTCGTAAACAAGATGGTGGAGCCCATCTTTTCCGGTACTGCCGATATACATGGCAGGTCTTTTTCTGACCGCTTCCAACCCACCTAATACCTTTATACTGTCAGCACTATAAGTACTCATATTTGTTTATCAACTACCTCTCTATTACAGTCTCAGGGGCATAATAATGCACTTATAACTATCGTTACCAAATGACCTGATAATACCCGGGCCATGAGACTCTCGCATCTCAAACGATATGTCTCTCTCTCCGATGACATCGATCGCTTCAATCAGATATTTCACATTATACCCCATTTCAAGGTCTTTTCCTGAATAGTCGACTGTCAATTCGTCCTGCGCTTCTCCCACATCTGGATTAATGGAACTCAGTACCATCTTGTGATCGGTAAGTTGAATTTTTACACCGCTGAACCGTTCACTTGAAATGACACCCATCCTTTTCAGGGAATGAAGCATTTCATCCTTATTCAGTGTTACGTCAATCCCCCTCTCGGTGGGTATTACTTTTTCATAGTCAGGATAATCCGAATCGATCAGACTTACCCTTAAAATGGTATTATTCTTTTTAAGAATACAAACTCCCTGTTGAATTCCAACCTGAACATATTCATCGTCATCTTCAAGAAGCTTTCGTATTTCTCCGACTCCTTTTCTTGGAATAATTATTCCTTCCGATCCGAAATCAGGTACGACATCATCCTCCAGTTTCATCTTGACAACAGACAACCGATGACCGTCGGTCGCTACCATCTCAATCCATCCTCGATCAATTTTCAAATATACCCCATTTAAACTTGCCCTCATTTCATCGGTGGATATGGCAAAGTATGTCTTGGTAATCATTTCACGGAGTAACCCGCTTTTTATCTTTGAAAAGCCGATATCATCACCATCTGAAACTTCCGGAAATTCATCAACGGAAATACCCGGTAATCGGTACTTGATTTTACCACAGGTAATGGTCACCCAGTTATTTTCCAACTTCTTTAAATTGATACTATCGCCTTGAATTTCCCTGATCATTTCAAAGAGTTTTCGTGCAGCAATCGTTATTCCCCCCTCTTCGACGACAGTTGCATTGTAGTGTGCTACTAATCCTACTTCACGGTCGGTGGCAACAACCGTTATCTGACCATCACCCGTTTTTATCAAAACATTGTTCAGAATAGGCATTGTTGATTTTCTCTCCACAATACCGAGCGTCTTCTGGACAGCCTCCAAAAACGTACCCCTTTCAACATTAAATTCCATCGAGCCACCTATCCTTATTTTTTTTGTATATTAGATAATACTAGAGTTTAGAGTCTCCACGTAAAAAATGGTTAAAATTTATAAAAAATACTTGACTTTGCCGCGCATTCGCGCGGCCCATTTATCAATGGGCCTCC